>NZ_JBSFDP010000033.1:0-74932 GCF_053593975.1 Streptomyces sp. NPDC002004
GCCGGGACCATATAACCCGGCAACACCTCCGCCACCCGACCCCGCAACACCCCACCATCGACCACACACCCACCCACCGCCGTCACATAGGCGACGATCCGCTGGTCCCCGGCCCGGTCCTCACGGACGAGCACCACCGCGCGGGAGACGGCGGGGTCCTGCATCAGCGCGGACTCGATCTCCCCCAGTTCGATGCGGTGTCCGCGCACCTTCACCTGGTGGTCGGTGCGGCCGAGGAACTCCAGCTGCCCGTCCGCACGCCACCGCGCCAGATCCCCCGTCCGGTACATCCGGCCCCCCGGCACCCCGAACGGATCCGCCACAAAACGCTCCGACGTCAGCCCCGCACGCCCCAGATACCCACGCGCCAGACCAGGACCGGCGATGTAGAGCTCGCCGGGCTCGCCCACGTCGACCGGGCGCAGCCGCGCGTCCAGGACGTAGCCGCGCGCGTTGTCCATCAGACGGCCGAGCGGCAGGACGCCCTCGGGTGTCGGCTCGCCGGGCTCCAGGCGGAACTCGGCCGCGTTGACGGTCACTTCGGTCGGGCCGTACACGTTGAGGACCGTGGCCGCCGGGTGGCGCCGGCGCCACTCGTCGAGCACGGACCCGATGAGGGCCTCGCCGCCGAGCATCAGTTCCTCGGTGGGCGAGAAGCCCTCCGGGAGGACGTCGAGGAGCGGCAGATGGCTCGGGGTGGCCTTGAGGAAGGTGCAGTGCGGGGTCTCGCCGGGGGCGTCCTCCTCCAGCGCGCTCACCAGGACCCGGCCGCCGGACACCAGCGGTGCGAACAGCGAGGTGACGGTCATGTCGAAGGAGACCGACGAGTGCCACAGCGACGTGCCGCGCACGCTCGGGTAGGTGCGCTGCGACCAGGTGAGGTAGTCGGCGAGGGCCCGGTGTTCGATGACGACCGCCTTGGGCGTGCCGGTCGAACCGGAGGTGTAGATGACGTAGGCGGGGCACGCGGTGTGCAGCGGGGCGAGCCGGTCGGCGTCCCGCGGGTCGCTGACCGCGGCCCGTGCGATCCGCTCCTGCACGGTCGCGTCGTCCAGCAGCACGGTCCGGCCCGCGAAGTCCGCCGCGGGGTGGCCGGCGTCCGATGTGCTGATCAGGCAGGCCGGTTCGGCGTCGGACAGCATGAAGGCGACGCGTTCCGCGGGGTATTCGGTGTCCAGCGGAAGGTAGGCGGCGCCGGTCTTGGCCACCGCGAGGAGGGAGACCACCAGGTCGACGGAGCGCGGTACCAGGACCGCGACGATCCGCTCGGGTCCTGCGCCCTCCGCGATGAGCAGCCGCGCCAGCCGGTTGACGCGCTCGTTCAACTCCCGGTAGTCGAGGTGTTGTCCGTGCCAGGCGAGTGCCGGGGCGTCAGGGGTGCGCCGCACCTGGTTCTCGAAGAGCTCGGGCAGCGGGACAGCGGCAGCAGGCCGCTGCGTCCCCTGCCACCGCGCCTGCGCCTGGGCCTGGGCCGTCTGACCATTCATCGGGAACTCCTTGTGCTTCGGCAAGAGTGCGGCACACCACCGACGCGCAGGCTAGGAAGCCCTGATTTCAGTGCGCTATTGAAGCCGTTTCGCGGCCCGGCCCGGCCGGTGGCCACCGGGCCGCCGCGACGGGCTCACGTACGATCGTCGGGTGATGTCCGGTCGCAGGAGCCCTGCCCAGCACCTCTCCGGGGAGCGGCGCACCGTCGTGTCCCCGGCCGGTGAGGCGCTCCGGGAGCTGTTCTCCTGGGGTCCGCCGCGCACCCCCTACTTATCCGGTGAGAACTCCCGGATTCCGCGTCATCTGCCGGCCGTCGTCGCGGTGTTCGCGGGATGCTTCCTCGCCGTCAACGGAACGCAGGTGCTGGTCGGGCGGCTCCAGTTGCCCTGGGGCTGGGCCGCGGCCGTCGCCGTCCTGCAGGCGATACCCGTCCCGCTCGCCCTGATCCGTCCCCTGCCCGCCTGGTGGCTGTCGCTCCTCGCCGGGCTGGGCTGTGCGGCACTCACCGCGTCGGCGCAGGGCAGCCTGTCGCCCGGGGATCCCTGGCCCTGGACCGAGATGGGCCTGCTCGCCCATGTCGCCGTGACGCTGCTGGCCGCCGCGCAGACACCGGCTCCGCTGGCCGTGCCGCTGTGGGTGCTGACCGTGCTGACCGGCACCGTGCTCACGCTGACGGTGCAGCCGCCGTCCGTCGACACCAATCTTCCCGCCCTCGCCCTGCTCACCGGGGTCGGCCTGCTCGCGGTCCGGACCCTGCGCGGCCGCAGCGAGGACCGGCGGCTGCTGAAGCAGCAGGAGAACCTCACCGAGTTCGAGCGATCGCGACGCGCCCTGCTCGAGGAGCGCACCCGTATCGCCCGTGAGCTGCACGACGTCGTCGCCCACCACATGTCCGTCGTCGCGGTCCAGGCGGAGGCCGCCCCGTACAAGGTGAGTGCACCGCCGCAGGAGCTCACCGAGAGCTTTGCGAGCATCCGCGCCAATGCGCTCTCCGCCCTCACGGAACTGCGGCACATCCTGGGCATGCTGCGCTCCGACACCCTGGAGCCGCCGCCCGACGCGTCGGGCTCCCGCGGTTCGGAGAGCCGTTACGCCCCCCAGCCGACCCTGGACGACATCGGCGACCTGGTCGCGAACGTCCGCAGTGCGGGGCTGCACATGACGACGTCGGTCTCGGGTGAGCCGCGCCGGCTGGCGCAGCGCGTGGAGCTGTCCGCGTTCCGGATCGTCCAGGAGGCGCTGAGCAATGTGCTGCGTCACGCACCGGGTGCCGAGGTCGACATCGGTCTCGCCTACCGGCCCGGCAGCCTCGGCATCAGGGTCGTGAACAGTCCGGCCGCGGCGCCCGTCAGGCGGCAGTCCGGGGCGGGACACGGCCTGATCGGAATGCAGGAGCGGGCCGCCCTGCTCGGCGGCACCCTCACGCACGGGCTGCGGGACGACGGTTGGTACGAGGTGGCGGCGACGCTGCCCACCGGTGAGAGCGAGAGCGAGAACGCATGACCATCGAGGTGTTGATCGCCGACGACCAGACCCTGATCCGGGAGAGCTTCCGCATCGTGCTCAACGCACAGCCGGACATCCGGGTCGTCGGGGAGGCCGTCAACGGCGAGGAGGCCGTGCGGCGGGTCGCCGAGCTGAAGCCGGCCGTCGTCCTGATGGACGTCCGGATGCCGGTCCTCGACGGCCTCGCCGCGACCCGCCGGATCACGGCGGGCGACAGCGGCACCAAGGTGCTCGTGCTGACCACCTTCGATCTCGACGAGTACGTCTACGAGGCCCTTCAGTCCGGCGCCAGCGGGTTCCTGCTCAAGGACTCGTCGGCGCATCAGCTCGCCGACGCCGTACGGACGGTGGCCGGCGGCGGGGCCCTGCTCGCGCCGACGGTGACGATGCGCCTGATCGAGGAGTTCTCCCGGCTGGGGGCGCCCAGGCCGCCACGCAAGTCCAGGGTGTCGGACCTGACGGAGCGCGAGACCCAGGTGCTCTGCCTGATCGCGCAGGGCCTGTCGAACGCGGAGATAGCGGCCGAACTCGTGATCACCGAGCAGACGGTGAAGTCGCACGTCAGCAGGCTCCTGGTGAAGCTGGGGCTGCGCGACCGGACGCAGGCCGCGGTCTATGCGTACGAGAGCGGGCTCGTCGTCGCGGGCGACTGACCCGTCGCCCCCTGGCCCCGGGTCTCAGCTGTGGGTCCGGTACTTCCAGACCGACAGGGGGACGAACACGGCCATCAGGCCGGCGGTCCACAGCAGGGCACCCGTGACGGGCTGGGC
The DNA here is from genome assembly GCF_053593975.1 of Streptomyces sp. NPDC002004. Taxonomy (NCBI): domain Bacteria; kingdom Bacillati; phylum Actinomycetota; class Actinomycetes; order Kitasatosporales; family Streptomycetaceae; genus Streptomyces; species Streptomyces sp. NPDC002004. The sequence goes on from NZ_JBSFDP010000033.1 coordinate 3,765, forward strand.
GACGGGCCCGCCGATCATCAGATTGCGTGCGGCGTCCACGACCATGGTCATGGGATTGTGCTCGACGAAGGTCCGCAGCCAGCTCGGCATGGTGTCCGGCCGCACGAAGACGGAGCTGCCGAACTGCAGCGGCAGCATCGCGATCATGCTGACGCTCTGCACCGTCTCGATGCTCCGCGCGGCGAGGCCGATGAACGCGTTGAGCCAGCACAGCGCGATCCCGTAGAGGAGCAGGACCGCGAAGGCCGCCACCGTCGCCGCGATGCCCGTCCGGGTGCGGAAACCGATGGCGAGCGCGAAGGCGAAGATCACCAGCTGGCCGACGAGAAGCCGCACCGAATCGGCCGCGACGCGGCCGATGAGCGCGGCGGACCGGGCCACCGGCATGGACCGGTAGCGGTCCATCACGCCCGATGTGAAGTCGGTGTTGAGCGCGATGCCCGAAGTCCTGGAGACGATGGTGTGGTTCAGGGCCATGATGCCGGGCATCAGGTACTGCCGGTAGTCGGAGCTGTTGCCGACGATGGCGCCGCCGAAGGCGTAGATGAAGATCAGCGCCAGGACGATCGGCATCAGTGCGGTGTCGAGGACCTGGCCGGGGCTCGCCAGGGACTTGCGGAGATTGCGTCGGGAGAACGCCATCGTGTGGCGCGCCAACGTCGTCATGCGCTGCTCCTTGCGGCTCGTGCCGCCTCGGGCCCGGTCAGCTGGAGGAATACCTCGTCGAGGCTGGGCACATGGGTGTCGAGCGAGGTCAGCGGGATGTCCGCGTCTCCCAGGGTCTTCACGACGTCGATGAGCTGCTGCCCCTGTTCGGCCAGCGGCAGCTGGATCTCGCCGTGCTCCGTGTCCTCGGCCGCCACGGTGTGTCCGGCGCTGACGAGGGTCTTGCGGACGCGCTCCAGATCGCCCGGTTCCCGTGGCCGGATGCGCAGTGTCCGGCCGCCGATCCGTCCGCGCAGCTCGTCGGTGCTGCCGGAGGCGATCACCCGGCCCCTGTCGATCACCACGGCGGCGTCGGCCAGGGCCTCGGCCTCCTCCATGTACTGCGTGGTGAGCAGGACGGTGGTGCCCTGGTCGGCAAGCCTGCGCACCTCGGCCCACAGACCGTTGCGGCTGTGCGGGTCGAGGCCGGTGGTCGGCTCGTCGAGGACGAGGATCCTGGGATCGCCCGCAAGGCTGGCCGCCAGGTCGAGCCGCCGCCGCATACCGCCCGAGTAGCCGCCGACGGCCCGCCTCCCGGCCTCGGCGAGGCTGAAGCGTTCGAGCATCTCGTCGGCCCTGACCCGGGCGCGGCGGCGGGGAAGCCCGAAGAGGCGGGAGATGAGGTACAGGTTCTCCCAGCCGGAGATGTCCTCGTCGACCGAGGCGTACTGCCCGGTCAGGCCGATCAGGGGCCGGACCCGGTCCGCCTCGCGCACCACGTCGTGGCCGTGCACCAGGATGCGTCCGCGGTCCGGCCTGATCAGCGTGGACACCATCTTCACCAGCGTGGTCTTACCCGCGCCGTTGGGCCCGAGCAGCCCGAGGACGGTGCCGGCCGGCACCTCGAGGCTTACTCCGCGGATCGCCGCGGTGGCGCCGAAGCTCTTCTCCAGATCCTCGATCCGGATGGCTGCGGTCATGCGGACCAGGTCCTCTCATCGGATTGCGGTGGGGCGTCAGTCAAGGACATATCCGTCGCCCGGGCGGAAGCCGCGGGAACGGCGCAGGTCGGTGAGGACGAAGGTGCGCTGGAGCCAGCGGTCCTGGCCGTCGTAGCGGGGCCGGAACGCGGAGCGCCCGTGTGTGGTGACCCGGTTGTCGACGACGGCGAGGTCGCCCGCGCGGAGCACCGTGGTGTGCGCGATCCGCTCGAAGACGCCGCCGAGTTCGGCCAGGGCCTCGCGGGCGCGGGGCGTGAGGGGTTCGGTGGCCGAGAAGTCGACGCACAGGTCGGGGTCGTCGGCGGCGCCGTCGAGCACCGGGCGGGGCTGCGGACCGCCGGCGCCGCCGGGGCTGCCGAAGGACGGAGGCGGCGCCGTGCGGAACTCGGGCCGGCCGAGTGCGGCGCGGCTCTCCTCGCTCAGCAGGGGCAGCGCTTCGCGGATGCCCGCGGTGCGCAGGCCCGCGACGCCGTCGTGGTCGGGGCGCAGGCACAGCAGCATGACGAAGTCGGGCCGGTGCGGGTGGAAGGCGTTCTCGTTGTGGAAGGTCAGCAGCACCGATCCGGCGTTGCCCTGGAACTCCTCCCTGCCGCGGACCGGGACGACGTCCTGGACCAGGGCGCCCGTCTTCTCGGGCCGGTAGGCGGCCGGGTCGCCGAGCGCGCAGGCGATCATCGTGAGGAGGGCGGCGGGGACGGCCGCCTCCCGCTGCACCGCGTCGGCGGTGTCGGGGGTGGCGGGCAGCATCGGCTCGTCCACCGGGAGTCCGCGCAGCAGGAGTACGCCGCTGGGGCCCGAGTCGCGGCGGAAGTCGCGCAGCGGGTCGCGGACCGCGGCGGGCAGACCGGGCCACAGGGCGCGGGCCGCGTCGACCCAGGCCGGGTCGTCGATCCGGGCGCCGCCGGTGGCCATCAGACGGCGGGCCGTGTCGTCCGCCTGCGCGGTGTCCTCGGGCCGGAGGGTGACGGACCGCGTCTTCGAACCGGGGTCGAGGGCCGTGGTCATCGGGCCGCCGCCCCCTGCTCAGCGTCTGCGGCCCCGTCCATCGCGCGGACCAGGCTGAGCGGACGCATGTCGGTCCACTCACGGTTGATCAGGTCGAGGGTCTGCGCACGGCCCGCAGCGGGTGCGGCCGCCGTCCAGCCCTCCGGTATGTCCATGTCCGCGGGCCACAGCGAGTACTGGCCCTCGTCGTTGACCAGTGCCAGGTACTGTCCGTCGGCGTCTTCGAACGGGTTGCTCATCGCATTGCCTCTCGTGTGTCGTAAGCGGGCGGGGCGGCTTCGAGGACGTCGTGTCCGTAGACGCCCTCGACCCAGTTGGTCTGGTAGACGGTGTCGAGGTAGCGCTCGCCGAGGTCCGGGGAGATGGCCACGGCGGTCCGGTCGGGCCGCGCCGGCTGCCGGTCGAGCCACTGGGCGGCGCCGCTGACGACCGTTCCCGTGGACCCGCCGAACAGGAAGCCGCTGCCGGCGAGCCGGTGGCACATCCGGACGGTGTCGGGTTCCTCCACGAGCACCACGTCGTCGACGAAGGACTCGTCGAGGAGCTGCGGACGGACCCCGGAGCCCAGGCCCGGGATCATCCGCGGCTCGGGCGGGTGTCCGAAGGTGACGGACCCGACGCTGTCCACGGCGACGATGCGTACGCCCGGCCGGTGCTCCTTGTACCAGCGGGCGCAGCCCATCAGGGTGCCGGTGGTGCCGGCGCCCACGAAGAGCACGTCGAGCCCGGGGAAGCTCCGGTCGATCGCCGGTGCGGTGGTGCGGTGGTGGGCCCGCCAGTTGGCGTTGTTCACGTACTGGTTGAGCCACACATGGCGGCGGTCCTGTTCGCACAGCTCGCGTACGTGGGCGAGTCGCGCGGCGAGGAAGCCGCCCTCGGCGGCGGGCTCGGTGATGGTGTGCACGACGGCGCCCAGGGCCTCCATCAGGCGTTTGGCCGCCAGGTTGCACCGGGAGTCCGTCACACAGACGAAGCGGTAGCCCTTGCTGGCCGCGATGACGCTGAGCGCGACACCGAGGTTGCCCGACGAGGACTCGACGATCACGGAGCCGGGTGTGAGCACCCCGTCCCGTTCGGCCGCCTCCACCATCTCCAGGGCGGCCTTCTGCTTGATGGACCCGCTGAAGTTGAAGCCCTCGCACTTGAGGTGGAGCGGCATCCCCAGCGAGGGGCCCAGGTCGACGTACAGGTCGTTCACATTGAATTCGAGGGGAGTTGAAATCGTGGGCACGACGTCCGCCCTCCCTTCTCAGCCGTAGCGGCGCATGTCGTGGAAGAAGTCGTCGACGACCTGGAGGGCGCCGGAGGCCTGCACGGAGTCGTGGACGTGCCGGCCGAGTGCCAGGTCGAGCACGCCGAGGCCGAACGGCGAGAAGATCAGCGGCCGGTCGGCGGGCGGGGTGAGCTTCCCGGACAGGACGTCGTAGAGGGTGCCGTGGACGAAGTCCCGGTGTCCGACCTGCTGTTCGGCGAGGTGGAGCGAGGTGTTCGCCTTGAGGCAGTGGTCCACGTCGTCGACGATGTTGGTGGCGCCGAGCACGACCTCCGGTGCGAGGTCCCGCAGGGAGACGTGCAGGACGACGGGGTTGTGGTCGAACCAGCCGGGCTCGGTGACGTGCGGCGTTCCGGCGACGGTCGCGAAGACCACCAGGTCGGAAGTGCGGATGAGTTCCTCGGCGCTGTCGTGGACGGTGATCCGGCCCGCCCGGCCCGTCCCCTCCAGATGGCCGGCGAAGCCCGCGGCGTGTTCCGCCGACAGGTCGTGCACGCCGGTCTCGTCGAAGTCCCAGCCGGCTCCGGCGAGATAGGTGTGGATGTAGCGCGCGATGAGGCCGGCGCCGAAGAAGCCGATCCTCCTCGGGCGTCCGCGTCCGTCGGTCAGCCGGTCCGCGGCGAGCGCGGCCGATGCCGCCGTGCGGGCGGCGCTGATGATGGAGCTCTCCAGGCAGGCCAGCGGGTAGCCGGTGTCCGGGTCGTTGAGGATGAGGACGGCGGAGGCGCGCGGGATGCCCGCGTCCACGTTCTCCGGGAAGCTGGAGATCCACTTCAGGCCGTGGGTGGGCTTCTCGCCGCCGACGGAGGCCGGCAGGGCGATGATCCGCGACGAGGGCCGGTCCGGGAAGCGCAGGAAGTACGACGGCGGATTGACGGTCGCGCCCTCGCCGTGCAGGCGGTACGCGGCCTCGATCAGGTCGATGACGTCCTGGTGACGGCCCTCGAGGACCGCGTGGACCTGCGCTCCTGGGATGACGGAGAACGAGGGCGCCACAGGGGTGTGGGACATGGACAGCTCCAGCGAGGGGTGTGGGTTCGGGGTCGGCACGCGGATGCGGCTCAGGCGTCCGGGGTGCGGACGTGGTCGTCGAGACGCACCGGGTCGCCGAGGACGACGACGATGTCGCGCTCGCCCTCGTACGCCTCCCTGCTGTGCGCCATCCGCAGGTTGTCGACGACGAGCAGGTCGCCCGCCTGCCACGGCTCGCGCATCGTCTGTGCCGTGTACACGTCGTTGATGGTGGCCACGACCTCGGCGGGGACGGGCTCGCCCGAGCCGTAGTACGTGGTGAACGGCAGTGCGCCGGGCCCGTACAGCGAGATCAGGTACTCGCGGATCGCCGGGTCGAGGGTCAGCTCGTTGAGGAAGGCGATCTGGTTGAACCAGAGCCGCTCGCCGGTGGCCGGGTGGCGTACGACCGCGGAGCGGTGCTGCCGGGTGCGCAGGGTGCCGTCCGGCTGCCAGGTGTGCTCGATGGCGTGCTCGCGGCAGTAGGCGTCGACCCGTTGCCGGTCCTCGGTGCCGAACGCCTCGGGCCAGCTCATGCCCACTTCGCCGTAGCTGCGGGCGAGCACCCAGCCCTCGCGTTCGAAGCGGTCGACCAGTTCGGCGGGGAGTTCCTGGAGCACCCGGGCGGCGTCCGCGACGGCGGTGGCGCCGCCCTGCCCGGGCGCGGTCAGGCAGCCGAAGAGGGCGATGCCGGGCACCTGTGCGGCGTAGCTCAGCTCGTGGTGCATGCACATGGGTTCGTCGGCCGGCCACTGCGAGGAGCCGTGGACGCCGTCGCCGAGGTCGCTCCGGCCGGTGAAGCCCTCGCGCTCGGTCGTCGGACGCACGCCGAGGGCGCGTGCCGCGTCGGCCAGGTCGGCGGGTGCGCGCAGGCCGAGGCCGCGGACCAGGAGCGCTCCGTGCCGGGCGACGAGGGTGCGCACCGCGTCGGCCGGCAGGCCCGTGGACCGTTCGGGCAGTTCGAGGACCGGGGTACGGCCCGGGGCGAGGACGACCTCGGCCCCGTCGGGCAGTGCCTGTCCTGCTGCGGTGTCGGTGGTGGCCGTCAACTGACCGCCCTCCTGGAATCGGCGGAATCGGCGGGTACGGCGGAATCGGTGGATTCTGCGGGTCGTTCGGGGACGGCCTCGGCGGCCTTGCGGTCGAGCAGGGCGGCGCAGTCGGCGAGGACCGGATGGCTCTTGAGTTCGGCCGGTGTGAGCAGCCGGTCCAGGGCGATCGCCAGGCGCAGCAGGGACAGCGAGGTGCCACCGCTGTCGAAGAACCGGGACGAGCGGCTGATCCGCTCCACCGGGACCTTGAACTCCTCGGCCCACAGGGCGGCCAGCCTGCGCTCGGTGTCGGTGCGCGGGGCGGCGCCTGCCGCGTCGGCGGCACCGTCCGCTTCGGCGAGACGGGTCAGGGCCTTGCGGTCGGTCTTGCCGTTGCCGGTCAGCGGCAGCGACTCGACGATGTACAGGTCGCCGGGCATCAGATAGGCGGGCAGCTTCTCGGCGAGTGCCTGCCTGAGGGCCTCGGGGGTGTCCGGGTATCCCGTGCAGAAGGCGGCGAGCCGCCGCCCGTCCCCCTCGCCGGTCACGACGACGGCACTGTCCCGTACGCCCGGGATCCCGAGGAGGCGGTTCTCCACCTCGCCGATCTCGATGCGGAAGCCCCGGATCTTCACCTGTGCGTCGCGGCGCCCCAGGAACTCCAGGTTGCCGTCGGGCAGCCAGCGGCCGAAGTCGCCCGACCGGTACAGGCGCCGTCCGGGGTCGTACGGGTCGGACACGAAGGCGGCGCCGGTCCGTTCCGGGTCGTTGACGTAGCCGCGGCCCACGCAGACACCGGAGAAGGCGATCTCGCCGGGCGAGCCGAGCGGGACCAGGCGCAGGCGCTCGTCGACGACATGGATGCGCACATTGGCCACGGCGCGGCCCAGCGGCACCGACGGCTGGTCCGGTACGCCCCGCAGAACGGCGTGGTTGGTGTCGTCGGAGGTCTCGGTCAGCCCGTAGGCGTTCACCAGGGCGACCTGCGGGAAGACGCCGAACCAGCGCTCCACCAGCTCCTTCTTGAGCGCTTCGCCGGTCACGGACACATGGCGCAGCCGCGGCAGGGCGCGGGGGTTGCGCTCCAGCTCGGTGAGGAGGACTTCGAGGTAGGAGGGCACCGCCTGGAACACCTCGACGCCGGCGGCCTCCAGCAGGTCGACGAAGCGCGCCGAGTCCAGGATGTCCTGCTGCCCCACGACGAGTGTGCGGCCGCCGACGGCGAGCGCGGCGAGCAGCTGCCACAGGGAGATGTCGAAGCACTGGGGCGCCGTCTGCGCGACGACACGGCCCTCGCCGATGTCCAGGTCCTCGATCTTGGCGAGGAGATGGTTGAGGAATCCGGCATGCTCGCACATCGCGCCCTTGGGGGCGCCCGTGGAGCCGGAGGTGAAGTAGATGTAGGCCGGCTGGTCGGCGGCGACGGCGACACCGGGGTCGGTGACCGGGTCGTCCCCGGCGAGCAGGGTGGCGATGTCGTCGGTGCGCAGGCCGTCGAGGCTGCGCAGCGCCTCGTCGAGGTGCGGTGAGGCGCCGTCGTCGGTCAGGACGTGGCGGCAGTCGCTGCGCCGCAGCATGTCGGCGATGCGGTCGGCCGGGAAGTGCGGTTCCACCGGGAGGTACACACCGCCCGCCTTGAGGACGCCGAGCACGGCGGCCGGCCAGTGCAGGTTCCGCTCGGTCACGACCGCGACGACGCCCTCGTCCCGCAGGCCTGTTCGGCGCAGCGCGTGGGCGACACGGTTGGCGTGCTCGTCGAGTTCGCGGTACGTCCAGGACTCCCCGTCGTGGACCGCCGCGACGGCGTCGGGGCGCTTGCGGGCCTGCTCCTCGACGAGCTGGTGGACGCGCAGGGCGGGGAGGTCGCGGTGGGGGCCCGCCATGGCGGCGAGCTGCTCCGCGGCCTCGTCGGGCGAGAGCGGGCTCCACTCGTGGTGGGCGCTGTCGGGGCCCGTCGCCAGGGTGTGCAGGGCGGCGAGCACATAGCCCGCGACACGGGACGCGTGGGCGGTGTCGTGGACGTCGGGGCGGTGGGCGAGACCGAGCTCCCAGACGTCCGTCCCGCGGTCGAGACCGACCGCGAGGACGGTGGAGGCGTCCAGGTCCTGCGGTTGCGGTGCGCGGCCGTCGACCCACACCGCGTCGAAGAGGGGGCCGGTGTCGGCGCCTTCGGCGCGCAGGGCGTCCAGGGCGTGCGGACCGTGGCTCCGCGCCGCGGCCGTCGTACGGGCGGTCTCGGCGACGAGACCGGACCAGGTGCCGTCGGCGACGGTCACGGCCAGGGGCAGCCGGTCGGGCAGGCACCCGGCCACCACGGTCGGGTCGCCGGTGAGCACGGTGAGCACCTTGACGTACGCGGCCAGCAGCAGCGTGTCGGGGGAGAGTTCCCGTCGCCCGGCCTCGCGCTCCAGCGCCTCGGCCGTCTCCTGCGGGAGGGGCGCGCGCAGGACGGCGGGGGTGCCCGTCCCGCGCGACCACCGGGGCACCGGGGTGTACCGGCTGCCGGACAGCACTCCGCGCCAGAACTCACGGTCTTCAGCCGTCACGCCTCTGCCTCCCTGGGCCCAAGGATTCGAATGCTGAACTTCGATCACTGCATTTCCACAAAGCGATGAGGACGGTAGGCGGGTCACTTATTGGCCAGGTATCGCACCGGAAAGAGGCGGCGATACTTCGAATTCATTGCCGTGCCGGCACTTCGACGGGGGTCCGCACGTCCGGCTCCGGCTCCTCGTCCCGGCGCACGGGCACCCCGAGTCGCCTCATCAGCGGCCCGGTCATGGCCGTCGTGACCAGCGCCATCAGGACGAGCATCGTCAGTCCCGTGGTGCTGATGAGATGCCGCTCCCAGCCGATGCCCGCGATCACCAGCTCGGTGACCCCACGGCAGTTCATCAGCGTCCCGAAGCGCATCGACTCGGAGGCGCTGAGTCCGGTCAGCCTGGCGGCGCCGCCCGCCCCGACGAGCTTGGCCACCGTCGCGCCGACGATCACGCCGGCGAACAGGAGCCAGTGCCAGGGGTTGAGGCCCAGTGTCCGCACGGAGACGTTGAGGCCCACACCGGCGAAGAACAGCGGCAGCAGGATGGTCAGGGTGAAGCCCTGCAACTGCTGGGCGATCCGTTCGGTCACCGCCGAGCCGCGCGGAACGGCGGTGCCGAACAGGAAGGCCCCGATCACCGGGTGCAGTCCGAGGACCTGGGTGATCACCGCGTAGGCGAGGGCGCCGACCAGCAGCATCGGCAGCAGCCGCTCCGTGCCCGCCCGCCGCGACGCAGGCCGCACGGCCGCCGCGAGGAGCGGACGGACGACGAAGGCGGTGACCGCGACGAGCGCCACGGTGAGCCCGAAGGTGGCGGCGATGCTGCCCGCGCCGCCCGTGCCGGTCACCGCGAGGATCACGGTGAGGGCGAGCCAGGCGACACCGTCCCCCATCGCCGCCGCGGCCAGGGCGACCTGTCCGAGGGGCGTCCGGTCCATGCGCATGTCGGTGAGCATCCGCGCCAGGACCGGCAGCGCGGTGATCGACATGGCGAGCCCGAAGTAGCAGAGGTAGGCGGCGTACTGCGGTACGGAGCCCTTGAGCAGCCCCGGGGCGGCGGCCGCGATGCCGAGCCCGGTCAGGAACGGAAGGCCCATGCCGCCGACGACGATGCCCCCGAGGGCGGAACGGCGCTCACGCAGACTGTCGACCCGTAGTTCGCAGCCGAGCAGGAACATGAAGACGATCAGTCCCAGCTGGGCCGCCATACCGAGCGTCGAGGTGACATCGGGGGCGAACAGCCACTTCTGGCCGGAGGGCCAGAGCCAGCCGAGCACGGAAGGCCCGAGCAGCAGCCCGCCGAGGATCTCACCGACGACCAGCGGCTGTCCGAGCCGGCCGAGCAAGGCGCCCAGCAGATGGCTGAGCAGGATGACGGCTGCCACGGCCAGAAGGAAGCGGGCCATCACATCGACGGTGACCAGCTCGTGGAGAGTGCTCAGCACGACGGCTCCTGCGGGTGGGAAAGCTGCGACCAGGACGAGAAGCGGCGCTCCCCGTAGAGAAGGGGGATCCCCGGGTCCTGCACGACCCCGGTGACCTCGCCGAACACCGCGGTGTGGTCGCCGACTTCGATGAGATGGACCACCCGGCACTCGGCCACTGCGAACGCCGCCGACGTCAGCCAGGGCAGTCCGGCGCCGGGCGAGGGCCGCCACTCGGTCTGCCCGAAGCGGTCCGCGACGGGACGTGCGAAGGCCTCGGCCGTCTGCCGCCCCTGTTCGTGCAGGAGGTTCACCGCGAACGCGCCGTGCTCACGCAGCGCCAGGAGGCTCTCGCCCCGCGACGTGAGGCAGACGGAGAGGGTCGGCGGGGCGGTGGTGACGCTGGAGAGCGAAGTGCACGTCAGTCCGCGCGGACGGCCGTCCGCCCCGTACGTCGTGACGATCGCCACTCCGGTGGGAAAGGCGCTCATCAGCGAGCGGAAGCAGCCGGGGTCCACCCCTGCGTCCGCTGCGGGCGGGACGGATCGGGTAGTGGGCAGGCCTGCCATGCGACGTCATCCTCCACATCCATCGGTCGGAAACCGGCCTCCGCCCCCGGTGGGGGGGCGGACGCCGGCGGCAGTGGAACCTGGTTCACCCGTTACTTGTTGATGGACGCGAGGTACTCGTAGCAGCTGGGCAGGCCCTTCACGAGCTGCTGGGCATCGGCCTGGAGCGCCGCGAACTCCGCGCGGGCACCGCTGGGGTCGATATGGGCGAGCGCCGGGCGTGCCGCGGCCGGCTCATGACCGAGTCCGAGCAGCATCGTGATCCACGAGTACTCCTCGAAGCCGTGGTACCAGGGGTAGATGGTGCGCTCGTCGAGCAGGTGCGAGGCGGCGGTCTCGAGCCGCTCGGCCAGGCCGTCGGGGAGGGCCCGCGTCTTGGTCGCCTGCCAGTACGGGGTGTCGTTGCGCTGCGCCGCGCGGTAGTGCAGGACGAGGAATTCCTTGACGCCGTCGAGCACCCGGGCGACTCGCTGGTTGTAGTCGTCCGCAAGGGCGGGGTCCCAGCGCTCGTCGGGGAAGTTCTTCACGAGCTGCTCGATACCGTGCTGGATGAAGAAGATCCCGGTGGATTCCAGCGGCTCGACGAAGGCGCTGGACAGTCCGATGGCGACACAGTTGTTGACCCAGGAACGCTGGTTGCGGCCGATGCGCATCCGGATGTGGTTGGCCTCGAGGTCGTCCTGGCCGGGGGCGGCGAATTCCCGCAGAGTGCGCTCGGCCTCCTCCGGGGTGCAGAACTCGTCGGAATACACGTAACCGTTGCCGTGGCGGCCGAACAGCGGAATGGTCCAGATCCAGCCCGCGTCCATGGCGGTCGCCGTGGTGTAGGGGTTCATTCCCTTTTCGGCCTGGTCCGGCTGCGGCACGCGCAGGGCGACGGCCCGGTTGTTCGGCAGCACGTCCTCGAACGACTCGAAGGGCTCGTCCAGGGTCTTGTTGATGAGCAGGCCGCGGAATCCGGTGCAGTCGATGAAGAGGTCACCGGAGATGTCGCCGCGCTCACGAGTGGTGACGTGGGTGATCCAGCCGCGCTCGTCGCGGGCCACGTCGACCACGTCGTCGACCACGTGGTGGACCCCGCGGTCCGTTCCGTACTTGGTCAGGAACTGCGCGAGGAGGCCCGCGTCGAAGTGGTAGGCGTAGGGGAACTGGGCGCGCTGCTCCTCCAGGGTGGAGCGGCCGAGCGAGTCGTCGAGGCCACTGGCGAAGAGGGAGCCGTCGAGCATCCGCGGCGAGCGCTGGGCCTCGCACAGGGCCGTGGTGACGTAGCAGGACCGGTCGAAGGGCTCACTGCGGTCGCCCATCTGGAGCCACCAGTCGGCGAGGGTGAAGCCGTCGGAGGTCCGCAGCCGCTCGAAGGGGTGGTAGAAGTGGTGCCCCTTTCCGCGCCAGTTCTCGAAGCGGATGCCGAGCTTGTACCCGCCGGCGCAGTGCGGCATCCATTCGCGCTCGTCCAGGCCGAGATAGTCGAAGAAATGCCGGACGGTGCTGAAGGTCGCTTCTCCGACACCGATGGTCGAGACCTTGTCCGATTCGATCAGGGTGACATCCACCCGATCGCCGAAAGCCGCCTTCAGATAGGTGGCGCTCATCCACCCGGCGGTGCCGCCGCCTACAATGACAACTCGATTGATCACGCCGTGTCTCCCGTGTCGATGAATGACACCCCACCGTGCCGGCCGGGTCGATCCACGGGAGAGACTAGGAAGGCGAGTTTTTGTCTCGTTATTGAGCGAGCACTGGGAGGCTTTTCGCCCCGTACATTCCCCGGGCGTGATAGGCGGGCCGCGCTTCGGGGTCGACGGTGACCTCGGAGAACCGGTCCATCAGGGCATTGAGCGCAATATCCGCTTCCATCCTGGCGAGCGGCGCACCGACGCAGAAATGTCCGCCATGACCGAAGGCGATGTGCCGGTTCGGAGTGCGCCGAATGTCGAAGGCGCCGGCGTCCGGGAATTGCGTCTCGTCATGATTGGCGGAGATCACCCAGGGCGTCACCATGCTGTCGGCCGGGATCAGCCGGCCGCCGACCTCGACGTCGGTGACCGTCACCCGGCTGACGGTCGTGAAGGGCGAGCGCAGGCGCAGGACTTCCTCGACGGCGGAGGGGACGAGGGTGCGGTCGGCGCGGAGTTCGGCCCAGGCCCGCGGGTGCGCGTCGAGCAGCTGCACGGCGTTGCCGATCAGCAGGGTCGCGGTGAGGTGACCGGTCAGGAAGAGGATCCCGGAGAACTTGACGACTTCGTCGTCGGTGAGCCGCTCGCCGTCCACCTCGGCGACCGCCAGCCTGCTGATCAGGTCATCCCGGGGGGCGACGCGGCGCCGCCGCACGTGGTCGAGGAGGTAGTCGTCCATCTCCCGGGTCGCCTCCTGGAAGGCGGCGACGAAACGGTCCGGGGGGATCGACTGCTCGCCGAGGTCGATGAACCCGTCGGCCCATCCGCGGAAGAGCTTGCGGTCCTCGGCGGGAATGCCGAGGAGTTCGCTGATCACGATCACCGGCAGCGGATACGTGAGCGCGTCGACCAGGTCGAACCGCTCGTCCACGATCTCGTCGATGAGCCCACGGGTCACGGATTCGATGCGCGGCCGCAGCTCGGACACCGTCCGGTGGGTGAACGCCTGGCTCACCAGCCGGCGCAGCTTTCCGTGCTCCGGCGGGTCCATCGAGTTGATGTTCCCCACCGTCAGCGGCTTCAGATGCCGCATGACGCGGCTGGCGTCGTTGGAGAAGGTCTTCGGGTCGGACACGACCCGCTGCACGTCGGCGTAGCGGAAGACGTGGTAGGGCCCGTCGCCCTCCTGCCACACCGGATGCTCCTCCCGCATGGTGCGCAGCCAGTGGAAGAGTGCGTCGCTGCCGTCCGCGTTCGGGACGGCGATCTGGAACTGGTCGGACATCGGAACCTCGGTGCTCGTCGCTGGGCGCGCGGACCGCCGCGGAGTCGACGCGCGGGTGTCGCCTCGAAAGTCGCCGTCGCAGCGGCTACGGCTACGGGCTACGGCAGGTCGAAGAAGATCATCGGGTTGTGGCGGCTGGTGCGCACCGGGGTGTCCAGCCCCAGTTCCTTCTTCACCTGGCCGAGCTGCTCGGTGACTTCCGGCGCCTTGGCGGTGGACGGGGTGAAGTAAGTGATGCCCTGCTGCTCGAGCCACTTGATGATGACGGACCCCTCGCTCAGCGGCTTGGGCCGCCGCCCGTGGAAGACGTCGTGCACGCTGGTGGGCGTCCGCGCGGGGACGGCCGGGAACAGGTTGTCTATGTACCAGTGGGCGAAGCGCGCGCCGTGGTCGGCGTCGATGAAGAGGTAGCCGGTGTCGTCGGGCACCTTGGCCAGGTTCTCCCGGACGTCGCCCTGGGTGAAGGTCCAGCGGCCGCGGGAGAGTTCGCCGTCGACGTTCTTCACGACGTTGTCGACGATGTCGAAGGAGTGGAGGTGGCCGGTGCCGTTGTCGCGCAGGGCGCTCAGGATCCAGCGGGTGGACCACCCGTAGAAGGTGCCGATCTCGACGACTGTCTCGGGCCGCAGCTCCCGGAGCAGCAGATACGTGATCTCCGCCTCGAAGTCGTCGAGTTGCGGCTTCATCGCCTTTCCGCGCTCGGCGAGGTAGCTGCGCTGGGCGTCACGCACCTTGCCCAGGTCGCTCTCGAACTTCACGTAGAGGCGGCTGATGTAGTCGACGTCGAGCACGGCCATGGCTACTCCAATGCGGGGTGGGGGGACGGTGATTCGGCGGATGGTAGGGCGGCGCGATATCACGCCTCTATCGCCCGGTGGAGGTCCTGCCCGGGGTCCCACGGCCGCGCAAGGCCGTCAGGAACAGCAGCAGGACGGCGGCGAAGACCGGAATCCATGCGAGCCGTGCGACGACCCAGGAGGCGCTGTCGGGGCTCGTGTGGAGACCGGTGAGGAACTTCCCGAGGCCGAGCGGGACGAGCGTGGTCGCCATCATCGCCGTCTGGTGCCAGAGGAAGACCGTGATGGCGGACATGTTCAGCAGCGCCACCGCGGCCCAGAGGAACTGGGCGGGCCCGGCACGGCGGGCTCCGGGCCGTCGGCTCCGTGACGCCTCCGTGCCGGGCTGTCCCGTGAGGCGCCGCAGGGGTCCGGTGAGCAGCAGGGCCCCGCCGCACTGGGCCAGCCCGAAGGCGACGGCCGCGGCCGACGGCGGGTCGAGGTTGGAGAGGGTGGCATCGGGCACCCCGACCATGCTCGCGGGGTAGCCGCACCACAGGACGAGCACGGCCATGGCGCAGGCCCCGCCGACCAGCAGGGCCGCCGCCTGCCGACGGCGCGCGAAGTGTCCGCAGGCCCAGGCCGCGCCGAGGGCGTAGGGGACCAGCCAGCCCGCGGGGACGTTCAGCAGCCGGAGCGTACCCGCCGCGCCGTCGTCCCCGAACACGGCGCGCGCCCCGTCGAGGCAGGCCACGACCAGGCCCGCTGCGACGGCGGTGCGCAGCCCGTGCCGGTACACCAGTGGTGTGACGGCGGTCAGGGCCGCGTACACCGCGAGGAACCACAGCGGGGAGAGGGCCAGCCACATGAGGGTGTGGATGGTCTCGTGCGCGACGCCGCCGGCGACCAGCCCGGCCCAGACCAGACCCCAGGTGGCGGCGAGCGCACCGACGGGGCGCAGCAGCCGGGCCATGCGCCGCCCGAGCCAGGCCCGGTAGCCGGTTCCGGCGGCGCGGGCCGCGGCGTGGCTGCGGGCGGCGACGCGGCCGCCGACGAAGAAGAACACGGCGAGCGGCTGCAGCACCCAGGACACGGGCGCGAGGCCGGGCATGTGGTGCAGCGGGCTGTCGCCGACGAGGTGTCCGCCGGCCTGGAGGACGATGCCGCTGACCAGCCAGTGTCCGAGCACCACGCCGGTGATGGCCAGGACGCGGAGGGTGTCGACCGCGCGGTCACGGCCGGCCGGGGTCGCCGCGTCGATACGGAGCACGGCCTCGTGGACCCGCTGTGAGAGGGTCCGCCGACCGGGGCGGGGCAGCCGGGGGTTTACTGCCCGTCCCCGGTCGGGGACGTCGGTGGGGCGGTCGGCCCGGGGAGCGGGAGGGATCTGCAGGTCAGTCACGGGTGACCTCCGATCCGCGACCGAGCGCGATACGGGCGATGTTCTTCAGGGCGAGGCCTCCGGGCCGCAGATAGTCGCTGTGCCCCAGGAGCCCTGCCGGGAAGTGCCTGGCGCCGAAGGACGGGGACACGGGATCGGCACCGAAGCCGATGCGTTCGCCCATCACGTCGACGCTGACGTTCGGGACCCGGGTGATCCAGTCCGTCGCTCCCCGGCCCGCCCACAGGGGTATCCGGGTGTGCAGCTCGGCCCGGGAGTTCACGCCCAGTCCGGGGCTGCCGAACACCACCGCGTCCGAGGGGGCGTACGCGGCGTCGGCGTCCATGCCGCGCAGGGCCTTTCCGCACACCACGGAGCCGTAGGAGTGGCAGAGCATCGCGACCGGAGCCCCGGGGTCGACCCGGTGCAGGGTGGCGAGGAGGCTCCTCAGGCGGCGGCCGCCATCATCGGCGCGGCCGGCGACGGCGATGTCGCGGCTCATGGTGCGCGGCGCGTGGTAGCCGTACCAGGCGACGACGGCGATGTGCTTCTTCGGGGCCAGCCGCCGCTCCTCGGCGTACAGCGCCCGCGCCCCGCCGTTCAACGAGGCATAGGTGGTGCCGAGTTGGTCGAAGGTGTCGACGGTGGTGTCGGAGCCCGGCACGATCACGGATATCCGGTCGGCCCGGGCGAGGTTCCCGAGCACCTCCACGGCCTGTCCGTCGCCGACGGGGCTGAAGGAGAGGAACTGCCGCCCGGGCCGTGCCAACCTGCCCAGCGCACGGGCCCGTCCGGTGTCGTGCAGGCGCCGCGCGGCGCGCTCGGACTCGAGGATGAAGCGCCGGTTCGCCGCGTAACGCCCGTCCAGGTCCGCGGCCCGGACCGCGGGCAGGTGCGGGGCGCGGGGGGTGCCCGGGGTGAGGGACTGCGCGGCCGCCGTGACCGACGCCACGATGGAGCCCGCGACCGCGGCCATCAGCAGCCCGCGCCTGAGCCGAGCAGCCCGCATGGCGGCTCCTTTCCTCGTGTTCTCCGTTGGGGATGTCGTGCCGAAGATCTGCAGATCAGACTAGGGACGGCCGCCCGCCGTCCGGATCACGCTCAGGAGTGCACTTCGCCTCTAGCTCTCAAGTAGGGGGTGCTACGCCTGAGGTCGTAACCCCGGTCCGCCTCGCTGAGGATTCTCCCCGTCACGGTCCGGACCGCCTTGCGATCCGCCGTCGGCGCCTGTCAGCCTCGGCATGCCCGCTGCCGAACGCGGCCCGGAACAGTACGTCCAGAGGAGGTGGTCCTTCGTGAGCGGCACTCATGGTCTCTACGCACTGCTGGTCCTGGTGACGCTGCCTCCGATGGTGCCCAACTCGGCGCTGCTGGCCGCGGCCGGTGCCCTCGCCGCCGCCGGCAGGCTGAGCGTGCCGGTCCTCGTCGTCACCCTGCTCGTCAGCACCGTCCTCGGCGACATGGCGGTCTTCTGGCTGGGCCGCCGCTCCCGCGACCGCGCGATCGGCTGGCTCTCGCGCGACGGTCTGCGGCGGCGCACCCTGGAGCGGACCGTCGGCAGCCTCCGGCGGCACGGCATCGCCTCCCTGATCGCCGTGCGGTTCGTCCCTGCGGGCCGGGGCGTCGGGGGACTCACCGCGGGCGTCGTCGACCTCCCGCTGCGCCACTACCTGCTTGCAGCGGTGATCGCCGAGTCGCTCTTCGTCTCCTGCACCACCGGACTCGGTTATCTGGGCGGCTCGTTCACATCGGACGGTCTGGCGCCGCTGCTCATCGGGCCCGCGGTCTCACTGCTCGCGGCCGTCGTGGCCACGGCGGCGCAGTGGGTGCGCCGCCGCAGCCACCGGCCGTCGCCCGCCGTTGTCCGGGCGTCCGGACTCGGCGGCGCGGTGCGGCCGTCCGAACTCAGCAGCGCAGTCCGGTCGTCCGACTGAACGTCATCCGGGCGAGCTCATCGGCCGCCTCCCTCTCCCCGGAAACGGAGCCGAACTGGTGGTACATGCTCACCGCCACCCGCAGGTACTGGGCGGCCTGCGTGGGCCGGTCCAGCCGCTCGAAGCATCTGCCGAGCGCCAGATTCGTCCGTGCGAGCAGCGAGAGGTCGACGCCTCGCTGCGCCAGCTGAAGCGCATCGAGCAGATCGCCCTCGGCATCGGCCGGGTGGCCGGCGGCGAGGCGGCTCTCCCCCAGTCCCAGGAGGGCGTACGCCTCGCCCCGGGTGTCGCCCTTGCGGCGCACCATCCGCAGCACGCGGCCGTACGCGTCCTCGGCCTCGGCGTACTGCTGCCGCGCCACATAGGCACCGGCCAGCCGGTGATAGGCCTGGGCGCCGCCGCGGGTCTCCCCGAGGCGGCCGGCGATGCGCACGGCCTCCAGCGAGAGCCGCACCGCGGTGTCCGGGTCCTGCCACTCCAGTTCGATCTGGGCCATCTGGTTGAGCGCGTGGGCCTCCGCGGACAGGTCACCGACGGAACGGAAGGTGGCCCGCGCCTCCTTGAGGAGGTCCATCGCGGACCGCAGATCGCCCTGGACCCGTTCGACGATCGCCATGTTCCGCAGGGTCAGCGCCCGCCCGTGCGTGTCCTGCACCCGGTCGAAGAGGCGCAGGGCCGAGCGGAAGAGCGGAACGGCCAGGTCGAAGCGCTGCTGGAACATCTCGACCGAGGCGAGCTCGAAGCACATGGCGGCCTCGCCGCGCCGGTTGCCCGCCTTCTGCGTCGCCTCGAGCGCCCGCTCGCTGACGTACCGCCAGTCGTCGTGGTGGCTGCGCGTCTCGAAGAGCACGACGCTGCACATCACCAACTCCCAGGCCAGCTCATCCTGTCCGAGGTCGCAGGCCTGGGCGACGACGGCGACGAGCGATGCGCGCTCCGCCTCGTACCAGTCGAGCGGTGTGTGCAGAAGGCCGTCGACGACGGCGTCGGGGAGGAGGTCCCGCTCGCGCGGTGTGGTGCCGTGGACGATGGCGAAGTCCCCGCCGTACTCGCGTCGATGGCCCTCGTCGGCCAGGGTCAGGAATCCGCGGAAGGCTCTCGTGAGGGCGGCGTCACGCTCGTTCCGGGGGATGTCCGACTCGGCGCGGTCACGGGCGTAGAGCCGCAGCAGGTCGTGGAACCGGTACCGGAGGGTGCCGGTGGCGTCGGTGCCGGACACGGTCAGGAAGTGGGCGTCGACGAGCTGTTCCATGACGTCCTCCGCCTCGCCCGGCGGGATGCCGAGGAGCGCACCGCCGACCCAGGCGGCGAAGTCGGGAACGTCGAGCAGGCCGAGCAGGCGGTACATCCGGGCCGCCTCGTGCGAGAGGGCCCGGTAGGTGAGGGCGAAGCTGGCGCGGACCTCGAGACCACCGAGGCTGAGTTCGTCGAGGCGGCGGTGCTCGTCGGAGAGCCGGTGCACCAGGTGTTCCACGGACCAGTGCGGCTTGGAGGCGAGACGCCCCGCCGCGATGCGCAGCGCAAGCGGGAGCCCGCCGCACAGACGGACCAGCTCGTGCATGGCTGCGCCGTCGCCCCGGTCCGGAAAGCCTCCGTCGCGACGGGGTAACGGCGAGGTCCGCGCGATCTGCCGGACCAGTTCCTGGGCCTGCGCCCCCGGCATCAGCCCGAGCCGGATCTGCACGACGTCGTGGTCCGCGGCCAGGTGCTTTCTGCCGATGACGACGACCCGGCTGCGCCCGCTGCCCGGCAGCAGCGGCCTCACCTGCTCCATCGTGCAAACGTTGTCAAGGATGATCAGGGCGCGGCGATCGGCGAGCACGCTGCGGTACAACGAGATCCGCTCGCCCGCGTCCGCCGGAATCCGCTCGGCGGGCAGTCCGAGCGCGCGCAGAAAGCGCCCGGCCATGGCGTGCGTGCAGACACGTCCCTGCTCGGCGTCGTTCGCGAAGGAGTCGGCGTACAGCTGGCCGTCGGGGAATTCCTCGGCCACCTGGTGCGCCCAGTGCATGACCAGGCCGGTCTTCCCGACCCCGGCGACCCCGGTGACCAGTGCGACCTGGGGGCCACGGTCCGTGACGAGGGAGTCCAGCAGGGTGCGTTCCTCGCCGCGGCCGACGAAACCCGCGGGCTCCGGCGGGAGTTCCGCCGGTACGAGACGGGTCGCGGCCTGCGCGTCGGCCACGTCGACGGAGAGCGTCAGATCGGGGTCGTCCCGCAGGATCGCGCTGTGCAGCTCGAGGATGGCCGGGCTGGGTTCGAGCCCCAGCTCGCCGACGAAGTGCCTGCGCCAGGACCGGAATCCCTCGGCGGCCTCGGCCCGTCGTCCCGCCCGGTACTGGGCGAGCATCAGATGGTGCCTCAGCTGCTCGTGGAACGGGTACTCCTGTGTCACCGCCGCCAGCTCGGAGATCAGCGCCTGGTGGCGTCCGAGCCTCAGCTCCACCTCGGACCAGGCCTCGTAGGCCGCGAGCCGCATCTCGTCGAGGCGGGTCGCCTCGTCCTCGATACGCCGTCCGGTCACCCCGGCGAAGGCGCTGCTCTGCCACTGGTCGAGTGCCTTCCGGTACAGCGCGCTCGCCTCGTTCGGCTCGCCCCGGGACGTGCTCGCCGCGGCCTGGGCGACCAGCGCCGAGAACCGCATCGCGTCGGTTTCGCTGCGCGCGGTCTTCAGGGAGTACCCGGGGTGGACGGTCGCGATGACGTCGCCCCCGGCCCCGGCCTGCTTGAACGCCTTGCGCAGGGCGCCCACACAGATCGCTATCTGGGTGCGTGCCGTGGCCGGCGGGCGGTCGCCCCACACCGCGTCGACCAGGCTGTCCACGGAGACGACACGTCCCCAGGCGAGCACCAGCATGGAGAGGATGGTCCGCTGCCGGGGGCCGCTCACGGCGACGGGCGTGTTCCCGGCCATGACGTTCAGCGACCCGAGAATTGAGTACGTTACCTCTATCTCTTCCTGTCCTGCGTTCTCGGCATTCACGCCATTGACCCCCGATTTTTCTTGCCCCGTTGTACCGCCCGAGCCGGAGTCATCCGGCTCGCAACCGACTGCCAATATAGGCGCAGCGGAGACGTGCGTTCCACCCGCCCCGCACCAGTTAACGCGCCGCTGACGAGCGGTGAATTTATTTCCTATTTACAGAACCCACGGACTTCGCCGCCGGAAGGTTTCAGCCAGATGCAGAATGTGACGCACAACACTTCATGCATGCGCACGGAACGAGTCCGTTCACAGAAAGTCCACAAAACGGGATGATGCCGCGGCACGGACCCGCCACTGTCGGGGTGAACCGTCCGCCGAGCGGATGGCCGAGCCGGCGCCGGGTCCGGCGGATGCGTCGCCGGGCGAGCGGTCCTCAGATCCAGTCCTGGTTAGACGGCGGCATTCCTGCACGCCAGGCTCTCGACGAGACGCTCCGTCCACCGCCGGAGGTGCGGACCGACTCTCGGGTCCGCTCCGCACATACGGGAGCGACGGCCAGGACGAATGTTGCGCGGTCTGCACGGGTGGCCATAGCACCAGTGGTCAACTGCATTATCTTCCAAGGCTCGCTTCTCAGGGTTCGGATTCGATGACACATAACGTAGTCGCGCCAAAATTTGTGTCGTTATCGTCTCGGTATCACAGCCCGCCCGGGGCGCGTCCTTCACGATTTCCGGCGCTCGCCATCGGCACCCCTATAAGGGACGCCGCGGTAAAATACGACAGATTACCGCGCGTGGGCGGCAGGACAAACATACGGCAGGCAACCGGAACGCGATGTCCGCAAGCTCTGCGACGGCATTCAGTGGCCGGATCTCCCCAGGACTTCCGGGGCCGGAGCACGGTCCGTCGAGGCCGACGTACGGTCCATGGGGGCCCCGGCTCCGGCGAAACCGGGACGAGGTCTCCCAGGCGCCTGCACCCCGGGGCGGTGCGTTCCGGCCACGTGGCTCCGGGTCGGCGCGACGCACGCGCCCACACACAGGCTCGCCATGACGGCCATGCAGACCAGCCCCCCCTCGTCCCGCACCTGCTACCGCGTGACTGAACCCTAGAGCCTCCGCCCGGGAGGGTTCTCACGACCCCCTCCGCACGTCCACCAGGGCAGTCGCTGCGGCGGGGTACGAGCACGTCTGCCGGGTCCACGGCCGCCCGCGGGGCCGGGGGGCCTGGTCAGTGCGCAGGGCGACCTGGCAGGATCGCGCGCATGCTCCAGGCACTCCCCCGTATCGGCAGACGTCGCGCACTCCAGAGCGCGGTCGCGGCATTCGTGGCGCTCGGTCTGCTGCTGTGGTGGGTGCTGCCGCTCGGCGAACGCGCCCCGGGCGGCACGGTGACGATCAGCACGGGCGTGCGGTCGGGCGTGTACGAGCTGTACGGGAAGCTCCTTGAGACGGCGCTCGCGCACGACATGCCGGACCTGAACGTACGGCTGCGCAACAGCGAGGGCTCGCAGCAGAACGTGGAGCGCGTGGCCACCGGACAGGCCGACTTCACCATCGCCGCCGCCGACGCCGTGGAGAAGTACCGGCTGGACGGCCGCCCGGGCGCGGACCGGCTGCGCGGCTGCGCCCGGCTGTACGACGACTACGTCCAGCTCGTGGTCCCCCGGAAGTCGGGGGTGCTCTCGGTGCGGGGCCTGCGGCACAAGCGGGTCGCGGTGGGGCAGGTGGGCTCCGGTGTGCGGCTGATCGCGGACCGGGTGCTGCGGGCGGCAGGACTCAGCCTCGGGAAGGACATCGAGCCCGTCTCCATCGGCATCGACAAGATGCCCAAGGCGCTGCGCGACGGGGACGTCGACGCCTTCTTCTGGTCGGGCGGTCTGCCGACGAACTCCGTGCGGGCGCTGTCCGAGCGCTTCGACATCCGCTTCCTGGAACTGGGCAGCCTGGTGGACGCGCTGCACGCGCAGGGCGGCGCCTCCCGTTACTACCGGGCCTCCGTGATGCCCGCGGACGCCTATCCGGCGGCCCAGCAGGGTTCGGCGGTCTCCACGCTCTCGGTGGCGAACCTGCTCGTCACGACCGACCGTACGGACCCGGAGCTGACCGAACAGCTGACCCGCACGGTGATCGACAGCCGCGACCACATCGGCGCGCAGGTGCACGCGGCACAGCTGGTCGACCTGCGGACCGCGCTGTACACGGACCCGCTCCCGCTGCACGTGGGGGCGAGCCGCTACTACCGCTCGGTCAAACCGTGAGCCCGGCGGATGCCCTGCGCCCGGTCGCGTCGTGGGGCCGGCCCCCCGCGGGGCAGACGGGAATGTGACGACAGGCCCTAGGTGATCGCCACCGGCTCCGTACGGGGCACGCTGACCGTGACCTTCAGGCCCTGCGGCTCGTGGCGG
This sequence comes from Streptomyces sp. NPDC002004, assembly GCF_053593975.1. Lineage (NCBI taxonomy): Bacteria > Bacillati > Actinomycetota > Actinomycetes > Kitasatosporales > Streptomycetaceae > Streptomyces > Streptomyces sp. NPDC002004. The sequence continues at coordinate 26,594 of NZ_JBSFDP010000033.1, forward strand.
GCGAAGACGAGCGACCCGCCGCCGGCCGCCAGCAGCGCCCGCGAGATGGACAGGCCGAGGCCCGAGCCCTTCACGTTCTGGTGACGGCCGCTGCGCCAGAAGCGGTCACCGATGCGGGCCAGCTCCTCCGCCGTGAGACCGGGGCCGGCGTCGGCGATCTCGATGGTGGACGTGTCACCGTTCGAGGCGACGGTGACGACGACCTCGGCACCCTCGGGCGTGAACTTGAGCGCGTTGTCGATCACCGCGTCGAGGGCGCTGGACAGGGCGACCGGATCCACCCACGCCGTGACCGCTGGGCAGTGCTCGCGCAGCCGTACCCCCTTGTCCTCGGCGAGCGGCCGCCAGGCCTCGACACGTTCCGCGGCCAGCTCGCCTATGTCGGTGAGCTGGAGGTCGGCCGCGGCGTGCTCGGCGAGCGCCAGGTCGAGCAGGTCGTCGAGGACCTGGGCGAGGCGTTTGCCCTCGGTGCGCACCGAGGCGATCTCCTCGTTCCCCTCGGGCAGTTCCAGGGCGAGCAGTTCGATGCGCAGCAGCAGGGCGGCGAGCGGATTGCGCAGCTGGTGCGATGCGTCGGCGACGAAGGCGCGCTGCTGCTCCAGCACCTCCTCGACATGGTCGGCCATCTCGTTGAACGACCGGGCCAGTCTGCGGAGTTCCGGCGGTCCGCCGGCGGCCGCGACCCGGGACTTCAGCCGTCCGGTCGCGATGTCGTGGGTGGTGGCGTCGAGGACGCGGACCGGACGGAGCACCCAGCCCGTCAGGCGCAGCGCCGCGGCGAGGGCCAGCACCATCGCGGCCACCTCGCCCGCGGCGATCATCAGCCAGCTGTGCAGCGTATTCGCCCGCATCTGCGCGGTGGGGGAATCGGTGACGACGACGGCGATGACGTCGCCGTCCCGGATGACGGGCGATGCGACGACGAGACGGCCCCGGCGCTGCCAGGGCCACACCTGTCTGGGGTCGTGTCCGGGGCGCGAGTACAGCGCCTCCTGGAAGGCCGTGCGCACCGCCCCCTTGGAGGGCAGGTACCAGTTCGCCGGTGCGTGTGCCATGGGTGTGCCGTCGCGGTAGAAGACGCCCGCACGGATGCCGTACACGTCGTTGTAGCGCGAGAGTTCCTTCTGCAGGGTCTCCTGGCGCTCGTCCTTGACGACGACCCGCGAACCGGACGGCCGGACGGTGACGAACTGGGCGAGCGACCCGAACCGTGCCGTGTCGTCGATGCGGTCGACGACCACCCGCTGCTGCTGCCCCGCGGCCACCCGCACGGCCAGCGGGAAGCCGAGCGCGAGCAGCACGCCGGCCATCAGCACGATGAGCAGGGGGAGAAGTCGTGTGCGCACCCTGGCCCGCTACGCCGCCGGGGCGACGAGGCGGTAGCCCACGCCGCGCACGGTCTCGATCAGGGCGGGCATGCGCAACTTGGAGCGCAGCGACGCCACATGCACCTCCAGTGTGCGCCCGGTGCCCTCCCAACTGGTCCGCCACACCTCGCTGATGATCTGCTCCCTGCGGAACACCACACCCGGGCGCTGGGCGAGCAGCGCGAGCAGGTCGAACTCCTTGCGGGTGAGCTGGACCGCCGTACCGTCCACGCTGACACGGCGGTTGGGGAGTTCGATGTGGACGGGCCCGAGGCGCAGGTCGTCATCGGCGGGCGAGGACCCGTCGCCCGCGACGCTGCGCCGGCTGACGGCGTGGATACGCGCGAGGAGTTCCCCGGTGTCGTAGGGCTTCACCACGTAGTCGTCGGCGCCGAGATTGAGACCGTGTATCCGGGACCGCACGTCGGAGCGGGCGGTCACCATGATCACGGGGGTGCTGGTGCGCTTGCGGATCTTCCCGCAGACCTCGTACCCGTCCTGGTCGGGCAGCCCGAGGTCGAGCAGGACCACCCCGAAGGGTCCCTTGGCCGAGGTCTCGCCGGGGAGCAGCGCCTGGAGGGCCTCCTCGCCGCTGCGGGCGTGCGTGACGTCGAAGCCGTGCCGTGCGAGGACCGCGGACAGCGCAGCGGCCACATGGTCGTCGTCCTCGACGAGAAGCAGTCTCATCCCGGCCCCCTTCGGTTCATCGGTCGTTCGGTCCTGTTGTGTACACCTGCACGCGCACGGAGCGCACCATGGCATCCACCCCGATGGATAAGGACCGCGTCAAGAGGCTTCGGGTTCCGGACACGTTCCGTTACGGAGCCGGTATCGCACGCGTCCGTCGCCACTGACCGTCGGTGTCCGGTTGACACCGGATCGTGATGCTCAATTCTCGCTCAGATGTAATGACACTGGTTGTACGGCTTCCCTACTGTCCTGCCAACCGAGGAGGACGGAGCACCAAGCCGATGACCAATGTTTCGGTGACCAAGGACGCCGTACCCGCCACCGACGATCTGGTCGTGCTGAAGAACGTGAACAAGCACTTCGGCGCACTGCATGTCCTCCAGGACATCGACCTGACGATCGGTCGTGGTGAGGTCGTGGTCGTGATCGGGCCCTCGGGGTCCGGGAAGTCGACCCTCTGCCGCACCATCAACCGCCTGGAGACCATCGATTCGGGAGCCATCTCGATCGACGGCAGGCCCCTCCCCCAGGAGGGCAAGGAGCTGGCCCGGCTGCGCGCCGACGTCGGCATGGTCTTCCAGTCCTTCAATCTCTTCGCGCACAAGACCGTGCTCGAGAACGTGATGCTGGGCCAGATCAAGGTCCGCAGGACGGAGAAGAAGGAGGCCGAGGAGAAGGCGCGCGCCCTGCTGGACCGCGTCGGCGTCGGCACGCAGGCGGACAAGTACCCGGCGCAGCTCTCCGGCGGTCAGCAGCAGCGCGTCGCGATCGCACGGGCGCTGGCGATGAACCCGAAGGTGATGCTCTTCGACGAGCCGACCTCGGCGCTCGACCCCGAGATGATCAACGAGGTGCTGGAGGTCATGCAGCAGCTCGCCCGCGACGGCATGACGATGGTCGTCGTCACGCACGAGATGGGCTTCGCCCGCTCCGCCGCGAACCGCGTGGTCTTCATGGCCGACGGCCGCATCGTCGAAGAGGCGGCCCCCGACCAGTTCTTCAGCAACCCGCGCAGCGACCGGGCCAAGGACTTCCTGTCGAAGATCCTGCACCACTGACGTACGGCGTGCGCGCCCGAGTCCGGCGCGCGTCGCCCGTCGCCCCCACCCCACCCCACCCCGACGCGTGGTGCCCCGCCGCACCGTCCCGACGGGAACGCACGCCCCTGAGCGCGCCCGTTACACCCCCTTCCGACCCATAAGGAATGTTCCTCATGAAGCTCCGCAAGGTCACCGCGGCCGCCTCCGTCGCCCTCGCTCTCGCCCTCACCGCCACCGCCTGCGGCGGCTCCAAGGACGACAACGGCGACGGCAAGAAGATCAAGATCGGCATCAAGTTCGACCAGCCGGGCGTGGGCCAGCAGCTGCCCGACGGCTCGTACGCCGGTTTCGACGTCGACGTCGCGAAGTACGTGGCCAAGCAGCTCGGCTACGGCGAGAAGGACATCGTGTGGAAGCAGGCGAAGAGCGCCGACCGCGAGCAGATGATCAAGCGCGGTGACGTCGACTTCATCGTGGCCTCCTACTCGATCAACGACGAGCGCAAGCAGATGGTCGACTTCGCCGGCCCCTACCTGCTCGCCCACCAGGACCTCCTGGTCCGCGCCGACGACAACACGATCAAGAGCGCGAAGGACCTCAACAAGAAGAAGCTGTGCTCCGTGTCGGGCTCGACGTCGGCGCAGAACGTGCACGACAAGCTCGCCCCGCACGCCAACCTCCAGGAGTACGGCGGCTACTCGGAGTGCATCACCGGCCTCGAGAACAAGGCCGTCGACGCCCTGACCACGGACGACGACATCCTCGCCGGCTACGCCGCGCAGAAGGAGTTCCAGGGCAAGTTCAAGCTGACCGGCCTGAAGCTGTCCAACGAGAACTACGGCATCGGCCTGATGAAGGGCGACGACTCGCTCAAGAAGAAGATCAACGCGGCGCTCGCCAAGATGGTCTCCGACGGCTCGTGGGCGAAGGCCGTGAAGGCGAACTTCGGCCCGGCCCAGTACAAGAACGAGCCCGCGCCGAAGATCGGCCAGATCGTCAAGTAACGGCCGGACCGGCCAGGACAACATCCGCAGGGTCCGCAGGCGCGCCGCCAGCCGAGGCGGCGGCGCGCCGCGCCCTCCAGCTACGCGGAAGCGCGGGATAACGTGTTCGACTTTCTTGAAGGCTATGACCTGTGGGGGGCCTTCTGGGTGACGGTGCAGCTCACCGTCTTCTCAGCGGTCGGTTCCCTGATCTGGGGCACCCTGCTCGCAGCCATGCGGGTCGGACCGGTGCCCCTCATGCGCGGCTTCGGCACCGCGTACGTGAACGTGGTGCGGAACGTTCCGCTCACGGTCATCATCCTGTTCACCTCGCTCGGCCTGTTCCAGACGCTGGGCATCGGCCTCGGCGCCCAGGACTTCACCGTCGTCAACTTCCGGCTCTCGGTGCTCGGCCTGATCGCCTACACCTCCGCCTTCGTCTGCGAGGCGCTGCGCTCCGGCATCAACACGGTCCCGACCGGTCAGGCGGAGGCGGCCCGCGCCCTGGGGCTGAGCTTCACACAGGTGCTGACCCTGGTCATCCTGCCGCAGGCCTTCCGGGCGGTCGTGGCACCGCTCGCGAACGTCCTGATCGCCCTGACCAAGAACACCACGGTGGCCTCCGCGATCGGTGTGGCGGAAGCCGCGCTGCTGATGAAGAAGATGATCGAGAACGAGGCCCAGCTCGTTCTGATCGCCGCCGTCTTCGCATTCGGATTCGTCTGTCTGACCCTGCCGACCGGTCTGCTGCTCGGCTGGGTGGGCAAGAAGGTGGCGGTGAAGCGATGAGCTCCGTCCTGTTCGACACGCCGGGCCCGCGCGCGAAGCGGCGCAACATCGTCTACTCGGTGGCGTTCCTGGCCGTCGCGGCGGCCGTCGTCTGGTGGGTGTACAGCAAGCTCGACGAGAAGGGCCAGCTCGACTGGGTCAAGTGGAAGCCGTTCTTCACGGATTCCCAGTCCTGGACGACGTACATACTTCCCGGCCTGGAGTACACCCTCATAGCCGCCGCGCTCGCCATGGTGATCGCGCTGCCGCTCGGTGCGTTCTTCGGCATAGCCCGGCTCTCCGACCACCTCTGGGTCCGCGTCCCCGCCAGTGTGATCGTCGAGTTCTTCCGTGCCATCCCCGTGCTGGTGCTGATGATCTTCGCGGACGCGGTGTACGGCGAGTTCTCGAACGTCAGCTCCGACGACCGGCCGCTGTACGCCGTGGTCACGGGCCTCGTCCTCTACAACGCGTCCGTCCTCGCCGAGATCGTGCGGGCGGGCATCCAGTCGCTGCCCAAGGGCCAGTCCGAGGCCGCGATGGCGATCGGTCTGCGCAAGGGCCAGGTCATGCGGACCATCCTGCTGCCGCAGTCGGTCACGGCGATGCTCCCCGCGATCGTGAGCCAGCTCGTGGTCATCGTGAAGGACACCGCCCTCGGCGGCGCGATGCTCAACTTCTCCGAGCTGCTGGCGTCGGTGCGCCCGATGAGCGCGGCGTACGGCGCGAACACGATCGCCTGCTTCACGATCGTCGCCGCGCTCTTCGTGGCCGTGAACTTCACGCTGACGACGTTCGCGAGCTGGCTGGAGGGCAGGCTCCGCAAGGGCAAGAAGTCGACGGGTGCCGTGGTTCCCGCCGCGGACACGGTGTCGGACTTCGGTAGCGGTGCCATGGCCGGCGGTGGCGGTATCTGACACGCCGTCCCGGACGGAGGTCCCACAAGGATCATCCGACCCATCGGTAGCCTCAGGAGGCAGTGGTGTGCTCGCCACTGCCTCCGTCGCTTGACGGGGGCCACGGCAGTGGGTTGCATACGTTCTGTGATCGCTCACCCCGTTCCACCGTCAACTGCCCGCCTCCGTGCACCCCTCGGGACCAGCCTCCGGGCAGCGGGAGCCGCGCCGTGGACCCGGTGATCGTCGTCGGGGCGGGGCCCGTGGGGCTTGCGCTCTCGCTCGCGCTGGCGCGCCACGGCGTGCCCTCGGTCCTCCTCGACGAGGGGTCCGGCAAGGACGAACAGCGCGCCGCGCGGACGGTCGTGCTGCGCGAGGACACCGCGGCCTTCGTGGAACGGCTGACGGGCACGCACCTGGCGGTCCCCGGAGCGCGCTGGTCCGGCTTGCGCTCGCTGCGGCGCAGGCAGACGGTCCAGCGCGTCACCTTCGGTCACGAGGACCCGGCCCCCGTGCACATCGCCCAGCACGAGCTGACCGCTGCGCTGCGTGAGGCCGTCGCCGGGCAGCGGCTGATCGAGGTCGCCGTGGAGAGCCGGCTCGACTCGATCGAGCAGGAGCAGGGCGGGCTGACCGCCCACACGCGTGGCGGCAAGGGCACATGGTGGCGCGGCAGTTATCTGGTGGGGTGCGACGGTTCCCGGTCGACCGTGCGCAAGCTCCTCGACATCCGTTTCCCGGGGCGCACGGCCGTCGAGCGGCATGCGGTCGCGACGCTGCGCGCGGAACTCCCCTGGCCCGGCGAGGCATTGATCCATCGGATGCCGCCGTGGCGGTCGGCGGGCAGCGAGGTCACCTGCCGCCCCCTCGCCGGCGGGCTGTGGCGCCTGGACTGGCTGCTGCCGCCGCGGCACGAGCTGGTCACGCCCGACGCCCTGGTGGCGCGTGTGCGGGAGACGCTGGCCGGCTGGTGCGACGGCCCCACTCCGCCGTACGAACTGCTCGACACCGGGGTGCACACCGTCCACCACCGTCTCGCCCGCCGGTGGCGGTCCGGCCGGGTGTTCCTCGCCGGGGACGCCGCGCATCTGCTCGGCGCACTCGGCACCCAGGGACTCGACGAGGGCCTGCGCGACGCGGACAACCTGGCGTGGAAGCTGGCCCAGGTGTGGCACCACGGCCCGCACGAGAAGCTGCTCGACAGCTACCAGACGGAGCGACGGGCCGTCGTCGCGGCACGGCTGCGCGCCGCCGACCAGGCACTTCCCGTCCTGCGCGGCGGCGGGGGGCTGCGCTCGTACGTCCCCGGGGCGGCACGCGGTCACGACGCGCTGCTCCTGGACGGCCACCTGGGACGCGGACCGCTGGGAGCGCCCGGCGTGTACGCCGACTCGCCGCTCGCGCCCATGGACTCCGCGGCCGGTTCGGAGGTGGACACGGCACCGGGTGCGCAGATCACCGACGTCCGGGTGACGGCGGAGGACGGGACCTTCGTACGACTGCGGGAGCGGCTGGGACGCAGCCGTCTGATCGTGCTGCTGGTCGCGCCCGGCACGGGCGTGTGGGAGCGCCGGCACTGGGTGGGCGCCGGGATCATGCCGCGTCTGGCGGGCGCGGTGGCGGCCCTGCCGCACCGTGCCGAACTGCTGGTGGCCGAGAGCTATCCGGGCGCCGCCGCGCACAGTGTGCTGCTCATCCGCCCGGACGGACACCTGGTGACCGCGCTCGGCGGAGTGCACCCCGAGGCGCTGTACGCGGCGGCCGATGCGGCGCTCGGCGGCCAGGCCGACCACCCGGCCGAAACGGCGTCCGCACTGCGAACGTGAGTTGACCGGCCCCCACGGCCATGGTCTACTCCGGAGCGTGACCGACACCGATGTGCGCCTGTGGCGGAGGGTCCATATGGACCTCCTCCGGTACGCGGGCTGCGTGTGTCGTCCGTCCTGCTGAACCTCACCCGCCCCCACTCCGCGCGCCTCGCGTACCTCCGGCGTACGCGCATTCGGCCCACGCGCCCCCTGTAGTCGGCCCCCTCTCCGGGACTCACCGGTTCCCGGCCACGACTGCCGGGCAGGGCTGCGCGGTCCCAGCGATCCTCCAGGACGGCACTCGTGTCCCACCCCGTACCCGTGTCCCACTCCGAGCCCGCCACCGCGCTCACCAACGCGCCCGGCAAAGCGCCCACCTCCGCCGAACTGCTCGACTTCGCGCGCCGTACGGCGACCGACCACGATCTGATCGACTCGCTTCCGCTGGACACGGACGGCCGCACCTGGATGCGGCTCGAAGGACCCGGCGGCAGCGAGGCCTGGCTGATCGGCTGGCCGCCCGGAACCGGCACCGGCTGGCACGACCACGCCGAGTCGGTCGGCGCCTTCGTCACCGCCGCCGGCACGCTCACGGAGAACTCCCTCACCGTGCGGCTGCCGGCCGACGGCTGGAAGACCCTGGAGCTCGCCGAAGGGGTGGACCGTGAGCGCCGGCTGGGCGCCGGGCAGGGCAGGGCCTTCGACCGCCATCATGTCCACGAGGTGCTCAACGCCTCCGGCACCGGCCACGCCGTCTCCGTCCACGCGTACTACCCGCCGCTCCCGCAGATCCGCCGGTACAGCCGGACGGGTGAGGTCCTGCGGCTGGAATCCGTCGAGCGCCCGGAGGACTGGCAGTGAGCGGGCGGACCACGGGCGCCGGCGAAGAGCCCGTCGGCATCGACGAGTTGCTGGAGCGGGTGCGTGCGGACCTCGACCGCGTCCATCCGCGGCAGGCGTACGAGGACGCGGCCTCCGGTGCGCTGCTCGTCGACATCCGGTACGCGGCGCTGAGGGAGCGCGACGGGCTGATCCCGGGAGCCCTCGTCGTCGAGCGCAACGAGCTCGAATGGCGTCTCGATCCGCGGGGCAGCCACCGCGCGCCCGAGGCGACGAGCCATGACCTGCGGGTCGTGGTCGTCTGCAACGAGGGCTACGCGTCGAGTCTCGCGGCCGCGTCACTTCGGCAGCTCGGCCTGCACCGCGCGACCGATCTGATCGGCGGCTTCCAGGCGTGGAGAGCGTCCGGCCTACCGGTCACCGAGCCTCCCCAGGCACGAGCACAAGCGCAGGCCCAGGCGCAGACACAGGCCTAGGACACGGAGGGCCCGGCAACCGCCGGCCGGCGGCGACCGGTCCTGCGTGGAACGGCTGAGGTCACGGCTTCCGGAGCGCGCCGCCGGTCCTCCGCCGGACGGGTGCGCCTCGGGTTCTCCGCCGGACGCCACCGGGGCGCCCCTCACCGCAGGGGCGCCCGCCGTCGCGCACGGCCTCAGAACCCTTCGTCCCCAAGGTCCTCCGTGTCCTCGCCCTCCTGCTCCAGGGCCTGACGGACCACACGGAGGGCCATGCCCTCGGGGTAGCCCTTGCGGGCGAGCATGCCGGCGAGGCGGCGCAACCGCTTGTCACGGTCGAGGCCTCGCGTGGAGCGCAGTTTGCGGGCGACGAGCTCACGGGCCGTCGCCTCCTCCTGCTCGGCGTCGAGCCGCCCCACCGCCTCGTCGATCAGCGCGGAGTCCACGCCCTTCGTCCGCAGCTCCTGCACCAGTGCCCGCCGGGCCAGGCCCCTGCCGTGGTGCCGGGACTCCACCCAGGCGCCCGCGAAGGCACCGTCGTCGATCAGGCCGACCTCCTCGAAGCGGGACAGCACCTCGTCCGCCACGTCCTCGGGGATGTCCCTGGTGCGCAGCGCATCCGCAAGCTGCTTGCGGGTGCGCGGGGTACCGGTGAGCAGGCGCAGGCAGATCGCCCGCGCCCGCTCCGCCGGGTCCTGTGGCGGTCCCCCTTTCCCGGCCCTCGACGAGGAAGAGGGACCGCCGTCCTGGTGGGCGCCGCCGGGGCTCGCGGGCTCGGCCGGGCCCGTGGAGCCGGCGTACTCCGGCCAGTCGGTTCGTCGGGTCACGGCCTAGCTCTTGGCCGCCGCGGCCTTGGGCTTGGTGACCTTGGCGGCGGGTGCGGACCCCGCCTTGGCCGCGTCGTCGGCGGCGGCCGGGGCGCCTGCCGCGTCGGCACCCGCCTCGGCGGCCGGAGCCTCGGGCTTCACGCCGACACCGAGCTTTTCCTTGATCTTCTTCTCGATCTCGTTGGCGAGGTCGGGGTTGTCCTTCAGGAAGTTGCGGGCGTTCTCCTTGCCCTGGCCGAGCTGGTCGCCCTCGTACGTGTACCAGGCGCCCGCCTTGCGGACGAAGCCGTGCTCGACACCCATGTCGATCAGGCCGCCCTCACGGCTGATGCCCTGGCCGTAGAGGATGTCGAACTCGGCCTGCTTGAAGGGCGGGGCGACCTTGTTCTTGACGACCTTGCAGCGGGTGCGGTTGCCGACCGCCTCGGTGCCGTCCTTCAGGGTCTCGATACGACGGATGTCGATACGCACCGAGGCGTAGAACTTCAGCGCCCGGCCACCGGTCGTGGTCTCCGGGGAGCCGAACATGACGCCGATCTTCTCGCGGAGCTGGTTGATGAAGATCGCCGTGGTCTTGGACTGGTTGAGCGCGCTGGTGATCTTCCGCAGCGCCTGGCTCATCAGCCGGGCCTGGAGACCGACGTGGCTGTCGCCCATCTCGCCCTCGATCTCCGCGCGCGGGACGAGCGCGGCGACGGAGTCGATGACGATGAGGTCGAGGGCACCGGAGCGGACCAGCATGTCCACGATCTCCAGGGCCTGCTCACCGTTGTCCGGCTGGGACAGGATCAGGTTGTCGATGTCGACGCCGAGCTTCTTCGCGTACTCGGGGTCGAGGGCATGCTCCGCGTCCACGAAGGCGACCTGGCCGCCCGCCTTCTGCGCGTTCGCCACCGCGTGCAGCGTCAGGGTCGTCTTGCCGGAGGACTCCGGGCCGTACACCTCCACCACACGGCCACGCGGCAGACCGCCGACACCGAGGGCGACGTCGAGTGCGGTCGACCCGGTGGGGATGACCTCGATGGGCTCGTTCGGCCGCTCGCCGAGGCGCATCACGGCGCCCTTGCCGAACTGCCGTTCAATCTGTGCGAGTGCGGCATCCAGGGCCTTCTCGCGGTCGGTTCCTGCCATGGGTTCCACCCGGTTTGCTTGAGTCGATCGCTTCACGTCAAAGACGCTAACGCCTGCCACTGACAATGCGCCCCGACGCCCGTCCGGCCTGTGGATAACTCGGGGTCTTCCCCCGGAATCCGCCGGGAAATCTCCCGGGCGAGCACCACCGGACACCCCATAAGAATGGATGTTCGATTTTGGTGTCAAGCGCACCACACACCCGTTCCGGGCGCCCGCGCCGCGGCGCACGGGCCGGTCCCGACGGCCCCCGGGGCTACTCCCCAGGTCGTACGGCAGAAGCCTTCGGCCGGACGACGACCACGGTGCGCGAGGTCATGAAGCTGGGCCCATGAAGAGCCGTACCGGATCCTCCCGCCGGATCCCCCTGCCCTCGCCGGGCACCGCGCCGCCGGCCGGCGCGTCCTCCGGCACGGCATCGCCGCACGCCCCGGCCGCATCCCCGGCAGGACCAGGAGGGCCCCGCCGCTCCGCCCTGCGCACGCGGTGGCGGGCGCTGCGCCCCGCCGAGCGGCTCTGCTGCGCGACCGGGGCCCTCCTGGTCCTGTCCGGGCTGCTGCACCTGGTGGTGTTCGCGATCGACGGCGGCCCCTGGTACGGGCCTGTCTCCTGGCGCAAACCGGTGACGTTCGGGCTCTCCTTCGGTCTGACACTCGCGGCCGTCACCTGGGTCACGTCCTACCTGCGCATGGATGCCCGGCTGCGCACGGCGCTCCTCTTCGTGTTCGCCGCCGACTGTGTCCTCGAGGTCGGCGGGATCACGCTCCAGGCATGGCGCCACGTGCCGTCGCACCTCGACATGGAGGGCGCGTTCAACACCACGGTCTCCATGGCGCTGGCGGTCGGTGGCGGCGTCCTCGTGGTGCTGCTCTCGGTGTTCTCGGCCGCGGCGTTCCGGCGCCGCCCCGAGGGGCCCGCCGGGATGCCGCTCGCGCTGCGCGCCGGATTCGCGATCCTGCTCGTGGCGCTCGGGTCAGGCGCGGCGATGATCGCGCGCGGGGTGGTGCTCACCCGGACCGGCCACCAGGAGGCCGCCTACCACTCCACGGCACCCCTGAAGCCGCTGCACGGCGTCAGCCTGCACGCCGTGCTGGTGCTGCCGGCCCTGGCCTGGCTGATGTCCCGCACGCCGTGGAGCGAGCGCGTCAGGGAGCGGGTGATGTACGCGGCGGTCGGCTGTTACGCCGCGGCGGTGCTCGGAGCGGGCGTGTGGGCGGCCCTCACGTACTGAGCCGCCTCCCGCTTCCGCGTCAGGCCTCGCCCTGCGTGCGCGCCTGTCCCGCCGCGGGCTCCCGTACCGGCTCCCCCGCCGTCCCCGGCCGGTCCCGCACCGCTCCGCGGACGCGGGTGAGGAGCGTGGCCGTGCCGCGGCGCCGGTGCCCGTGCACGCGGGGGTCGTCCGTCACGTCGTACCGCTTCACGTACGCCCCGAGGAACGCCTGGAGCGTGGCGACCGCCGGGATGGCGATGAGCGCGCCGACCGCGCCGAGCAGCGCCGTGCCGGCGATGACGGAGCCGAACGCGACCGCGGGGTGGATGTCCACGCTCTTCGCCGTCAGCTTGGGCTGGAGCATGTAGTTCTCGAACTGCTGGTAGACCACGACGAACACCAGCACCCACAGCGCGTACCAGGGGTCGACCGTGAAGGCGATCAGCATGGGCAGTGCGCCCGCCAGATACGTGCCGATCGTGGGGATGAACTGGGAGACGAGGCCGACCCAGACGGCGAGCACCGGCGCGTAGGGCACGCCCAGCGCCACGAGCAGGACGTAGTGCGCGACGCCGGAGATCAGTGCCATCAGACTGCGCGAGTACAGATAGCCGCCGGTCTTGTGGACGGCGATCTCCCATGCGCGCAGCACCTCGGTCTGCCGCGCGGGCGGCAGCACCGAGCACAGCGCCCGGCGCAGCCGGGGCCCGTCGGCGGCGAAGTAGAACGAGAACAGCAGCACCGTCAGCAGGCGGAAGAGACCGCCGAGCACCTGGGCGGACACGTCCAGGACACCGCTCGCGCTGTTCTGCACGTACTTCTGCAGCCAGTCGGAGTGGACCAGGCTGTCCTGGACCTGGAGCCGGTTCAGCTCGGTGTGGAAGGTCCCGTTGATCCAGTTGATCAGTGAGTCGAGGGAGCCGGGGAAGTCCTGGACCATGCCGAGGATCTGCCCGGCGAGCATCGAGCCGAGCAGGGTGACGAAACCCGCACCGAAGATCATCACCGCCAGGAACACGAGCCCGGTGGCCAGGCCCCGGCGCATGCCGTGCGAGGACATCCAGCTGACGGCCGGCTCGACGGCCAGCGCCAGGAAGAACGCGATCAGGATGTTGATCAACAGCCCGGTGAGCTGGTGGAACGCCCAACTGCCCAACTGGAAGCAGGCGACCAGGGCGAGGGCGAGCACCATGGCGCGCGGCAGCCAGCGCGGCATGCGGGCGACCCGTCCCGGCGCCTGCCCGGGGCCGGGCGGCGGGGTCGGGGTCGTGCCGAGCGGGGCTTCGTCCTGGGCGACCTGCGCGGTCTCGTCTGTCGGGGCCACGGGCCAAGTGTCGCCGACGCCTCCGACAACCCGCCGCCCCGGCGGCCCGATGAGTCGCATCCCACGCGCGGGGCGCCCGACACGTCCCACGCGCGGGAAGGCGCCGGCACGTCACGTCCCACGCGCGCGGGCGATCCCACGGACCCGTTCCGCGCAGCCGGCGCCCGGCACCTCACGTCCCGCGTACAAGGCCGCCGTCGGGTCGCATCCGGCGCGCGTCCACGGGGAGATGTGTGAGGAGCATCACGTCACTGCTTGTCGGCGGGGACGCTCACCGCGGTGCACACGGCGCGCCAGACGTCCTTGGCCTCCCAGCCCGCGTCGAGCGCCTGGTGCACGGTGCGCCCGCCGAGTTCCGACATCACGTGATCGCGCGCGAAGCTGTCGGCGTACTCGGGACCGAAGTGATCCGCCATTCGCTGCCAGAAGACCGTCAACCGCATGCCCTCAGTATCCCGCCCTGAGAGTGCAGCCGGGGCCGGGAGCCGTACCGGGAGCGCTTTCCGCCCTACCGTCGGTCCATGGCCGAATCCGGAGCATCCCCACTCCCCCCGTCGCCCACCGAGCCGACCGGGTCCTCCCCGCTCTCCCGCGCCGAGCAGTTCATGTGGCTCACCGCCCGCGTCCTGGAGCAGCGCCGGTTCACCTACCACTTCCGGCACGGCGGCTCCGCCGAGGCGAACGCCGTGGAGACCGCCCTCGACGCGTACCGCAACGAGGACGGCGGCTACGGGCACGCGCTCGAGCCGGATCTGCGCGGCCCGGTCAGCCAGCCCCTGCACACGGCGCACGCGCTGCACGTCCTGGACTCGATCGGCCGCTGCGGCGGCCAGCGTGCGGAGCACGTGTGCCGCTATCTGACGTCCGTCTCGACGCCGGACGGTGCGCTTCCGGCGGTCCATCCCAGCCAGCGGGGCTACCCGGCCGCGCCGTTCGTGCCGGTCCTCGACGACCCTCCGAGCGCGCTGCTGGCCACGGGGCCCGTGGTGGGGCTGCTGCACCACAACGAGGTGTGGCACGCCTGGCTGTTCCGGGCCACCGACTTCTGCTGGCGGGCGGTCGAGTCGTTGGACAAGTCGCACCCGTACGAGGTGCAGGCGGCCGTCGCGTTCCTGGACGGCGCACAGGACCGCCCGCGCGCGGAGGCGGTCGCGGACCGGCTGGGGCGGCTGGTGCGCGAGCAGCGGCTCGTGGTGCTGGACCCGGCGCGACGCGACGCCTTCCCGGTGGCGCCGGGGTACGCGCCGGGCGAGCACCACTTCCCGTACGACTTCGCCAAGGTCCCGGAGTCGCTGGCGCGCACCTGGTTCACCGACGAGGAGATGGGGCGCGCCCTGGACTTCCTGGAGGGCGATCAGGCCGAGGACGGCGGCTGGCCCGTCCGTTGGCAGCAGTGGGCACCCGGTACGGCCCTGGAGGCGCGGCCCTGCGTGACCATCGAGGCCCTGCGCACCCTGCGCGCGTACGGGCGGTCCATCGGCTGACTTCTGCGTCGGTATGCCTGCGGGACCGAAGGGTGGCGAGAGCGAAGGCCAGTCCTCCGGCGATGAACCAGGGGTTCCAGAGGACCAGCGTCCAGGTCCGCTGTCCCACGCTCACGGAGGTGTCCAGATGCGTTGTGTTGGTCAGCAGCAGCACCTCGATACCGATGCCACGGGCCAGTAGGAGGGCACTGACGCCCCACCCCAGCCCCCTTGCGAGCAGAGCGGGAACGCCCCGGAGCCTGGTCCGGGCAAGCAGCCATGCCAGCAGGGCGCCTAGGAGGCAGAGTGCACCCACACCCCACAGACCGGCTACGACGAACCACAGCGGGCGCTCGGTGGCCAGCGGACCGGCGGAGATGCTCAGCCCCACATCACCGCCGACGGCCCAGTAGAAGTGCAACCCGGCGAACGCGGCTGCCCACAAGCATGCGATGCGCCCCCACAGCGTGGACGGTTCTGCGCCCGTTCCCTCCGGTTCGCCTTTCACCGTCGGCCCTCGCGGGCATCGCGCCTGACAGCGCACGGGCCGTCCGCTTCCTGTGGCAACACGATGAACGCGGTGCCCTTGGTCAGGTCGATGCTGGAGCGCGGCGGCGCACCGTCGCTCTCGTCGTCCCGCCGCAGCAGCTCCACCCGCCGCTGCTCCAGTTCCACCGTCTTGTTTCCGTTCACGACCGCCGTGAATTCGTCGAAGGCCGTGTTCGACAACGACCGCCCCGTGCGCCTGCGCAGCCACGGGATCAGGCCCAGCCCCGTGAACCATCGCCACGCGCTCTCCATCAGGGCGAAGAAGACCAGTAGGCACGCGAACGCCGGGAACGACATGAGCCAAATCGCCACAGGTGGTCCCTCATCGTCCTCAACACGGTTGACTGCCGGGATGCAGCGGAAGGGCCGGCGTCGTTCTCGCCGGACGTGCGGCCCGGGAGAACTCGGGGCTGCGGGCATCGTTCCGTGCGTGGACCGCTCGCACGGACGCTCCGGCACCCGTCCCGGTAGCGTCGTACGTCACCCGGCAGGGGTGGTTTCCCGTCTCGCGGGCAATGCGCTCTGCCCGGAGGGCACAGGCCGCTCGGTCCCCTCGACCGCCGTCGTCGGACTCGTCTCGCTGGATTGCCATGCGATCACTGTTCTGGATCCGCACCGCGCAGTGGATCGGTCCGGCGCATGATCCGCTTCCCCCATGCGGCGGAGGCGCCGCCATGGAGATCCACCGCATGGCGGAGTGCCGTGGGAGCAGGCCCGGCTCCGGTGGACCTGCCGGACAGCACGCCTAGGAGCCCTGCTCCTGGGCGTACTCCGTCTCCCTGAGCAGCAGTGCGGCGATGGCGAGTGCGCTGCCGCGCGGGGACGCCGGATCGACGCCGGTGCGCTCGGTGATCCTCGTGAGCCGGTTGTCGACCGTGTTCGGATGCAGACCGAGGGCGGCGGCCGTGGCCCTGCGGTCCTGTCCGGTCCCGAGATGGGTGCGCAGGGTCTCCAGGAGCTCGGGGCGGTCGGCGACCGGGTCCAGCAGGGCGGCGATGCTGCGGCTGCTGGGGCCGGGCCGGGAGAGATGGAACTCCAGGAGGACGTCCTCCATGCGGTGCAGGCCGGGCGGCAGCCCGCACGCGCGCGCGACGCGCAGGATCTCCGTCGCGGTACGCGCCGCCTCGGGAATGTCCGCGAGGTCGCCGGTGCGGACGCAGGCGACCGCCACCGGTGCCCCGGTGGCCGTGCCGAGCCGCTGCGCCAGGTCGTCCGGAGCGTCGTCCGCCGCGGGGACGACGGCCCGTCCGTGTCCCTTGTCGAGCAGCGCCGCCACCTCCGTGCCGAAGGCGTGGTCCAGGGCGGTCTGCACGCGGCGCTGTCTGCGACGCTCCGCGACGGGGCCCTCGGCCGGGCCGCCGAGGTGGAGCGCGAGGACCACGGCCGGCGCCTCCAGGTGCAGCTCGTCGAGGAGGACATGGCCGGGGGGCAGAACGCCGTCGACGAGCCCGCGCACCAGGGAGCGGTGCTGGGCGCGTGCGTCGGCCTCGAGGGCGGCGCGCTCGTCGGCGTACGTCTCGGCGACGGCCCCCACGACATGGTGGTGCGCCCCCAGGAGCAGGTCGACGAGCTCCACGAGGGCGGCCTCGTCCCCGGGGAGTGCCGTTTCCCGCAGTGCCTGCCACAGGACGTACGCACCGAGGGAGTGGGTGCGCAGCAGCAGGGGCAGCGGCATGCCCTCATCGGCGCGCTGGGCGGCACGTTCGCGGAACAGCCGGAGGCTTCCGGGGCCGGGGGTGAGCCGGCCGTCGGCCGCGCCGCCTAGGAAGGCGCGGATGCCGTGCCGGGCCGTCGCGGCGACCTCGATGTCCTTGACGTCGTCGGGAAGCTGGGCGTAGCCGGGCAGCGTCTCGAAGGACTCGCGGGCCATGCGCCGGGCCAGTTCGTTGACCTTGGGCTCGCAGCGCAGGGCGAGCGCCCTCGCCGCCGCCGACAGGGTCGGGGCTCCCACGGCACCTCCCGTCCGGCGTGGGTCGGACTGTGATGCGTCACAGTAGCGGCCGCCTCGGGGTGTGACGAGGGGCGGTGTCGCCCGTCCCGGAGCGGGCCGAGACTCGTGAGTGGGGGGCGACCGGCCACGGATCACCGGAGGAGCCACGGTATGACCGAGCACAAGGGGCAGGACTACCTGGGGTACGCCGACCGCGTGTGGCGCGGCGAGGAGTCGCTGCTGAAGCATTTCTCGGGCGCGTTCGCCGCGGACGGTCTGGCGCGTGTCGCGGACGGCGTCGCCGTCTTCCCCGGATTCGCCAATGTCGCCGTCTTCGACACCGGGGACGGCCTCGTCCTGGTGGACTCCGGGGACTGGTTCACGGCCGAGCGCATGCGTGGCGCGGTGCGGGAGTTCAGCGGGGCCCCGGTGCATGCCGTGGTGTACACACACGGCCATGTGGACCACGTCTTCGGGGTGGGCCCGTTCGACCGTGAGGCCGACGACGCGGGCCGCGCACGCCCCGAGGTGATCGCACACGAGGCGCTGCCGGCGCGCTTCGACCGCTACGTCCGGACCGCTGGGTACAACGCCTGGATCAACCGCCGGCAGTTCGGGGTGCCGGCGCTCGAATGGCCGACCGACTACCGCTATCCGGACACCACGTACCGCGACCGGCTGACGCTGCGCCGCGGGGAGTTGACGTTCGAGCTGGTCCACGCGCGCGGGGAGACCGACGACCACACCTATGTGTGGGTGCCCGAGGTCAAGGCGCTGTGCACGGGCGACCTGTTCATCTGGAACACGCCGAACGCGGGCAATCCGCAGAAGGTGCAGCGCTATCCGGAGGACTGGGCACAGGCGCTGCGCGCCATGCAGGAGCTGGGTGCCGAGCTGCTGCTGCCCGGCCACGGCGTCCCGATCACGGGAGCCGACCGCATCCACGAGGCGCTCGGCGACACGGCGCGCCTGCTGGAGACGCTGTGCGAACAGACCCGGGACCTGATGAACGCAGGCCATCGCCTCGACGCGGTGCTGCACGGCGTACGGGTCCCGCAGGAACTGCTGGACAAGCCGTACCTCCATCCCGCCTATGACGAGCCGGAGTTCGTCGTACGGAACCTGTGGCGGCTGTGGGGCGGCTGGTACGACCAGAATCCCGCGCACCTCAAGCCGGCTCCGGAGGCGGCGGTCGCCGTCGAACTCGCGGACGCCGCGGGCGGCGCCCCGGTGCTCGCACGGCGCGCCGCCGAACTGCTCGACAAGGGCGAGCTGCGGCTGGCGTCGCATCTCGCGGAGACGGCCGCGCTGGCGGCGCCCGAAGATGTCGAGGTGGCACGGGTGCGTGCGGATGTGTACGCGCGGCGTGCAGAGGCGGAGACCTCGACGATGGCGCGGGGCGTCTTCCACTGGGCGGCCGCCGAGTCGGCCGCGGTCGCGGAGGGCACCGACCTGACGACCGAGCTCACGCGCAGCCCGGAGGGGCGCAAGCGCGCGGAGGGCGACATCAGCGTCGGCACTCTGGGTGACGAGGACGAGCACCACTGATGGGCCGGGCCGAGTCCTCGGCCGTCCTCGAAGTCACGGGAGCCGCCGGGTCGCCGCCCGCGCGCGGCGCCTGGCGCACCGCCTGGCTGCTGCTGGCCTTCATGGTGGTGAACTTCGCGGACAAGGCCGTCCTGGGTCTGGCGGGCCCGGAGATCCGCGCCGAATTCGGCATCACCCGGCAGGAGTTCGGCACCGCCCAGGCCGCGTTCTTCGTGCTGTTCCCCCTGTCGGCGCTCGCCGTCGGTGCGCTCACCCGCCGGGTGCGTACCTCGACGTTGCTGCTGGTGCTGGCGTTGTTGTGGTCGGCGGCGCAGCTGCCCATGCTGTGGGGCGCTGCCGGGTTCGGCGCCCTGGTGGGCACGCGCGTACTGCTGGGGGCCGCCGAGGGGCCCGCGGCGCCGGTCGCGCTGCACCATGTGCACGGGTGGTTCGCCCAGCGGGAACGGGCGCTGCCGACCGCGGTGCTGCTGATGGGCGCGGCCGTCGGGGTGGCCGTCGCCGCTCCCGTGCTCGGCAGCGTGATCACGCTCTGGGGCTGGCGCTGGTCGTTCGGTGCGGTGGGCCTCGCCGGCCTGCTCTGGGCCGCCGTCTGGACCCGAGGGGGTTCCGAGGGCCCAATGGCCCCGGTGTCCGGACGGGTGACGACGGACGGGGCGGCTGCGGGCCGGGGCCGGGGGGCGCCGGGCAGGACGGCTGCCGACAGCGAGACGCCGGGCAGGACGGCCACGGGCCGGAGGGCGAACGGCAAGGCGGCTGCCGACCCGGGGACTCCAAGCAGGGCAGCCGCCCGGGAGGATCACGGCCGGACGGACGGGCCCGCCTCGACCGGCTCCGAGCCGGGACCGCCGCCCCTGCGCCGCATCCTGCTGTCCGGCACGTTCGTCACGACGGCGTTCGGGGCGTTCGCCGCCTACTGGTGGATGAGCACCCTGCTGACCTGGGCCCCCGACTATCTGGAGAGCGTGCTGGGCTGGGATCTGCACCGGGCGGGCACGATGGTCGGTGCCGGTGCCGTCGCCAACGGCCTGGTGCTGCTCGGCCACGGTCTGATCGCACAGCGCTCGGCGCGCCGCGCACGCCCGCGTCGGCTGCCCGTCGGGGCGGGCGCCGGGCTGCTCCTGACGGCCGCCGGCTGCGCGACCGCCGTGTACGGAACAGTGGACTCCGTCGAGGTCAAGGTGCCGCTGATGATGGGCCCGATGGCATTGGCGATGGTCATGCTGACGGTGGCGGCGACCGCGTGTGCGCGGATCACGCCGCCCGCTCAACGCGGTGTGGTCCTGGGCACGCTGACATGCGTGTACGCGCTCGGTGGCGTCCTGTCCCCCCTGGTGCTCGGCACCCTCGTGGACCGCGCGGCGACGGTCCGGGAGGGCTACGAGCACGGCTGGCTGCTCACCTCGGGACTCCTCGTCGCGGCGGGACTCCTGGCGGCATGCTTCTGCCGCCCCGAGCAGGACGCGCTGCGGCTCGGGGGCCGGTCGACGGAGCCGTTGGCCCTCCCGGTCCTCCCGTAGGGCGCCGGGGTCTCGCCGTCCAGGGGGCCGCCGTCCCGCGGATCGCAGCCCCCTGGACCGCAGCCCCTGGACCAGTCCGCCGGGCCGTCGCCCCCCTCGGAGTGCCGCCGGGTTCAGCCGGTCATCGCCCGCACTCCTGCCGTGACCAGGACGGCGGCCGCGACCACCAGCAGAAAGGGCGCCCGCAGCACCAGGGCGACGGCGGCCGCGGCGAGCCCTGCGGCCCTCGCGTCGAGGACCGGGGACTGCCCGTCGGCAAACGTCTGCTGGGCGGTGAGTGCGGCGAGCAGGGCCACGGGAAGCAGCGCCGCGAGACGCTTGACCAGAGGCTTCTCCAGGACCCCGGCGGGCACCAGAAGGCCGATCAGTTTGACTGCGTAGCAGCCCACGGCGGTCACGCCGACCGCGATCCAGACGTTCATCGGCCTTCCCTCCGCGCTTCGTGCTCCTGATCCGCCTCTTTCGCTTGCTGCGCCTCGCTCTCCCGCTCGCCGCCCCCGCGCATCCCACGCCCCCGGACGTAGAGCACGGCCGGGGCGGCGAGTGCCGCGACGAGGACGGGGACGCCGGCGGGGAGTACCGGGAGCAGGCCCAGTCCGAGGACGACGGCGAGGCCCGCGACGGCGCGTTCCGTCGTCGACCGCAGCATCGGTGCGAGCAGCGCCAGGAAGACGGCCGGTCCCGCGGCGTCGAGGCCCCAGGCGTCGGTGTCGCCGATCGCCTCGGCCCCGATGGCTCCGAGCACGGTGGTCAGGTTCCACAGCAGATAGAGGCTGACTCCGGTGACCGTGAACCCGAGGCGAGCGGTGCGCCGGGTGGGCTGGGCGAGCGAGACCGCGGTGGTCTCGTCGATGACCCAGTGGGCGGCGAACGGACGCACCGCGCGCGGGAGGGCGAGCAGTTGCGACAGCCGCAGCCCGTAGAACGCGTTGCGCACACCGAGGAAGAAAGCTCCCGCTGCCGCGGTGAACGGATTGCCGCCGGCCGCCAGCGCGCCGACCAGCGCGAACTGGGACGCCCCGGTGAACACCAGGAGGCTGAGGGCGCAGGTCTGGAGCACGGTGAGGCCGCTGCCGGCCGAGGTCACTCCGAAGGCGAACCCGGAGAGCCCCACGGCCACGCCGACCCCGAGTGCGTCACGGACGACGGCCCGGTCGGACTTCCGGTGCCCACCGTCCTCCGTGCGCCCGCCGTCCCCGGTACGTGCGCCGTCCCCGGGGACCGGACCACCCCGCGGTCTCCCGTCGTCCCGACGGCTCCCTGCATCCCACCGACTCCGTCCGCCCTGCCGGCTCTCTCCGTCCGTCCGGCCCTCTACGTCCGTCCGGCCCTCTACGTCCGTCCGGTGCC
Organism: Streptomyces sp. NPDC002004; assembly: GCF_053593975.1. Taxonomy (NCBI): domain Bacteria; kingdom Bacillati; phylum Actinomycetota; class Actinomycetes; order Kitasatosporales; family Streptomycetaceae; genus Streptomyces; species Streptomyces sp. NPDC002004. The sequence goes on from NZ_JBSFDP010000033.1 coordinate 48,290, forward strand.
CGGCGTCGGCCCCGGGCCCTGTGTCCGGCCGGGACCCGCCGGCTCGTGGTGCGTCGCCCTCGCGACGTATGTCCCCGGTTGCTGTACGTTCTGCCACGCCCTGGACGGTACGAGGAGGCGTCCTGCCTGATCTTGTACGTTCTTGCGCTCGCGCTGGTACGCCCCCGGCGGGACCCCGACGATCCGCGCGAAGTGACGGTTCAGATGCGGCTGGTCCGTGAAGCCCACGGCGACGGCTGCGTCGGCGGGTGCCGTTCCCGCGTCGAGGAGGTGCCGGGCGCGGCGGACCCGGGCGTCGGTGAGCCAGGTGTGCGGCGGCATGCCGTAGCTGTCGCGGAAGGCGCGCAACAGCGCGAACGGGCTGGTGCCGAGTTCGCCGGCCAGTCGCTCCAGCGACGGCGGCTCGGCCATGCGCTCCTCCAGGACGGCCCGGGCGCGTGCCGCGGTGCGGGCTCCGGCGGTGCGCACCGTCCGTTGTGGCAGCGCCCCGCCGTTGAGGCGCAGCAGCCGGGTCACGACCACGCGCAGCAGGGTGTCGGCGGCGAGGGCGTTGCCCTCGTCGGCTGCCCGCAGCACCTCGTGGACCAGGCGCGCCGACCGCGGGTCGTGGAACACGGGTGCCTGGAACCCGGGGGTGCCGCGGATGGCCGTGGTCTCGGCCGCGATCTCGGCGACCAGTTCCGGTGCCGGGTAGACCGCCCCGTACCGCCATCCCTCGGGAACGCCCGCCCGGCCGGTGTGCGGGGTGTCCGGGTTGACCAGGGCCAGGGTGCCGGGTCCTGCGTACTGGTCGGCGCCTCCGTGGTGGAAGACCTCGAGGCCGTCGCTGATCGCGGCGATCACGAAGTTCTCGTGCGTGTGCCGGACGAAGGTCTTGCGGATGTAGCGCGCCCGCAGCAGGTCGACACCGGGCAGCTCCTCGTACTGCCAGTGCCGCGCCCGCTCCCCCGAACCTGCCATGTGCCCATTTTGCGGCACACCCACGACGACCGGATCCGATGGTGTTTGTGCAGGTCAGCACGTTTGTCGGTGGCCGGGTGCAGGATGGGGACATGGTCAGCCCCACGCATCGTGCCCTCGAGGCGTTCTCCCCCGCGACCCGCGGCTGGTTCACGGGGGCGTTTTCCGCGCCCACCGCCGCCCAGGCCGGGGCATGGCGTGCCATCGCCGAGGGCTCGGACGTGCTGGTGGTGGCGCCGACCGGCTCGGGCAAGACGCTGGCCGCGTTCCTCGCCGCGCTGGACCAGCTCGCCTCGACCCCGCCGCCCGCCGACCCGAAGAAGCGCTGCCGGGTGCTGTACGTGTCGCCGCTGAAGGCCCTCGCGGTCGACGTCGAGCGCAATCTGCGCAGCCCGCTCACCGGCATCCGGCAGGAGGCGGTGCGGCTCGGGCAGCCCGAACCCGAGGTCAAGGTCGGCATCCGCTCGGGCGACACGCCTGCCGCGGAGCGCCGCGCCCTGGCCACCCGCCCGCCGGACATCCTGATCACCACGCCCGAGTCGCTGTTCCTGATGCTGACGTCCGCGACGCGGGACGCGCTCACGGGTGTCGAGACGGTGATCCTGGACGAGGTGCACGCGGTGGCGGGCACCAAGCGCGGCGCCCATCTGGCCCTGTCCCTGGAGCGGCTGGACGAGCTGCTGCCCCGGCCCGCGCGGCGGATCGGCCTGTCGGCGACCGTGCGTCCGGTGGACGAGGTGGCCCGCTATCTGTCCCCCCGCCGCAAGGTGGAGGTCGTCCAGCCGCCGTCGGGCAAGGAGTTCGACCTCTCGGTGGTCGTCCCCGTCGAGGACCTCGGGGAGCTGGGCGGCTCCCCGGTCGCGGACTCCGAGCAGGGCGCGGAGCGGCCCTCGATCTGGCCGCACGTCGAGGAGCGGATCACCGACCTCGTCCAGGCGCACCGCTCGACCATCGTCTTCGCCAACTCGCGCCGTCTCGCGGAGCGTCTGTGCAACCGGCTGAACGAGATCGCGTACGAGCGGGCGACCGGCGAGGCCTTGGCGGAGCACCACTCGCCGGCCGAGCTCATGGGCGGCTCCGGGGCGGCCCAGGGTGCGCCCGCCGTGATCGCCCGCGCGCACCACGGTTCGGTCTCCAAGGAGCAGCGGGCCCTGGTCGAGGAGGACCTGAAGGCGGGCCGGCTGCCGGCCGTGGTCGCCACGTCCAGCCTGGAGCTGGGCATCGACATGGGCGCCGTGGACCTGGTGGTGCAGGTCGAGTCGCCGCCGTCCGTGGCCTCCGGTCTCCAGCGGGTCGGCCGTGCGGGACACCAGGTGGGGGCGGTCTCCCGGGGTGTGGTCTTCCCGAAGTACCGGGGCGACCTGGTGCAATCGGCGGTGGTCACGGAGCGCATGCGCTCCGGCTCCATCGAGTCCCTAAGGGTGCCCGCCAACCCGCTGGACGTCCTGGCGCAGCAGCTCGTCGCGATGACGGCCCTGGACACGTGGCAGGTCGACGACCTCCTCGCCACGGTGCGCCGGGCGGCCCCCTTCGCGTCGCTTCCCGAGTCGGCCTTCACGGCCGTGCTGGACATGCTCGCCGGCCGCTATCCGTCCGATGCCTTCGCGGAGTTGCGCCCGCGCGTGGTGTGGGACCGGGTCGCCGGGACGGTCACCGGCAGGCCGGGCGCGCAGCGGCTGGCCGTCACCTCGGGCGGCACGATCCCGGACCGCGGCCTGTTCGGGGTGTTCCTCGCCGGGTCCGACCCGAAGAAGGGCGGCGGCCGGGTCGGCGAGCTGGACGAGGAGATGGTCTACGAGTCCCGGGTGGGCGATGTGTTCACCCTGGGCACCAGTTCCTGGCGGATCGAGGACATCACCCGTGACCGGGTCCTGGTCTCCCCCGCTCCGGGGGTTCCGGGCCGGCTCCCGTTCTGGAAGGGCGACCAGCTGGGCCGCCCGCTCGAACTGGGCCGGGCGGTGGGCGCGTTCCTGCGCGAGATCGGTTCCCTGCCGAAGGACGACGCGCGTCTGCGTCTGCTGGCCGCCGGGCTCGACGCCTGGGCGGCGGACAACGTGCTGGCGTATCTGGCGGAGCAGCGCGAGGCCTGCGGCCATGTGCCGGACGACCGGACGATCGTCGTCGAGCGGTTCCGGGACGAGCTGGGCGACTGGCGGGTCGTCGTGCACTCGCCGTTCGGCGCCCAGGTGCACGCCCCCTGGGCGCTCGCCCTCGGCGCCCGGCTCTCCGAGCGGTACGGCATGGACGCTCAGGTCATGCACGCCGACGACGGCATCGTGCTGCGCCTGCCGGACGCCGACCTGATGGGCCTGGACCTGCTCGACCAGGAGCCCTCGAAGCCGGGCACCGAGTACGACGCCGAGCAGGCACCCGTCGGTGCGGCGGACGTCGCCTTCGACAAGGGCGAGGTCGACGGGATCGTCACCGACCAGGTGGGCGGCTCGGCGCTCTTCGCCTCGCGGTTCCGCGAGTGCGCCGCCCGTGCGCTGCTGCTGCCGCGCCGCAACCCGGGCAAGCGCACCCCCCTGTGGCAGCAGCGCCAGCGCGCCGCTCAGCTCCTCCAGGTGGCGAGCGAGTTCGGCTCCTTCCCCATCGTGCTGGAGGCCGTGCGCGAATGCCTCCAGGACGTCTTCGACGTCCCCGGTCTCACCGAGCTGATGGGCGACATCGAGTCCCGCAAGGTGCGGCTCGTCGAGGTGACCACCCCGGAGCCGTCGCCGTTCGCCCGCTCGCTGCTGTTCGGTTACGTCGCCCAGTTCCTGTACGAGGGCGACTCACCGCTCGCCGAGCGGCGCGCCGCGGCGCTCTCCCTGGACTCGCGGCTGCTCGCCGAACTGCTGGGCCAGGCGGAGCTGCGCGAGCTGCTGGACGCGGAGGTGCTGACGGAGCTGGAGCGCGAGCTCCAGTGGCTGACCGAGGACCGGCGCGTCAAGGACGTCGAGGGCGTCGCGGACGTGCTGCGGCTGCTCGGGCCGCTCACCCGGGCCGAGCTGGTCGAGCGCGGCGCCGACCCCGGCTGGGCGGAGGAGCTGGCCGGGGCCCGGCGCGCGATCCGGGTCCGTATCGCGGGCGCGGACCACTGGGCGGCGGTCGAGGACGCGGGGCGGCTGCGGGACGCCCTGGGCACGGCCCTGCCCGTGGGGGTGCCGGAGGCTTTCACGGAGCCGGTGAAGGATCCGCTGGGCGACCTCCTCGCGCGGTACGCGCGCACCCACGGCCCGTTCACATCGGCGACGGCGGCGGCGCGGTTCGGCCTGGGCACGGCGGTCACGGACGGCGCCCTCCAGCGGCTCGCCGCGGCCGGGCGCGTCGTCCAGGGCGAGTTCCACCCCGCGGGCATCGGACAGGAGTGGTGCGACGCGGCGGTGCTGCGCCGGCTGCGCCGCCGGTCGCTCGCGGCGCTGCGGCACGAGCTGGAGCCGGTGCCGCCCGCCGCGCTCGCCCAGTTCCTGCCGCAGTGGCAGCACCTGGGCGGGCAGGAGCTGCGCGGCATCGACGGACTGGTGCGCGCCGTCGAGCAGTTGCAGGGGGCGTCCGTTCCCGCGTCCGCGCTGGAGAAGCTGGTCCTGCCGTCCCGGGTGCGGGGATACACACCGGCGATGCTGGACGAACTCACCGCCGCCGGAGAGGTGGTGTGGTCAGGGGCGGGATCGCTCCCGGGCAAGGACGGCTGGGTCTCGCTCTATCTCGCGGACGCCGCTCCGCTGCTGCTGCCGGCCCCGCACCCGCTCGAACCGACGGCACTGCACCAGTCCGTCCTGGACACGCTGTCCGGGGGCTACGGCCTGTTCTTCCGTCAGATCGCCGACCAGGTCCGCGCCACCACGCACCCCGAGGTCACCGATCCCCAACTGGCCGACGCCCTCTGGGATCTGGCCTGGACGGGGCGGCTCACGAACGACACACTGGCCCCGCTCCGCGCCCTGCTGGGTTCGGGGCGCACGGCAGGCTCCACGGCGCACCGCGCGAAGCGGGCCGTGCCGCGCGGACGCTACGGCACGCTGACGGCCGCCGCCCGGCCGGCCTCGCGCGGTGGCCCGCCCACCGTCGCGGGCCGCTGGTCACTGCTGCCCGCCCGGGAGCCGGACTCCACGGTGCGCGCGCACGCGGTGGCCCGCACCCTGCTCGACCGGCACGGGGTGGTGACGCGGGGAGCGGTCGCCGCGGAGGGGATCGAGGGCGGCTTCTCGGCGACGTACCGCGTGCTGTCGGCGTTCGAGGAGAGCGGTCAGGCCCGTCGGGGCTATGTGGTGGAGGGACTGGGCGCCGCCCAGTTCGCGATGGACGGCGCGGTGGACCGGCTGCGCGCCGCGGCGAACGCCCGTGAGCGGGGCGAATCGGCCCTGGCTGCGCAGGCGGGCTTCCCCTCCGGCGGCTTCTCCGGGAACGGCTTCGGGGGCGATGCCGCCGGCGTTGGGTTCGGCGCCGGCCTTCCCGGCGCGGGGCCGCGCTCCGCCGCCCTCCGCAGTGTGGTGCTGGCCGCCGCCGACCCGGCGAACGCGTACGGGGCGGCCCTGCCCTGGCCCGAGCCGCCGACCGGCGCCGGGCACAAGCCGGGCCGCAAGGCCGGTTCCCTGGTCGTCCTGGTCGACGGCGAGCTCACCCTGTACATGGAGCGCGGCGGCAAGACCCTGCTGGCCTGGCCGACGAACCCGGAGGAACCGGCTGCGCCCGACGACCCCCGGCTCGTCGCGGCGGCCGAGGCGCTCACGACCGCGGCCCGCGACGGCGCCCTCGGTACGGTCACCGTGGAGCGCATCAACGGCGTCTCGGCCCTCACCTCGCCGCTCGGTGTGCTCCTGGAGACGTCGGGCTTCCACGCGACTCCCCGGGGGCTGCGGATACGGGCGTGACGGGGTCCGCGGGCGCGGATGCATCACTCGGGACGGTAAGCCCGCCCGGATACGGCCGTCCCGCGTGCCACTCTGGTTCCATGCCCGAAGGAGACACCGTCTGGCAGACCGCACGCCGACTGCACACCGCGCTCGCGGGACGGGTGCTCGTGCGGTCCGATCTGCGGGTGCCGCGGTATGCGACGGCCGACCTCACGGGCCGCACCGTCCTGGACGTCACACCGCGCGGCAAGCATCTGCTGACCCGTATCGAGGGCGGTCTCACCCTGCACTCCCATCTGCGGATGGACGGCGCATGGAAGGTGTACGCGGCGGGCGAGCCCTGGCGCGGCGGGCCCGGACACCAGATCCGTGCGATTCTCGGCACCGCCGACCGCACGGCCGTCGGGTACCGGCTCCCCGTCCTCGAACTGCTCCGCACGGCCGACGAGGAGAAGGCGGTCGGGCACCTGGGGCCCGATCTGCTCGGGCCGGACTGGGACCCGGCGCTGGCCCTGGAGAACCTCCTCCGGGACCCCGGCCGGCCCCTCGGCGAGGCCCTGCTCGACCAGCGCAATCTCGCGGGCATCGGCAACGTCTACAAGTCCGAGCTGTGCTTCCTGCTCCGCGCCACTCCGTGGCTTCCCGTCGGCGAGCTGCCGCCGGAGACCGCCGAGCGTCTGCCGGCCCTCGCGAAGAGGCTGCTCGAGGCGAACCGCGATCGTCCCGCCCGCTCCACCACCGGCCACCGCGACCAGCGCCTGTTCGTGTACGGCCGGGCCCCGCGCCCGTGCCTGCGCTGCGGCACCCCGGTCCGCGCGGCGGACCAGGGGGACGGCACCAAGGACCGCCCGACCTACTGGTGCCCGGCCTGCCAGCCGGGCCCGGCGCCCGCGCCCCGTACCGGCCGCTCCCGCCCAACCAATTGACGGACCGTCAGAAATGCTCGTACGGTCCCTTCATGCCTGTCGCCGCGTACGACCTCACGGGACGCACCGCCTTCGTCACCGGCGCCGCGAGCGGGATCGGCCGTGCCGTCGCCGTGCTGCTGGCACGGGCCGGGGCCGTCGTGCACGGCGCGGACCTGGACGCCGCCGGCCTGGAGGAGACCGCGGCACTGGTCAAGGGAGCCGGCGGTGTCGCGCACCTGCACGTCCTCGACGTCACCGACCGCGCAGCGCTACGACGGGCCGTCCGGTCCTGCGACCGTCTGGACGTGCTGGCCGCCGTCGCCGGGATCATGCACAGCAGCCCCGTGCTGGAGACCCGGGACGAGGACCTCGACCGGGTGCTGAACGTCAACTTCAAGGGCGTGCTCCACGCCTGCCAGGAGGCCGCCGAGGCCATGATCGCCTCAGGTACCCGCGGCAGCATCGTCACCATGGCCTCGGGCGCCGTCGACACCGGGGGCCCGGGCCTGCTCTGCTACGGCGTCGCGAAGGCCGCGGTAGTCCAGCTGACGAAGACGCTGGCCACCGAGGTGGGGCCGCACGGGATCAGGGTGAACGCCGTCGCGCCCGGGTGGATCAGGACCCCGATGACCGAGCGCCACGACCCTCGCGCCCAGGCGCACACGGAGGCCCTGATGGTGCGCATGTCCCCCCTGGGCCGGGTCGGCGAGCCGGAGGACGTCGCGCATGCCGTACTGCACCTGGCCTCGGACGCGGCCGCGTTCACGACGGGCCAGATCCTGCGCCCGAACGGCGGCGTCGCCATGCCCTGGTAGCCCCGATGACGCCCCGCACCCCGGACCGGTCGTTCTCCTTGGGCACGCAGTGCACGGGGAGCAGACTCAGCCCCCAGCCGCCCGTGGCGACGGCACCCTCCAGGAGACCGGCATCGGGCATCAGGGCGAGCCGGAGCACCGCCCACCACCAGAGGGCGCCCAGCACGACGAGCACGGCGAGGGGCACCCCGCGCGGTATTCGTCCGTCCAAGGCCGCCACCTCAGGCCGCGGCCGCACATATGCCGGGGACCACGGCCTCAGCCGTTCTCCGCCTGGAACATCCAATGGTGCTTTTCGAGGTCCGCCGTGATTCCGATGAAGATGTCCTGGCTGACGGGATCCGGGTCACCGGTGGCGTCGATGCGTTCACGCATACGGGTGATGACGGCGCCGAGCGCGTCCACGAGCGTGCTGACGGCGTCCGCGTCCTGCACCCAGCCCTCCCGTACCGCCCCGATCCCGCTGGTCCCCGCCACGGTCCCGGCCCGCCCGTCGGGCGGGATCCCCAGGGTCGCAGCCCGCTCGGCCACGGTGTCGGAGTGGAGCCGTGCGGTGTCGACGACCTCGTCCAGCTGGAGGTGCACGGAGCGGAAGCGCGGCCCGACGATGTTCCAGTGCACCTGCTTGGCGACCAGCGAGAGGTCGAGCAGATCCACGAGCGCGCCCTGCAGAGCGTTCCCGACGGTCTTCTGGTCCGTCTCGGACAGCGGGCTCTTCACGACGTACATCCGTCATCCTCCAGGCACTCGGTCCAGCCCGACCCCCAGCTCCATCAACCATGACATAAAGCCGCAAAGCCGGTCACTCGAGGAATGCGGCGGTGTCCGGGCGGTACGGCTGCCGGGAAGCCCCGGCAGTGGCCCCCGGGCACACGCGAGAGCCCCGGCCATCGGCCGGGGCTCTTGTCATGCGTAGGCGTCGACGCAGGGGCTGTCCGCACCCCGGGGCGTCAGGCGGCGACTACGTCCACTGCTTCCGTAGGCGCCTTGATCGTCACCCGTTCCGGCGGCACTCCGGTCACCGAGACGGAATTGAGCATCGGGCGTACCGGTGCACGCACCGGCTCAGTGGCTGCCGCCGACTCGGCCAGCTCGGCGAGAGCGAGCTCGTCGCTCACCTCGCGCATGAGTTCGGACATCCGTACGTCAAGCGCGTCGCAGATTGCGGAGAGCAGCTCGGAGGAAGCCTCCTTCTGCCCCCGCTCCACCTCGGAGAGATAGCCGAGCGAGACTCGGGCGGACGAGGAGACTTCGCGCAGAGTACGGCCCTGGCGCTGGCGCTGCCGACGCAGCACGTCACCCAGCAGGCGACGGAGCAAAATCATCGGTGGCTCCCTCCTCGGACCGTGTAGCCGCATCCTTCACGCCCCACCGTACCGCCTCGCGCCGCGGCCGTGCGGGGAGCGATGTCGTGTTCACTCAGGGCTGCAAACATCAAGTCCCCCCGTTCTGTTCCGTATCCTGTGCCCGTTCATTCCCGGTACGTTCGCCGGTACGTGCGCCGATGAGCTCCTCCAGGAGCAGATCGAGCACGCTCCGTACACTCTCCATACGGATTTCCGAACGGTCACCGTTCAACCGCAGGGCGGCCACTTTCCCGCCACCGGTCGGCCCGTGCACGGCGACGAACACCGTGCCGACCGGCCGGCCGTCCTGGGCGTCGGGCCCGGCGACGCCGGTCGTCGCGAGGCCCCAGTCCGCTCCGAGCGCCTTGCGCACCCCGGCCGCCATCTCAAGGGCGACCCCGGGGTCCACGGCTCCGCTGCTGTCCAGCAGGGCGCCGTCGACACCCAGCAGGTCCCGCTTCAGGTCGGTCGCGTACGCCGTCACGGAGCCGCGGAAGACCTTGGAGGCCCCGGGTACATCCGTGATGCGGGCCGCCACCAGACCGCCGGTCAGGGACTCGGCGACGGCAAGGGTCTCGCCCCTCGACGTCAGCCGGCGCACTGCCTCGGCGGCCCCGGAGGTCATCGCTCCGGCTCCCCGTCGGCCGATGCGGATGCCGCGGTCCCGGCCGGAGCCGTCTCCCCGGCACCTCGCGGCTCCCGCGCGCCCGGCTGCTCCCCGTCTGCCCCGGCGGCTGCATGAGCCCCGGCCGCCCCGGCTTCCGCAGCGCTGCGGCGCGCCTCCGCCATTCCCTGCCGGCGCAGCACAACGGCCTGTTTCACATAGTCGAGGCCGGTCACGACGGTCAGGACGACCGCCACCGCCATCACCCAGAAACGCAGGGTGGCCAGCGGTCCGGTCAGCGCCAGGACGTACATGCCGACGGCCGTGCCCTGGGCGAGCGTCTTCAGCTTGCCGCCGCGGCTGGCCGGGATGACCCCGTAGCGGATCACCCAGAAGCGCAGCAGTGTGATCCCCAGCTCACGGCCCAGGATCACGCCCGTCACCCACCACGGCAGATCGCCGAGGAAGGACAGACAGATCAGCGCCGCACCCATGATCGCCTTGTCGGCGATCGGGTCGGCGATCTTCCCGAAGTCCGTGACCAGGTTGTACGTGCGCGCGAGGTGCCCGTCGAAGAGGTCCGTGATCATGGCGATGGCGAACGCGGCCCAGGCGAGCGAGCGCATTCCGGGGTCGTATCCGCCGTCCGCCAGCATCAGCGCCACGAATCCCGGCACGAGCAGCAGCCGGATCATGGTGAGGATATTGGCGATGTTCCACAGGCTGGCCTGGTTGACGGCCGCAGCGCCCAGCTTGCCGCCGGGCGCCGGCCTGCCGGAACCGCCCGTTGCGGATGCCGGGACTCCGGTCATCTGCCCGCCTCCTCGGAACATGCGCCGCCGTCGATGACCTCGGCCACCAGGTCGACACCTTCCGTACCGACCACCTTTGCCTCGACCATACGACCGACGCTCAGGCCTTCGCCGCTCGTGAGCCGGACCTGCCCGTCCGTCTCGGGCGCCTGGTGGGCGGCGCGGCCGACCGCGCCCTCCTCGTCGTCCAGGGACTCGACCAGGACCTCGAGGGTCTCGCCCAGCCGCTCGTCGGCACGCTGCGAGACCAGTTCCTCGGCGAGCCGCGAGATGTGCGCGAGGCGCTCGGCCACGACGTCCTCGTCGAGCTTGTTCTCGTACGAGGCCGCTTCCGTGCCCTCCTCGTCCGAGTAGCCGAAGACCCCGATGGCGTCGAGCCGGGCGCCGTTCAGGAAGCGCTCGAGCTCCGCGAGGTCGTCCTCGGTCTCGCCGGGGAAGCCGACGATGAAGTTGGACCGGACACCGGCCTGCGGGGCCTTGGCTCGGATCTGGTCGAGCAGGTCCAGGAAGCGGTCGGTGTCGCCGAAGCGCCGCATGGCGCGCAGCACGCCGGGCGCGGAGTGCTGGAAGGACAGGTCGAAGTACGGCACGACCTTCTCGGTGGAGGTCAGGGCGTCGATGAGGCCCGGACGCATCTCGGCGGGCTGGAGGTAGCTGACGCGGACCCGCTCGATGCCGTCGACCGCGGCGAGTTCCGGCAGCAGCGTCTCCAGCAGGCGGATGTCGCCGAGGTCCTTGCCGTAGGAGGTGTTGTTCTCGGAGACCAGCATGATCTCCTTGACGCCCTGCTCGGCCAGCCAGCGGGTCTCGCCCAGCACGTCCGAGGGGCGGCGCGAGATGAAGGAGCCGCGGAAGGACGGGATGGCGCAGAACGAGCACCGCCGGTCGCAGCCGGAGGCCAGCTTCACCGAGGCGACGGGCGAGGTGCCGAGGCGGCGGCGCAGCGGGGCGCGCGGGCCCGAGGCGGGCGCCACCCCCTCCGGGAGGTCCGCGGGGGCCGGGGTCTCGGCGGGGGCGTGCCCGGGAAGCGCCACGTCCGCACCGGCCTGCTGCCGCTCGGCGGGGCTGATCGGCAGCAGCTTGCGCCGGTCGCGCGGGGTGTGCGAGGCGTGGATGCCGCCGCCCAGGATCGTCTGGAGCCGGTCCGAGATGTCCGCGTAGTCGTCGAAGCCGAGCACGCCGTCCGCTTCCGGAAGCGCCTCGGCGAGGTCCTTGCCGTACCGCTCGGCCATGCATCCCACGGCGACGACCGCCTGGGTTCTGCCCTGGCCCTTGAGGTCGTTGGCCTCCAGGAGGGCGTCGACGGAGTCCTTCTTGGCGGCTTCCACGAAGCCGCAGGTGTTGACGACGGCGACGTCCGCGTCCTGGGCGTCCTCGACGAGCTGCCAGCCGTCCGCCTCCAAGCGGCCTGCGAGCTCCTCCGAGTCCACCTCGTTACGGGCGCAGCCAAGAGTGACGAGAGCGACGGTGCGGCGTTCGGGCATGGGCTCAAGACTACTTCGTCCCACTGACGGCCCCGCCCGCGAGGGTTGCCCGATCTTGACGGCCCTCGCACATACGTCCGGTTCGACCCCGGAAGCCTGCGTCCGGGACCGGTCCCGGGGCCGTGCGGACGGCCCCGGGGGGACTCACCCGGCCTCGGGGTCGCCCTTCGTGTACGACAGGCGCTCGACCTGTCCCGGCTGGAACTTGTCCTGGATCTGCTTGCCGTTGACCACCAGCTGGATGGCGCCCGCGTCCCCGAGCACGAGGTCGATCTTGGAGTCGTCCTGGAAGGTCTTCGTCTGGCCCTTCTCCAGGGTGCCGTCGAAGAGCTGCCGGCCGTTGTGGTCCTTGGCGGAGATCCAACTGCGGCCGTCCGCGGCGTTCAGCACGACGGTGACCTTGTCGCGGGGCGCGGCCGCGATGGCACTGTCGGACGGGTCCGACTTTGTCTCGGCGGGCTTGCTGCTCGGCGTCGGCTTGGGCGCGGACTTGCTGGCCGACGGCGTGGAGCCGCCCTCGGCGGTCTGGCTTCGGTCCGCCCCGTCACTGGTGCCGCCCTTCACGAGGGTGAACCCGACGAAAGCGATCACGGCGACGATCGCGGCGACCATGGCCGCGGTCCAGTTGGGCCGACGCGGCTCCGCACGGATGCGCTCGGCCTCGAACAGGGGTGCGGCCGGGGTCGGCGAGGGGCGCCCGCCGTGATCGGCGTCGTACCGGGCCACGAGCGGGGCGGGATCGATGCCCACGGCTCGCGCCAGGGTCCTGATGTGGCCGCGCGCGTACACATCGCCGCCGCATCGGGTGAAGTCGTCCTGCTCGATCGCCTGCACGATCGGGATGCGCACCCGGGTGGCGGTGCTGATGTCGTCGACGGTGAGCCCCGCGTCCATACGCGCCTGCTGAAGGGCACGGCCGACCGAGAGCCAGTCGTCCGCCGGGAACAGATCGGGCTCCGCGGGGCTATCGGCCAGATGGTCGTCCGAAGGACGGTCCTGCGCCGAGGGGCGGTCGTCTTCAGGGGAGTTGCCGATGGACACGAGGGCGCCTTTCGAGCGTGCAGCCACCTGCTGGAGGTTCAGTCTAGGGGGGGTACGAAAGGGTGGGGCAACCGGGCGGTCCGACTTTGTACGCCATTCGCACGCCGTACGAACAGCGGGACTTCCCGAGGGTGAGGCAGGTTCCTTGCGTCCCCCTCAACTTGACGTACGCCACGGGGAAACGGTTGCTCTCGGAACCTTTACGGTTGGGTCTCGGCGAGGTGTAGGTGCTGTTGTCTCAGCGGCGCTGAGCTCTGCCTCTCAGCAGTATGTACGCCGCTACGGTTGAGCCTCCCCGCGGATCACCGCGAGCACTCCATCCAGGTCGTCAGGTTTCACCAGAACGTCACGTGCCTTGGATCCCTCGCTCGGGCCGACGACGCCCCGCGACTCCATGAGGTCCATGAGCCGCCCTGCCTTCGCGAAGCCGACGCGGAGCTTGCGCTGGAGCATCGAGGTGGAGCCGAACTGCGTGGAGACCACCAGTTCGGCCGCCTGGCAGAGCAGGTCCAGGTCGTCGCCGATGTCCTCGTCGATCTCCTTCTTCTGCTTGGAGCCGACGGTGACGTCCTCCCGGAAGACGGGCGTCATCTGCTCCTTGCAGTGCCGGACGACCTGGGCCACCTCCTCCTCGGTGACGAAGGCGCCCTGCATACGGGTCGGCTTGCTCGCTCCCATCGGCAGGAACAGCCCGTCGCCCTTGCCGATCAGCTTCTCGGCGCCGGGCTGGTCGAGGATGACCCGCGAGTCGGCGAGCGAGGAGGTGGCGAACGCGAGCCGGGACGGCACGTTCGCCTTGATCAGGCCGGTGACGACGTCGACGGACGGCCGCTGGGTTGCGAGCACCAGGTGGATGCCGGCCGCGCGCGCGAGCTGCGTGATGCGCACGATCGAGTCCTCGACGTCGCGCGGCGCCACCATCATCAGGTCGGCGAGCTCGTCGACGATCACCAGCAGATACGGGTAGGGCTGGAGCTCCCGCTCGCTGCCCTCGGGGGGCTTCACCTTGCCGGTGCGCACGGCCTGGTTGAAGTCGTCGATATGCCGGAATCCGTACGCCGCCAGGTCGTCGTAGCGCAGGTCCATCTCGCGTACGACCCACTGGAGCGCCTCGGCCGCGCGCTTGGGGTTGGTGATGATCGGCGTGATCAGGTGCGGGATGCCCTCGTACGCGGTCAGCTCGACGCGCTTGGGGTCGACGAGCACCAAGCGCACGTCCTCGGGGGTGGCCCGCATCATGATCGAGGTGATCAGGCAGTTGATGCAGGACGACTTGCCGGAGCCGGTGGCGCCGGCCACGAGGATGTGCGGCATCTTCGCGAGGTTGGCCATCACATAGCCGCCCTCGACGTCCTTGCCCAGCCCGACCAGCATCGGGTGGTCGTCCTCGGCCGCCTCCGCGAGCCGCAGCACGTCGCCGAGCTTGACCATCTCGCGGTCGGTGTTCGGGATCTCGATGCCGACCGCGGACTTGCCCGGGATCGGGCTGATGATCCGCACGTCCGGGCTGGCCACGGCATAGGCGATGTTCTTGGTCAGCGCCGTGATCCGCTCGACCTTCACGGCGGGGCCGAGCTCCACCTCGTACCGCGTGACCGTCGGCCCGCGGGTGAAGCCGGTGACGGCGGCGTCGACCTTGAACTCGGCGAAGACGTTCGTCAGCGAGGCGACCACCGCGTCGTTGGCGGCGCTGCGCGACTTGCCCGGCCCGCCTCGCTCCAGCTGGTCGAGCCCCGGCAGGGCGTAGGTGATGTCGCCGGAGAGCTGGAGCTGCTCGGCGCGCGGCGGCAGGTCGCGGGATGCGTCGGGCGCGGCCTTGGTCAGGTCCGGCACCGGCGAGGAGGCCTTCGGCTCCTCCTTCGGCGCCGTCACCTCCTCGGCACGTGCCGTCGGAACCGGGGCCGTACGCTCCGGCACCCGCTCCGTGGAGACGCCCTGGGTGAGGTCCGCGACCAGCGGCGACGGCGGCATGCCGTGCAGGACGGCGCCGTCGAGGGCGGCGGCCGCCGCAGCGGCCACGTCGACGGCGTCCAGGGGGCGCGACGCGTCGGGCTGCACGGAGGCCCGGCGCGGCCTGCTGCGCTTGGAGAGCGCCTCCTGCTCGGCCTGCTCGGGGGCGTACGCCTCGGGGCCGGGAGCACGTCGCCGGGAGCGGGCGGGCAGCGCCTCGCGCCACTGCTCCTCGTACCGCTCGTCGTCCTCGCCCGGGGATCCGGACTCGTACGTCTCCCCCTCCGGGTCCTGGATCAGGCCCAGCCTGGTGCCGAGGAGCCGCAGCCGCTGCGGGATGGCGTTGACGGGCGTCGCCGTGACGACGAGCAGCCCGAAGACGGTGAGCAGCACCAGCAGGGGCACCGCCAGCACATCGCCCATCGTGTACGTCAGGGGGGTGGCAGCGCCCCAGCCGATCAGGCCGCCGGCGTCCCTTATGGCCTGCATGCCGTCGCTGCGGGCGGGATCGCCGCAGGCCACGTGGACCTGGCCGAGCACACCGATGACGAGCGCGGACAGGCCGATGACGATCCGGCCGTTGGCCTCCGGCTTCTCGGGGTGCCGGATGAGACGGGCCGCGATGATCGCGACCAGGATCGGCACGAGCAGATCGAGGCGGCCGAAGGCGCCGGTGACGAGCAGCTCCACCAGGTCGCCCACGGGGCCGCGGAGGTTGGACCAGGTACCGGCGGCGACGATCAGCGCGATGCCCAGCAGCAACAGCGCGAGGCCGTCCTTGCGGTGCGCCGGATCGAGTCCCTTCGCGCCCCGCCCTATGCCGCGGAACAGCGCCCCGACGGCGTGCGCCGCGCCCAGCCAGACCGCGCGTACGAGACGGTAGAGGCCACCGGTGGGACTGGGCGCCGGCCTGGGCGCGGTCTTCTTCGCCACGGCCTTCTTGGCGGGCGCCTTCCTGGCCGGGGTCTTCTTCGCGGGCGCCTTCTTAGCAGGGGCCTTCCTCGCCGTGGCCTTCGTCGGCGCGGCCGCCTTCTTCGCGGGCGTCTTCTTGGCTGCGGGCTGACGTGGGGCCATGGGTGTGAGGTTACCGGTGACGACCACTGCGGACACGTGTGCCCACTGCTTCACCCGTTCGTGTCGCCCCTGCGGTCACCGGCAACTGACGAGGTCTCACCGGGGTGCGGCAGTGAAGGGCCGCCGGAGCGCCCGGTGTTCCGGACCCACGGCGGCCGTGTACTGCCGTCAGTTCTGCGAGGGCACCGAGGGCGTGTCGCTGCCCGTCCCCGGCTCCAACGCGTCCAGCGCCCTGCGCAGGCCGGTCAGTTTGCGCTCCAGATGGGCGGCCGTGGCCACCGCCGCCGCGTCCGCCGAGTCGTCGTCGAGCTGCTTCGACAGGGCCTCCGCCTGCTCCTCGACGGCGGCGAGGCGGGCGGAGAGCTCGGCGAGCAGCCCCGCGGGCTCCTTGGCGTCGCCGACGGCGCTCTTGCCGCCGCCCTCGAGCTGAAGCCGCAGCAGCGCCGCCTGCTCCCGCAGTTGGCAGTTCTTCATGTACAGCTCGACGAACACCGAGACCTTGGCGCGCAGCACCCACGGGTCGAACGGCTTGGAGATGTAGTCGACCGCTCCGGCCGCGTACCCACGGAACGTGTGGTGCGGACCGTGGTTGATGGCGGTCAGGAAGATGATCGGGATGTCCCGGGTCCGCTCCCGCCGCTTGATGTGCGCGGCGGTCTCGAAACCGTCCATCCCCGGCATCTGGACGTCCAGCAGAATGACCGCGAAATCGTCCGTGAGCAGTGCTTTGAGCGCTTCCTCCCCGGACGATGCCCGAACCAGTGTCTGATCGAGCGCAGAGAGGATGGCCTCCAGCGCCAGCAGATTCTCCGGCCGGTCATCGACCAGGAGGATCTTGGCCTTCTGCACCATGGCCCGCCCTCCTCGTCCCGGCAGTGCACCGGGCGCCGCCCCACGGGACGACTCCCTACCGCCGCCCGTCCTTGTGCCGGTCATGGTAGCCGCACCCCGCCTGTCGCCACACCCTGTCACCGCGATGTCACTGTGCACGTAGCAGAAACGCAGTGGGAGACCAGAAGGTTCCCCGGATACCGGGTTCCTACACGGGCTCGGCAACACTCAGTCAGCAAAATTGCCGGTTGCCGCCCCTCCACCGTCACCCACCGCCACCCTTCAGGGGAAGCGCGGCGCGCCTGTTTCCTTCGTCACTCTTCGTGCATCCAGCGCTCCATGACCGAGAGCAGATGATCCGGATCGACCGGCTTCGTGACGTAGTCGGACGCACCGGACTCGATGGCCTTCTCGCGGTCGCCCTTCATGGCCTTCGCGGTGAGCGCGATGATCGGCAGACCCTCGAACTGCGGCATCCTGCGGATCGCCGTCGTCGTCGCGTACCCGTCCATCTCCGGCATCATGATGTCCATCAGGACGACCGTGACGTCGTCGTGCTGCTCCAGCACCTCGATGCCCTCACGGCCGTTCTCCGCGTACAGCACCGACAGGCCGTGCTGCTCCAGCACGCTGGTCAGCGCGAACACATTGCGGATGTCGTCGTCGACGATGAGTACCTTCTCGCCGTCGAAGCGTACGCCGCGGCCCCGTTGGGGCAGCGCCTCCTGCACCTCGCCGGTCCACTGCTCCTGAGCGGCCGTCGACTGCCCCGGGAGCGCCGGGGGCCTGCCGGCCGCGTCCGCCCGGCGGCGGCGCCGGAAGAGGGCGGCAGGGCCGCTCTGGGCGTCCTGGTAGGACCTGACCTCGGCGGGCGTCTCGATGTCGAGCTCCGGGCTCTCCACCGCCGCGACGAACGCACCGCCGGGCTCGACGGGCGCCTCGACCTGGGCGAAGCCCTGCGGCGGCAGTTCACTCGGGTGCAGCGGCAGGTACAGCGTGAACGTGGACCCGCGGCCCGGCTCGCTCTGGGCGTGGATCTCACCGCCGAGCAGCCGTGCGATCTCCCGGCTGATGGACAGGCCGAGGCCGGTGCCGCCGTACTTGCGGCTCGTCGTTCCGTCCGCCTGCTTGAACGCCTCGAAGATCACCCGCATCTTGCTCGCGGCGATCCCGATACCGGTGTCGGTCACCGAGAACGCGATCAGCTCGGCGTCCGGATCCTGCAGCGACCCCGACTCCAGCAACTGCTCCCGGATCGCCACGGGCACATCGGCGCCGGCCGTCCGGATCACCAGCTCGACCGCGCCGGAGTCGGTGAACTTCACCGCGTTGGACAGCAGGTTGCGCAGCACCTGCAACAGCCGCTGCTCGTCGGTGTGCAGCGTCGCGGGCAGCTCCGGGGACACCCGTACGGAGAAGTCGAGACCCTTCTCGGCGGTCAGCGGCCGGAAGGTGGCCTCCACGTAGTCGACGAGCTGCACCAGGGCGATACGCGTCGGCGAGACGTCCATCTTGCCGGCCTCGACCTTCGACAGGTCGAGGATGTCGTTGATCAGCTGGAGCAGGTCGGATCCCGCGCCGTGGATCGTCTCGGCGAACTCGACCTGCTTGGGGGTGAGGTTCGTGTCGGCGTTGTCGGCGAGCAACTTGGCCAGAATCAGCAGCGAGTTGAGCGGCGTGCGCAGCTCGTGCGACATGTTGGCCAGGAACTCCGACTTGTAGCGCATGGAGACCGCGAGCTGTTCGGCGCGCTCCTCCAGGACCTGGCGGGCCTCCTCGATCTCGGTGTTCTTCACCTCGATGTCGCGGTTCTGCTGCGCCAGCAGCTCGGCCTTGTCCTCCAGTTCGGCGTTGGACGACTGGAGGGCCTTCTGCCGGTTCTCCAGCTCGGCCGAGCGCTCCCGCAGCTGCTCGGTCAGCTCCTGCGACTGCTTCAGCAGCACCTCGGTCTTGGTGTTGACGCTGATGGTGTTGACGCTCGTCGCGATCATCTCGGCGATCTGGCTGAGGAAGTCCTTCTGGATCTGTGTGAACGGCTGGAACGAGGCCAGCTCGATCACACCGAGCACCGTGCCCTCGAAGAGCACCGGCAGCACGATCACATGGGCGGGCGGCGCCTCGCCGAGCCCGGAGGCGATCTTCAGATAGCCCGGCGGGACGTTCTCGACGAGGATCGACCGCTTCTCCTTGGCCGCCGTCCCGATCAGCGTCTCCCCGGGACGGAAGGACGTCGGCATCGAACCCATCGAATAGCCGTACGAGCCGAGCATGCGGAGTTCGTAGTCGTCGTCGTGCATGCTGCCGAGGTCCTGTGCGTCATCCGTCGGCATCGCCAGGAAGAACGCACCGTGCTGCGCGGAGACCACCGGGGTGAGCTCGCTCATGATCAGCGAGGCCACGTCGTCCAGGTCCCGGCGGCCCTGCATCAGACCGGAGATCCGGGCCAGGTTGCCCTTGAGCCAGTCCTGCTCCTTGTTGGCGAGCGTGGTGTCGCGGAGATTCGCGATCATCGTGTTGATGCTGTCCTGGAGGTCCTTGATCTCCCCGGAGGCGTCCACATCGATCTTCAGGTTGAGGTCGCCGCGGGTCACCGCCATGGCGACCGCCGCGATCGCACGCACCTGGCGGGTGAGGTTTCCGGCCATCTCGTTCACGGACTCGGTGAGATCGCGCCAGGTACCGTCGACGTCCCGTACCCGTGCCTGGCCGCCCAGTTGACCCTCGGTGCCCACCTCGCGGGCCACCCGGGTGACCTCCTCGGCGAAGCTGGAGAGCTGGTCCACCATCGTGTTGATGGTGGTCTTCAGTTCGAGGATCTCGCCGCGCGCGTCGATGTCGATCTTCTTGGTGAGGTCACCCTTGGCGATCGCGGTCGTGACCATGGCGATGTTGCGCACCTGACCGGTCAGGTTGGACGCCATGCCGTTCACGGACTCGGTGAGGTCCTTCCACGTGCCGGAGACGCCCGGTACGCGTGCCTGGCCGCCGAGGATGCCGTCCGTGCCCACCTCGCGGGCCACCCGGGTCACCTGGTCCGCGAACGAACTCAGCGTCTTGACCATCGTGTTGACGGTGTCCGCGAGCTGCGCGACCTCACCGCTCGCCTCGACGGTGACCTTCTTCGTGAGGTCGCCGTTGGCGACTGCCGTCGCGACCTGCGAGATGTTGCGCACCTGATTGGTCAGGTTGTTCGCCATCACGTTGACGTTGTCGCTCAGGTCCTTCCAGATGCCGGTCACACCGGGCACCCGGGCCTGGCCGCCCAGGTTGCCCTCGGTACCCACCTCACGGGCCACCCGGGTCACCTGCTCGGCGAAGTTGGACAGCTGGTCGACCATCGTGTTGACGGTGGTGACGAGTTCGAGGATCTCGCCCTTGGCGTCGACGGTGATCTTCTTCGACAGGTCGCCCTTGGCGACCGCGGTGGTCACCTCGGAGATGTTGCGCACCTGGATGGTGAGGTTGTTGGCCATGAAGTTCACGGACTGGGTGAGGTCCTTCCAGGTGCCGGAGACACCCTGCACCTCGGCCTGTCCGCCGAGGATGCCCTCGGTGCCCACCTCGCGGGCCACCCGGGTCACCTGGTCCGCGAAGCTGGAGAGCTGGTCGACCATCGTGTTGATGGTGTTCTTCAGCTCCAGGATCTCCCCGCGCGCGTCCACGTCGATCTTCTGCGACAGATCACCGCGCGCCACCGCCGTCGAGACCTGGGCGATGTTGCGCACCTGGGCCGTCAGGTTGCCGGCCATGCCGTTCACGGAGTCCGTGAGGTCACGCCACACACCGGCAACGCCCGGCACCTGCGCCTGACCGCCGAGACGGCCCTCGGTGCCCACCTCGCGGGCCACCCGGGTCACCTGGTCCGCGAAGGCGGAGAGCTGGTCCACCATCGTGTTGATGGTGCTCTTCAGCTCCAGGATCTCCCCGCGCGCGTCCACGTCGATCTTCTGCGACAGATCACCGCGCGCCACCGCCGTCGTCACCTGGGCGATCTGACGTACCTGGGAGGTGAGATTTCCGGCCATGAAGTTGACGGAGTCGGTGAGTTCCTTCCACGTACCGCTGACGCCGTCCACGCGCGCCTGGCCGCCGAGCCGGCCCTCCGTGCCCACGTCGCGGGCCATGCGCGTGACCTGGTCGGCGAACGACGAGAGCTGGTCCACCATCGTGTTGACGGTGTTCTTCAGCTGGAGCATCTCGCCGGACACGTCGACGGTGACCTTCTGCGACAGGTCACCGTTCGCCACCGCCGTCGTCACCTGGGCGATGTTGCGCACCTGACCGGTGAGGTTGCGGAACGCCGTGTTGACGGAGTCGGTGAGGTCCTTCCACGTCCCAGCCGCGCCCGGCACCTGTGCCTGGCCGCCGAGTTCACCCTCGACGCCGACCTCCCGCGCGACCCGGGTCACCTCGGCACCGAACGACGACAGCTGGTCCACCATCGTGTTGACGGTGTTCTTCAGCTCCAGCATCTCGCCCGCGACATCGACGGTGACCTTCTGCGACAGGTCACCGTTGGCCACCGCCGTCGTCACTGCGGCGATGTCGCGCACCTGGGTGGTGAGGTTCCGGAAGACCGTGTTCACCGAGTCGGTGAGGTCCTTCCACGTCCCCGCCGCGCCCGGCACGTTCGCCTGACCGCCGAGCCGGCCCTCCCCGCCGACCTCGTTGGCCACGCGCGTGACCTCGTCGGCGAAGGTGCGCAGCGTCTCCGTCATCTGGTTGATGGTGTCGGCGAGCTGGGCGACCTCGCCGCGTGCGCTCACCGTCACCTTCTGCGACAGGTCGCCGTTCGCCACGGCGGTGGTGACCTGGGCGATTCCGCGGACCTGGGCCGTGAGGTTGCCAGCCATCAGGTTCACCGAATCGGTGAGGTCCTTCCACACGCCCGCCACACCCGGCACCTGTGCCTGGCCGCCGAGTTCACCCTCGGTGCCGACCTCGCGCGCGACCCGGGTCACCTCGGCACCGAACGACGACAGCTGGTCCACCATCGTGTTGACGGTGTTCTTCAGCTCCAGCATCTCGCCGGCCACATGGACCGTGACCTTCCGGGACAAGTCACCCTTGGCCACTGCGGTGGTGACGAGAGCAATGTCACGCACCTGCGCGGTCAGCCGGTACGCCATCGTATTGACCGAATCCGTGAGGTCCTTCCACGAACCGGACATGCCGCGCACCCGGGCCTGACCGCCGAGCTTGCCCTCCGTACCGACCTCGCTGGCCACCCGTGTGACCTCGTCGGTGAACGTCGACAGCTGGTCCACCAGGTTGTTGACGGTGCGCCCGACCTTCAGGAACTCACCGCGCAGCGGATGGCCGGTGCCGTCCGGCGACTGGGTCCGCAGCTCCATGCGCTGCTCCAGATCGCCGTCCGCGACCGCGGAGAGCACGCGCCCGACCTCGGACACGGGGCGCACCAGATCGTCGACCAGGGCGTTCGACGCGTTGATCGCGGCCATCCAGGAGCCCTCGCAGGCCCCGACCTCCAGCCGTTCCGTGAGCTTTCCCTCACGCCCGACCACGCGCCGCACCCGCGACAGCTCACCCGTGAGGTGCAGGTTCCGGTCGGCGACCTCGTTGAAGACCGCCGCGATCTCGGCCATCACACCGTCACCCGAGACCGTCAGCCGCTTGCGGAAGTTCCCGTCCCGCATGGACACCAGCGCCTGGAGCAGCCGCTCCAGCGCCGCTTCGTCCACCGCCGTCGTCCCACCCCGCTTTTTGCGCGGTTTCGTCAGGGGCTGTCCGCTTTTCGCGCGCGCGCTCGTGCCTCGCGTCGCTCCGCCAGACTCCACCGTGTCCCTCCCGCAGGGGTCGACCTTGTGCTCGGGCTCTCACTTGAAGCTTGCCCAGTGTTTCACCTTGGCAGAACCAGGCCATAACAGTTCGGCAGCTTCGCACACCGTCCGCACACCCTCCGGGCGGAAACACACGCGGGCGGCATCCGCATGGACCGCGAAGGTAAGTAACCTTGCATGCGGCTGTCCACCCACCCCGGTCCGCCCGGCCTGGGCGGTGGCACTGGAACGAACGGGCATCGGAGGGGCGGCCGCAGGCATGACCGGACTGCATGTGCCCGGGGGACACCCCCCGGGGTCCCGGCGAGCGCACGAGGACCGCCGAGGAACCCCGGGCACGGACAATCGGACGAGGAGTTCTGTGATCACCGCGCGCGCGGCTGCCACCTTCGCCCCCGTCGGACGCTCTGTCGCGACGGCGCGTTCCTTCGTCCGGGACACCCTCCAGGGCTGGGGCTTCCCCGACATCGTCGACGACGCGGTGGTCCTCACCAGCGAGCTCGTCACGAACGCCGTGGTCCACGCCGGCACCTCCGCCGAGGTGCTGTGCCTGCGCGCCGAGGACGGCGTGCGCATCGAGGTGTCCGACCGCTATCCGGAGCGTGAGATCCCGCTCCAGCAGTCGGCCGTCAACATGGGCAGCCCCGACCGCGAGGGCGGCCGCGGCCTCCAGCTGTGCGCGGCGCTCGCCACCCGCTGGGGCGTCGAGTACACACCGACCCACAAGCTGGTCTGGTTCCAACTCGCCCTGCCGGAACGCGCGGTGGGCACCCGCACGGCCGGCCCGTCGCTGCCCGCGAGCATGCTCCCGGCGGCCGACGGCCGGGTCCGTGTCGCGGTCGTCCAGATCGACCGCACCGGCGCCATCACCGCATGGAACGAGGACGCCGGCGATCTGTTCGGATACGCCGCCGAACAGGTCACCGGAAAGCCCCTCACCGACCTCGCGGCCTGGCCGCACACCCCGGGCACCAGCACCGGCATCGCGGAGGCCCTGCAGCTCTCCCGCTGGGAGGGCAGCTACGGCATCCGCGGCGCCGACGGCCGCGTCATGCCCGTCTACGCCTCGCACCTGAGGGTCCGTGACACGGACGGCGAACCGTCCACGGTCTGCCTCCTCGTACGCGACCACGAACGCGCTGTCCTCCAGACCCCGTTGCGCATCCCGGCCCCCGACACGGGCACCGCCCCGGACGGGCAGGGTTCGGACCCGTTCGAGGTGTTCATCGGCTCTCCCGCCCCGGACGACCTGGACGGGCTGTTGCAGCGCACCGTGGAACGCGCCCGCGACATGCTCGACGGCGACGCCGCCTTCCTGCTCCTCGCCACCGACGACGAGACCGAGTTGGAGGTCCGCGCCTCCACCGGGCTGCCCTCCGCCCGCCAGCGGTTCGCCCGTGTGCCCGTCGAGGCGGGTCCCGGCCGCTACGGCTCGGCCCGGATGCCGGCGGTCCACGAGGACCTGACGGTGGTGCCCGGCGCCGTACCCCTGCTGAGCGGCACCGGCATGCGGTCGGTCGTCACGGTCCCGCTGAAGGTCGAGGGCCGCCTCACGGGCTCCCTCGGCGTCGCGGCGGAGTCCCCCGACCGCTACTCCAACGAGGAGGCCCTGCGCCTGCAGTTCGCGGCGGACCGGATCGCGCTCGCCGTCGAGTCGGCTCGTCTGGGCGAGCTGGAACGCCTGCGCCGCGGCTCGTTGTCCTTCCTCGTCGAGGCGTCCGACCTCCTCGCCGGAACCCTCGACCGCGACCAGACCCTCGCCCTGATGGCGCAGATGACGGTCCCGACGCTGGCCACCTGGTGCGCCGTCTACACGATCGCCGACCAGTCGTCGGAGCCCTATCTCTCCTACGTGCTGCACGAGGACGAGGAACGCATCGACGGCCTCAAGGCCCTGCTCTCCCGCATCGCCCCGCCCGACCCGGTGCCCACGCCCGGCGCCCGCGTCTGGAACGCGCCGGCCGAGGCCGCGCACCAGGCCGCCCTGCGCACCTCGATGCGCAGTCTGGGCCTCGAGCCCTCCACGGTGAGCACCGGCATCGGCACGACCCACGCGACCGCTTCGGCGGTCGGCGGGGAGACCGTCGTCCTGCCGCTGGTCGCCCGCAACCGCGTCATCGGCATGCTGACCCTCGGCAAGCCCTCCGACGAGCACTTCCGCCAGGAGATCCTGGAACTCGCCGAGGACCTCAGCCGTCGTGCGGCACTCGCCCTCGACAACGCCCGCCTGTACTCGGAGCGCACGGCCATCAGCCAGTCCCTCCAGCGCAGCCTGCTGCCCCCGGAGCTGCCGCACGTCCCGGGCGTCGAGGTCGAGGTCATCTACCGCGCGGCCGGCGAGGGCAACGAGGTCGGCGGAGACTTCTACGATCTCTTCCCCATCCGGGACGGCGCCTACGGGTTCGCGATCGGCGACGTCTGCGGCACGGGCCCCGAGGCCGCGGCCGTCACGGGCCTCGCCCGCCACGCCCTGCGGCTGCTGGCCCGTGAGGGCTTCGGCGGTCCTGCGGTCCTGGAGCGCCTGAACGCCGCGATCCTCGACGAGGGCGCCCGCAGCCGGTTCCTGACGCTCCTGTACGGCGAGCTGTGGCCCCAGGAGGACGGCAGCGCCGTCCTCAAGGTGGTCTGCGCGGGCCATCCGCTCCCGCTGCGCCTGCGGCAGGACGGCTCGGTGGAGCCCGCGGCCGAGCCACAGCCGCTGCTCGGTGTGATGGACGACCTGGAGTTGTACGAGCAGCGCGTCACCCTCGACCCGGGCGATGTGCTGCTGTGCGTCACGGACGGTGTGACCGAGCGTCGCGAGGGAACCCGGATGCTCGGCGACGACGGCCTCGCGGACGTCCTGAGCACCTGTACGGGTCTGACGGCCGGCGCCGTGGCGGCACGCATCATGCGCGCCGTGGAACGCTTTGCGTCGGATGCCCCGTCGGACGACATGGCGATTCTTGCGATGCGGGTCCCGGGGCTGCAGAAGGACTGAGCCCCGGGTCGTGTGCCCGGGGCGTTCTCGCGCCGGGCACACGGACAAGCGCACGCCTCACACGAAAAAGGTCCCCACCCTTTCGGGTGAGGACCTTCTCAACTACCGAGCCCCCAAACGGAATCGAACCGTTGACCTTCTCCTTACCATGGAGACGCTCTACCGACTGAGCTATAGGGGCCTGTTCCCATCGCGGTTTCCCGCGCGGCAACGAAAAGAATCATACCCTGCACACGACGGTGCTCCGAACCACTGCCCATGGAACTCGGGTCCGGGTTCCCGAGGGAGGGCGGAAGCGGACCCCGGACGGAGAAGGGCCCGTCTAGAAGGCGGGAGCCGGCTGCAGCAGCCCGCCGAGTGCATTGCACGCAGAGACGATCCGCTGCATCTCCCGCCGCGTCAGCGAGGCGTCGACGGGCAGCGTCAGCGTCTCGTCGGCGGCCCGCTCGGTCTCGGGCAGGAACACGCTCCGCCGGAATCCGGGCAGCCGGTGCACGGGCGTCTTCACGGGTACGCGGCAGTCGACTCCGCGCGCCCGTACGGCACGGGCGAAGGCGTCCCGGTCAGGCCGCCCGTTGCCCGGTACCCGCACGACGTACTGCTGGTAGGTGTGCCCTTCGCCGCCGTCCGGCGTGATGACGCCGGTGAGCCGTCCGTCGAGGTACGCGGCCCGCTCGCGCCGCTGCGCGACCTCGTCGTACGGCGCGTCCGACTCGCCGTGTTCCAGCACGAGGAGGCCGTGTCGCTGTCCGAGCTCCCGAAGCCGGGTCGTGTCGGCGGGCCGGCCGAACCGGTGGACCACGATGACCGCGGCGGTTCGGGGGTTCACGACCGAGGTGACGGCCTGGGGGTCGAGGCAGTACGTTCCACCGTCTATGTCGGCGAAGACGGGCAGGGCGCCGGCCTCGACGACCGCCTCAGCGACCTCGACGTTGCCGAACGCCGGCACGACGACCTCGTCCCCGGCTCCGATGCCTGCTGCTCGCAGCATTCCCACTGTGCCCATGGCAACGGATGTTCGTCGCGCGACGTGAACGGCAGGTGACGCACAACAAAGGCGGCGCACAACAAAAAAGAGCTGGTCCCTGAACTCTCGTTCAGGGACCAGCTCTTCTCAAAATTTGTTCGGCGGCGTCCTACTCTCCCACAGGGTCCCCCCTGCAGTACCATCGGCGCTGTGAGGCTTAGCTTCCGGGTTCGGA
>NZ_JBSFDP010000034.1:0-74688 GCF_053593975.1 Streptomyces sp. NPDC002004
GGGCGAGGTCATCAAGACCGTGCCCGAGTCGAAGATCGTCGAGACCCTCATCGAAGAGGCGATGAAGCTCGCCGAGCAGATGGAGAAGGACGGCGGGATACCGGGGGCACCCGCCGTCACCGTCGGCTGAACCCGCGCACCACACGCACAGCACGTCCAGTCCGTACCGAGAGGGGGCCCGAGCGTGACGATTCTGGAGAGCATCCGGGGGCCGCGCGACCTGAAGGCGCTGTCCGAGGAACAACTCGACACACTGTCGGAGGAGATCCGGGAGTTCCTGATCCACGCCGTCGCCAGGACCGGCGGCCACCTCGGACCCAACCTGGGGGTGGTGGAGCTCTCCATCGCGCTGCACCGGGTCTTCGAGTCGCCCGTCGACCGCATCCTGTGGGACACCGGCCACCAGAGCTACGTCCACAAGCTGCTGACCGGCCGGCAGGACTTCTCCAAGCTGCGCGGCAAGGGCGGCCTGTCCGGCTACCCCTCGCGCGAGGAGTCGGAGCACGACGTCATCGAGAACAGCCACGCCTCGACCGCGCTCGGCTGGGCCGACGGGCTCGCCAAGGCGCGGCAGGTGCAGGGGGACCGGGGCCATGTGGTCGCCGTCATCGGCGACGGGGCACTCACCGGCGGGATGGCCTGGGAGGCGCTCAACAACATCGCCGCCGCCAAGGACCGGCCGCTCATCATCGTCGTCAACGACAACGAGCGCAGTTACGCCCCCACCATCGGCGGCCTCGCCAACCATCTCGCCACGCTGCGCACCACCGACGGATACGAGCGGGTCCTCGCCTGGGGCAAGGACGTCCTCCAGCGCACCCCCGTGGTCGGGCGGACGCTGTACGAGTCCCTGCACGGGGCGAAGAAGGGCTTCAAGGACGCCTTCGCGCCCCAGGGCATGTTCGAGGACCTGGGCCTGAAGTACGTCGGCCCGATCGACGGCCACGACATCGGCGCCGTCGAGTCGGCACTGCGCCGGGCCAGGCGCTTCCACGGCCCGGTCCTGGTGCACTGCCTCACCGAGAAGGGCCGCGGCTACGAGCCCGCCCTCGCGGACGAGGCGGACCGCTTCCACACCGTCGGCGTCATGGACCCGCTGACCTGTGAGCCGCTGGCGCCGTCGGGCGGCCCGTCGTGGACCTCCGTGTTCGGCGACGAGATGGCCGAGCTCGGGGCGGAGCGCGAGGACGTCGTGGCGATCACCGCGGCGATGCTGCACCCGGTCGGGCTCACGAAGTTCGCCGAGCGCTTCCCCGACCGGGTGTGGGACGTCGGGATCGCGGAGCAGCACGCCGTCGTCTCCGCGGCCGGCCTGGCGACCGGCGGGCTGCACCCGGTCGTCGCCGTCTACGCCACCTTCCTCAACCGCGCCTTCGACCAGCTGCTCATGGACGTCGCCCTGCACCGCTGCGGCGTCACCTTCGTCCTGGACCGGGCCGGCGTGACCGGCGTCGACGGACCGTCCCACAACGGCATGTGGGACATGTCGGTCCTCCAGGTCGTCCCCGGGCTGCGCATCGCCGCGCCGCGCGACGCCGACCAGCTGCGCGCCCAGCTGCGCGAGGCGGTCACGGTCGACGACGCCCCGACGCTGCTGCGGTTCCCCAAGGAGTCGGCGGGACCCGCGATCCCGGCGCTCGACCGGATCGGCGGAATGGACGTCCTCCTGCGCGAGGAGTCGCCCGACGTGCTGCTCGTCGCCGTCGGCGTCATGGCACCCGTCTGCCTGCAGACCGCCGAGCTGCTCCGGGAGCGCGGCGTCCGCTGCACCGTCGTCGACCCGCGGTGGGTCAAGCCCGTCGACCCGGCCCTCCCGGCCCTCGCCGCGCGGCACCGCCTCGTCGCGGTGGTCGAGGACAACAGCCGGGCCGCAGGCGTCGGCGCCGCGGTCGCGCTCGCGCTCGGCGAGTCCGACGTCGACGTGCCGGTGCGGCGGTTCGGCATCCCCGAGCAGTTCCTGGCCCACGCCAAGCGCGGCGAGGTGCTGGCCGACATCGGGCTGACGCCCGTCGAGATCGCAGGGCGGATCAGCGGCAGCCCGGCAGTCAAGGAGAAGCAGGAATGAGCACGGAGTTCGACCTCGGCGCACTGCTCGCCGAGCGGGGCGGCGAGCGGTACGAGCTGCACGCCAAGTACCTCAACCACCAGCTGCCCCGGATGCTGCACACCATCGGCTTCGACAAGGTCTACGAGCGGGCCGAGGGCGCACACTTCTGGGACGAGGACGGCAACGACTACCTGGACATGCTCGCCGGGTTCGGCGTGATGGGCCTGGGCCGCCACCACCCGGTGGTCCGCAAGGCGCTGCACGACGTCCTCGACGCCTCCCTCGCCGACCTCACCCGCTTCGACTGCCAGCCGCTGCCCGGGCTGCTCGCGGAGCGGCTGCTGGCGCACAGCCCGCACCTGGACCGCGTCTTCTTCGGCAACAGCGGCACGGAGGCCGTCGAGACCGCCCTGAAGTTCGCCCGCTACGCCACCGGCAGGCCGCGCGTCCTGTACTGCGCACACGCCTTCCACGGGCTCACCACGGGCTCGCTGTCCGTCAACGGCGAGACCGGCTTCCGCGACGGCTTCGCGCCGCTGCTGCCCGACACGGCCGTCCCGCTCGGCGACCTCGACGCGCTGGCCCGCGAGCTGAAGCAGGGCGACGTGGCCGCGCTCATCGTCGAGCCGATCCAGGGCAAGGGCGTCCACGAGGCCCCGTCCGGGTATCTGCGCGCCGCACAGGACCTCCTGCACCGGCACAAGGCGCTCCTCATCGCCGACGAGGTGCAGACCGGCCTCGGCCGCACGGGCGACTTCTACGCCTACCAGCACGACGACGGCGTCGAGCCGGACCTGGTCTGCGTGGCCAAGGCGCTGTCCGGGGGCTATGTACCGGTGGGCGCCACGCTCGGCAAGGACTGGATCTTCAAGAAGGTCTACTCGTCGATGGACCGGGTCCTGGTCCACTCGGCCAGCTTCGGTGCCAACGCCCAGGCCATGGCGGCGGGCCTCGCCGTGCTGTCGGTCATGGAGAGCGACCGGACCGTGGCCCACGCCCGTGCGGTCGGCGAGTCCCTGAAGTCGCGCCTTGCGGCGCTCGTGGACAAGTACGAGCTGCTCGGCGAGGTGCGTGGGCGCGGTCTGATGATCGGCATCGAGTTCGGGCGGCCGAACTCGCTCAAGCTGCGCAGCCGCTGGACCATGCTGCAGACCGCCCGCAAGGGGCTGTTCGCGCAGATGGTCGTCGTCCCGCTGCTCCAGCGGCACCGCATCCTCACGCAGGTGTCCGGCGATCACCTTGAGGTCATCAAGCTGATCCCGCCGCTCGTCCTGTCCGAGGAGGATGCGGACCGCTTCGTGGAGGCGTTCACGGCCGTCATGGACGACGCACACAGCGGCGGCGGGCTGATCTGGGACTTCGGCAGGACCCTGGTGAAGCAGGCGGTCGCCAACCGCTGACCGGGCGACGACCCGCACCGCGCGGGCCGCGTCCCCGCCGGGCCCGTCCCGCAACCGGCCGCGCGCGATTTTGCCTCCTGGGTAAGAAATTTGCCCAGGAGGCACAGCTCTGGCTCAATCGAGGCATGAGCCCTTCCGAGCACGACCCTTCGGAGGCGTGGCCCCCGGGACAGGAGTCCGAGGGCGCGCGGCCGTCCGACCCCGGGACCTCCGGCCCCGGCGAACTGACCGCGGTCGCGCCCCGGCTGCGTGAGCTGCGCCGGCGCGCGGCGCTGACGCTGGAGGCAGCCGCGCAGGCCGCGGGGCTGTCACCGGCGCACCTGTCCCGTCTGGAGACCGCCCATCGCCAGCCCTCGCTGCCGATGCTGCTCGCACTCGCCCGCACCTACGGTACGACGGTCTCCGAACTGCTCGGCGAGACCGTCGCCGACCGGGACGCGGTCGTGAGCGCCGCCGCCATGGAGCCGACCCGTGCGGGCGGCTGGACCTACTGGCAGGCGGGCGCCCCGGGACGCGGGATGCAGGCCCTGCGGGTCCACGTCCCGTACGGGGCGCAGGGGGACATCGTGCGCGTCCACCCCGGCGAGGAGTGGCTGTACGTCCTGCGGGGGCAGCTGCGGCTGCGGCTCGGTGACACCGCGCACGCCCTCGGCCCCGGTGACAGCGCGCACTTCGACTCGCTGACGCCGCACCGCATCGCCGCCGCCGATCGCGGCGGGGCGGACCTGCTGTTCGTCCACACCCTGCTGCAGAGCCCCACGGCCACGCTGTGCCTGGGCCCGGCGGCGGGCCACCCGAGCCCGGGAGAGACCCGATGACCCAGCACTCGCAGCCCCGGTCCCAGGAGCCCGCGCGCCGCTCGATGGAGGAGAAGTTCCCGCGGGCCCTGTGGATCCGGCTCATCATCTACATCGCCGTCGGACACCTCTTCGCGGCGTTCGTCTACCTGCTGTTCGAGGTGGGCGCCAAGTAGCCGCCGGGCCGCGACGCAGCCGCCGGGCTCAGTCGAGCAGCCGCTCGCGAAGCCGTTCCCGGGTCTCGGGGGCGAGCTTCAGCCCCTTCTCCAGGTAGGTGTCGACCCGGCCCCACTTCTCCTCGATCGTGGCGAAGGCCGCCGCCAGGTACTCGGCCCGGGCGTCGAAGAGGGGGCTCAGCAGCTCCATGACCTCCGGGGACAGGGCGTCGGGCGATGTGCTGCTGCGGTGGACCTTGTAGCGCCGGTGCGCCGCGTTCGACTCCAGGTAGTCCGCGAGGATCGCCTCGCGCTCGACGCCCAGGGCGAGGAGGGTCACGGCGACCGACAGGCCCGCACGGTCCTTGCCGGCCGCACAGTGCATCAGCACCGGCACGCTGTCCCCGGCGATGTCGTGCAGCACGCGGCTGTGCTCGGCGGTGCGCTGCGTGATGATCGTGCGGTACGAGGCGATCATGCGGCCGGCCCCGCGGCCGTCGGAGAGTATGGACCGCAGCTGCGGCAGATCGCCGTCCCTGACCATCTTCCAGAACTCGGCGCCGTCCGCCGGGTCGCTCAACGGCAGGTTCACGTTGCGCACGCCCGGCAGATCGACGTCCGGGCCCTCCAGCTTCCGGTCGGCGGCATTGCGGAAGTCGAAGATCGTGTGCAGCCCGAGGGAGGACAGGAACGCGGCGTCCTCGGTGGTGGCGTGCGCGAGGTGGCCGCTGCGGAAGAGCTGACCGGCCCGCACCCGGCGCCCGTCCGCGGTCGGCAGACCGCCCACATCGCGGAAGTTGCGCACTCCGGCCAGTTCCGGCTCGGTCGACGGCACCTGCTGCGTCACGTGAGGCTCCTCCCGCTCTTCCGCCCGCATCGACGCCGCTCGTCGGCGAGACGTCCCTCGACGATACGACATGGATTCCTGGGGCAATCATCTGCGCCCGAACCGTTGTCCGCCCGGCATCCACCCCCGATGATGTGCGGGTCCGAGCGGATGTGTCCGACTCTGCGGGGGCCTGATGATCGAGGTCGGCAAGGACGGTCGTACGTGGCTCCTCGCGGGCCCCACCAGCAGCTACGCGCTCCGGCTCACGGACGCCGACGAGCTGCTGCACCTCCACTGGGGGCCGCGGATCGCCCTCGCCGACGCGGAGGCCCTCGCCGCCGCGCCCCTGCCCCGGCCGTGGCCCTTCGAGTCGCCGCTGGACGGCCGCGAGGAGTATCCGGTGGAGGGCGGTCCCCGCTTCGTCAGACCCGCCCTGTCCGTCCGGACCGCCGAGGTGCGCGGAACCCGGTGGCGCCACCGCGGCTCGACGGCCGAGGGGGACGTGCTGCGGCTGCACTTCGCCGACGACGTGCACCGGCTGGCGATCACCCTGCGGTACGCGATGCGCGACGACGTCGTGGAGCGCTCCGCCGTCCTGCGCCACGAGGGCGGCACCGGCGACCCGTCCCTGGAGCTGCTGCGCGCCGACTCCGCCACGTGGACCCTGCCGCACCGCGACCGGTGGCGGCTGACCCAGCTGCACGGGCGCTGGGCGGCCGAGACGCGCCTCGTGCGCTGCGAGCTGACCCCCGGCGAGAAGGTCGTCGGCAGCCGGCGCGGGCACACCGGTCACCAGCATCTGCCGTGGGTCGCGCTGGACGCCGAGGGGACGGCGACCGAGGAGCACGGCGAGGTGTACGGCTGTGCGCTCGCCTGGTCCGGGTCATGGCGGATCGCCGTGCAGCAGATCCCCGACGGGGCGGTCCAGATCACCGGGGGCACCGGGCACGACGACTCGGGCCAGTGGCTGCTGGCGCCCGGCGAGGAGTACGTCACGCCCGTCTTCGCGGGCCTGTGGACCGACGGCGGCTTCGGCGGGGCGAGCCGCGCCTGGCACGCGTACCAGCGGGCGCACGTCGTTCCCGGTGCCGGGCGGGACCGGCCGGTGCTCTACAACTCCTGGGAGGCCACCGGCTTCGGCATCGGCGAGGAGCAGCAGCTGGCTCTCGCCCGCCGGGCGGCGGCCCTGGGCGTGGAGCTGTTCGTGGTCGACGACGGCTGGTTCGGCGCGCGGACCGGCGACCGGGCCGGGCTCGGTGACTGGACCCCGAACCCGGACCGCTTCCCCGGCGGCCTGGAACCCCTCGCCGACGCGGTGCACGCACTGGGCATGCAGTTCGGGCTCTGGGTCGAGCCGGAGATGGTCAATCCGGACTCCGCTCTCTACCGCGCCCACCCCGACTGGGTGCAGCACATGCCGGGCCGCGCCCGCACCGAGTTCCGCCATCAGCTGGTGCTGAACCTCGCCCGCCGGGACGTCCAGGAGCACCTGTGGGAGCGTCTCGACGCCCTGCTGAGGAGCGCGCCCGTCGACTACGTGAAATGGGACTTCAACCGTTGCTTCACCGATCCGGGATGGCCGGGGGAGCCGTACCCCCAGAAGCTCTGGAACGCGCATGTGCATGCCCTGTACGCCCTGTTGGACCGGCTGCGCGCCGCCCACCCGGCCGTCGCCTTCGAGTCCTGCTCCGGCGGCGGCGGCCGGGTCGACCTCGGCATCCTGGCGCGCACCGACCAGGTGTGGCCCTCCGACAACACGGACCCGGTCGACCGGCTCGCCATCCAGCACGGCTTCAGCCAGCTGCACCCGGCGCGGGTGATGGCCGCCTGGGTCACGGACAGCCCGAACGTGCAGCTCAACGGCAGGGTCAGCAGCATGCGCTTCCGCTTCGTCGGCGCCATGGCCGGGGTGCTCGGGGTGGGCGGCGACCTCACCCGGTGGACCGACGACGAGCTGGCCGAGGCCCGGCGCTGGGTGGACCTCTACAAGGAGATCCGCCCGGTGGTGCAGCGCGGCGATCTCTACCGTCTGCGCCCGCCGGGGGACGGGCCGGCAGCGGTCCAGTACGTCCACGGGGACGACGCCGTCGTGCTCGCCTGGCTGCCCGCGCAGTCGTACGGGGAGCCGGTTGCGCCGGTGCGGCTGCGGGGGCTCCGGCCGGACGCGGAGTACCGGTGCCGGGACACCGGGGCGGTGCACCGGGGTGCGGTGCTGCTGCACCACGGACTGGACACCGGCCTCAGGGGAGACATGGACGCGGCCATTTTCCGCTTCTGTCTTATTTGACCGAATTGCGCCTTTTGCTGGAACTAGCCCTGAAATAGGCCATCATGAGACCGCCGTCGTGA
Organism: Streptomyces sp. NPDC002004; assembly: GCF_053593975.1. Taxonomy (NCBI): domain Bacteria; kingdom Bacillati; phylum Actinomycetota; class Actinomycetes; order Kitasatosporales; family Streptomycetaceae; genus Streptomyces; species Streptomyces sp. NPDC002004. Next base: position 7,578 of record NZ_JBSFDP010000034.1, read on the forward strand.
GCAGCGTCATAGTCGTGGCGGTGCGCGGCGATCTCCGCCGGGCAATGCCCCTGTCGCCCCAACGGTGTTGGCGCACGCGTGGAGATCGTTTCCGTGTGGAATGTGACCGTAATTTCCGGAAAGGATCAAGCAAGGCGAAACAAAAGGGAATTCATCCCTTGTCCCGGACATTCGCACTCGCTTACGTTCCCGTTCAGCCGGATGGAACGCCGAGTCCTGCCGCCGTCCGGACAACCGCACTCACCCGTGCACGGCAGGAGCGTGGGATCCGCAGGTAGTTCGCCGCCCGGGTCGCCGGGCCGGCTCGGGGTGAAGCCGCACCTGCAAAGGCGGCCGGGCGCCTCCGCCCGAACCCGACAGCTCACCTCGCAGGCACCGGAGAGGAATTCGCCATGCCCGCGAAGGGTAAACACCGCCGTCCGAAGTCCCTGCGATTCACCCGCCGTTTCGCCGTCGCCGGCACGGGTGGTGCCGCGCTCGCGCTGCCGTTCCTCGGTGCCACCGGCGCGCACGCCGCCGCCCCCGGGACCGTCGCCCCACAGGCCGCCCCCAGGACCGTCGTCACCGCCCCACAGGCCGCCCCCGCGGTCTACACGGTGAAGGCGGGCGACTGCCTCGCGAGGATCGCCGATGTCCGGCATGTCGTCGGCGGCTGGCAGCGGCTCTACGCGGACAACCGGAAGGCCGTCGGCGCCGACCCGGCGCTGATACACCCGGGCCTGAAGCTGGTCGTCGGAGCCCACGCCACCGCACCCAGGCCTGCCGCCGCGCTCAAGTCCGCGCCCAAGCCTGCCTCCGTGCCCAAGTCCGCGCCCAAGCCCGCCGCCGCCGAGTCCGCCGTCGCCCGCGCCGCGTCGAAGGTGGCCGACGCCACCGACGCCGCGGCCACCACCGCGACCGGCTTCGTGCTCCCCGTCACCGGTGCCACCATCGGCACGCCGTACCACAAGGCGGGCGCCATGTGGTCCAGCGGCTACCACACCGGCGTCGACTTCGTGGTGCCGACCGGCACCCCGCTCAAGGCCGTCGGCGCGGGCACCGTCGTCAGCGCCGGATGGGGCGGCGCGTACGGCAACCAGATCGTCATCCGGCTCGCCGACGGCATGTACGCCCAGTACGCCCACATGTCGCAGCTCGCCGTCTCCGCGGGCCAGACCGTGGTCGCGGGCCAGCAGCTCGGCCTCTCCGGGGCCACGGGCAACGTCACCGGACCGCACCTGCACTTCGAGATCCGTACCACGCCCAACTACGGCTCCGACGTGGACCCGCTGGCCTACCTGCGTGCCCACGGCGTGGGCGTCTGACCCGGCACCCGGGCACCATCCGGACCGGCTCGGATTCCTGACGGACCGAGCCGATCACGCGGGGCCGCACCCTCCAACAGGGGTGCGGCCCCCACGTGTTCACGAGGTCGCCGATCTATTCCGGATCGGGCGCATCTCGGACGGTGGCGTATCTCACCAGGCGTCAACCCCTTCCTACGGTGGCGTAGGTCACTTAGGAAGGTGAAGGATGTACGGACGTGGCAGCAGAGTCGACATCCCTCACCAGTGACACCTACAGGTCCTACACAGCCCTCGGCGACAGCTTCACCGAGGGCGTCGGAGACCCCGGCCCCGACGGACGCTTCGTGGGATGGGCCGACCGGCTGGCCGTCCTGCTGGACGACCGGCTTCCCGAACACACCTTCCGCTACGCCAACCTCGCCGTGCGCGGCAAGCTCCTCGACCAGATCGTCGCGGACCAGGTGCCGCGGGCCAAGGAACTCGCCCCGGACCTGGTGACGTTCTGCGCCGGCGGCAACGACATCATCCGCCCCGGCACCGACCCCGACGAGGTCGCCGAACGCTTCGAGCGGGCCGTGGCCGACCTCTCCTCCGCCGTCGGCACCGTCATGGTGACCACCGGCTTCGACACCCGGGGCGTCCCCGTGCTCAAGCACCTGCGCGGGAGGATCGCCACCTACAACGGCCACGTCCGTGCCATCGCCGACCGGTACGGCTGCCCCGTCCTCGACCTGTGGTCCCTCAGGACCGTGCAGGACCGCAGGGCCTGGGACGACGACCGGCTGCACCTCTCGGCCGAGGGGCACACCAGGGTCGCGCTGCGCGCGGGCCAGGTCCTCGGGCTCGACGTGCCCGCCGACCCGGACCAGCCCTGGCCGCCGCTGCCGCCGCGCGGCACCCTTGAGGTACGCCGCGACGACATCCACTGGGCGCGCGACTACCTGGTGCCGTGGATCGGACGCCGGCTGCGCGGCGAGTCGTCCGGCGACCACGTCGAGGCCAAGCGGCCGGACCTGATGCCCCTGTAGGTGTGCCCGCGGACGGCTGTCAACGGGCGGTCGCCGTCAGATCCGCCCGGTCCAGGCCCAGTTCCCGGGCGAGCGCCTCGTCGACCCAGTCCCGCATGCGGGCCTGCGAGAGCGCACCCCGGTACGCCGTCATCTGCACGGCGAGGCCGTCCAGGAAGGCCGTGAGGCGCAGGGCCGTCGACACCGGGTCCGGGCAGTGGAACTCGCCGCCCGCGACCCCCTCGGCGACGACCTCCGTCAGCGCGGCCTTCCACTGCCGGTCGAGGTCCTGGGCCACCTCGCGCAGCGCAGGCTCCCGCAGCGCCGCCGCCCAGCCCTCGATCCACAGCCGCCAGCCCTTGGCGGGACCGGTCGGGGCGTACCAGCGCACGGCGGCCCGCAGCCGGCGCACCGCCGAGGTGCGCCGGCCCAGCAGCTTGCGCAGATGCGCGAGGTCACCCTCGGCCGCATACGCGAAGGCCTCCGCGACGAGCTTCTCCTTCGTCGAGAAGTGGTAGAGCACCAGGGCGTTGCTCACACCGAGACGGGCGGCGACATCGGCGATACGGACGGCCGCCACGCCCCGCGCCTCGATCTGTTCGACGGCGGCACGCAGCAGCTCCTCACGCCGCTCGGCCACGCTCAACCGGACTCTTGCCACGGGCAAACATTAGATCCTCGCCCCGCACGCGGACAGCGCGGGGCGGTCCCGCAAGGCGCACACCCCGCGGGGCCGTTCACCCGGCGCCCCGGAGCCCGCGCGCCCGGGAAGGCGGGGACCGCACCCGGCCTCGGCGCCCCGCAGATCGCAGGAGCCGAAGTCCATGCACCCCGAGCGGCCGATCGCCGCGACGGTCACCATTTCGGCCCGGGCGGCGGTCACCATCCGCCCGGAGCGCCCGCGGCCGGTGGGCGGGCGCCTTCGCCGGGTCCGGGACGGTCCCGTACACGCACCTGGAGCACCGCTCCACGAAGCGGATGCAGGCGGACGAAGCGGGCCCGGGGAGGGGCGGGCGGGATACGGGCGACGGGAGCCGCCTCCCGTGCGTTCCGATGCGCTGTCACCCGTACGACGAAGAGGGCCCGGGAACGCGACATCTCCCGGACCGGCCCGCCCCGCTGTGACGGGCGTCGCACAAGGGGGAGCCGGTATCCCGTGCGCCGCCGGCCCGCCACATAATGGGATGCCCGACCCGATTCCCTCAGGAGGCACCGTGACCGGACGCCGTTCCCTGACCTCCGGACTTCGCTCGCTGCGGCCCGCCGCGTTCGGCGCCGACCCGGCCGGCGACCGGCTGGAGCGGATCCGCAGGTCGCCGAACTTCGCCGACGGGTCGTTCCAGAACCCGGTCGGGGCGCGCACCCGGCCGACGGGCTCGACGCTGGAATTCGCGAAGGTCTACTTCGAGAAGGAGGCACGCGCCCGGCGCGGTCCGGCGGGCACGGTCCCGGTGCACCCCACCCTGCTCGCGGACATCGCCAAGCCCCCGGCGACCGGCCTCAGACTCACCTGGATGGGGCACTCCAGCGTGCTCGCCGAGATCGACGGCCGAAGGGTGCTCTTCGATCCCGTCTGGGGCGAGCGCTGCTCGCCCTTCGCCTTCGTCGGCCCCAAGCGGCTGCACCCCGTGCCCGTGCCGCTCGCCGCGCTCGGCCCGGTCGACGCGGTCGTCATCTCGCACGACCACTACGACCATCTCGACCTTCCCTCGATCAAGAGCCTCGCCGGTACGGACACCGTGTTCGCGGTGCCGCTCGGCGTGGGCGCCCACCTGGAGCGCTGGGGCGTCTCCGCCGGGCGGCTGCGCGAACTGGACTGGAACGAGTCCACCGACATCGCCGGCCTGAAGCTGACGGCCACGCCCGGCCGCCACTTCTGCGGACGCGGGCTGCGCAACCAGCAGCACACGCTATGGGCGTCCTGGGTCGTCGCGGGCGACGAACACCGCATCTACCACAGCGGCGACACCGGCTACTTCCCCGGCTTCCTGGACATCGGTGCGGAGCACGGGCCGTTCGACGCGACGATGATCCAGATCGGCGCGTACAGCGACTTCTGGCCGGACATCCACATGACCCCCGAGGAGGGTATGCGCGCCCATCTCGACCTCCAGGGCGGGCGTCCCTCCGGAGTGATGCTGCCGATCCACTGGGGCACCTTCAACCTGGCGCCGCACCCGTGGGCCGAGCCCGGTGAAGGCACCCTCGCGGCGGCGGGGCGTGCCGGTGCCGCTCTCGCACTGCCGCGCCCCGGACAGCCCTTCGAGCCCACGGCCGCCGATGTACCGGCCGAGCCCTGGTGGCGGCCGGTCGCCGTAGCACCGGCCGGCGGCTGGCCGAAACGGCCGGAGGCCGCGCCCGCCGGCCGGACGGCCGGCTCCGCCTCCGACGACACGGGTGAACCGGAGGCGGCGCCCGTCGTGGGCTGAGCGCCGACGGACATCGCACTGCGGGCCGACCGGACACCACGGTCGGCCCGCAGTCGTATCCGCATGCGGGCACCCCGTCCGCGCGATGTCCCGTGTCGCACACGGGTGCCCTGCGCGCCCCCCGGAGCCCGGCCGCGTCGCACGCGGATGCTCCCCGGGCGAAACCCGCTCCGTGGAACACAAGCCTCCCGCACGGAGCACGGAGTACCGAGCACGGAGTACCGAGCACCGAGCGCGGACCACGGAGTACCGAGCACGGAGCACCGAGCACCGAGCGCGGACCACGGAGTACCGAGCACGGAGCACCGAGGGCTCGCGCGCTGCGCGGACCCCGTGCACCCGACTCCGCACAGCCGACCCGCATATACGCACCGCGAACAGATGTCCCACGCATCTATTCGGTCTGCCGTGCGAACCCTCATACCACAGCGGGATGTTGGGTGTTGGAGTTCATCAACTGCCCGCCGAAGGTGATGGGTTGACGACTACTGTGTGTGGCCGCCGGGCAACGCAGGGATCATGAACCGACCCCTTCGCCGCGCCGGTCTGCGATGCCGCATGCCCTGTCGCGCCGCAGGAGTCCCGACGGACCGTACGAGGAAACCGATGTCTCACCTTCGCGCCCCGGCCGCGCGAACCGACCGCCGTGAGGGCGGACGGCACGGCAGGCCGGGCGGCCGCACCGTCCCCCCACTTCCCGAGACCCACATACGCACCCAGCTCCTGCGCATCGCCGTACTTCCCGCGCTCGCGGTCTCCCTGTGCGCCGGCGCCGCCGTCCTGTTCACCGTGCGCTCGACGGCCGCGCACCCGAGCCCCGTGCTCTGGGCGGTCCTCGCCGGCTCCGGCGGCGTCGCCCTCGCCGGACTCGCCACGGCCGCCATCGCCGCCGACCGCACCGCCAGGGCGCTGCGCGACCGTGTGAACGCGCTGCGCCGCTCCAGCGCACGCGGCCAGGCCGAGCTGCGCGGCCTCGTAGAGAGCCTGCGCCGCGGCGACCCGCCGCCCGCCCGTCGCACCCCCGCACGCCCCGCCGACGGCGACGACTTCGATCTGCTCGCCGCCGAGCTGACGCGCGCCCAGGACGCCGCCGTCGGCGCCGTCGTCCAGGCGGCCCAGCTGTCCGGCCACGCCCGCAGCGAACACAAGGTCGAGGTCTTCGTCAACCTCGCCCGGCGCCTTCAGTCCCTGGTGCACCGCGAGATCTCCATCCTCGACGACCTGGAGAACTCGATCGAGGACCCCGACCTGCTCAAGGGCCTGTTCTCGGTCGACCACCTCGCCACCCGTATCCGCCGCCACGCCGAGAACCTCGCTGTGCTCGGCGGCGCCGTCTCCCGCCGCCAGTGGAGCAGCCCCGTCTCCATGATGGAGGTGCTGCGCTCGGCCACCGCCGAGGTCGAGCACTACTCGCGGGTCAAACTCGTGCCGCCGATCGACGGCACCCTGCGCGGCCACGCCGTCGCCGACGTCGTGCACCTGCTCGCCGAACTCGTCGAGAACGCCTCGGTGTTCTCCGCCCCGCACACCCAGGTGCTGATCCGTGTCAACGGCGTCACCTCGGGGCTGGCCGTCGAGGTGGAGGACCGCGGCCTCGGGATGCCCGTCGCCGAGCAGAACACCATGAACGCGCTGCTCGCCGACCCCGACAAGGTCGATGTCGCAAGCCTGCTCCAGGACGGCCGGATCGGTCTGTTCGTGGTCTCCCAACTGGCCCGCAGGCACGGCGTCGCGGTGCGTCTGCAGACCAACATCTACGGCGGCATCCAGGCCGTGGTCGTCCTGCCGAAGGGCCTCCTCGGCGCCGAGGAGGCCGACGCCGTGCCCGCCGTCCACCCGCACGCCACGGCCCCGGCCGCCCTCCAGGACGTACGGGACACGGGGGCGGGGCCGCACGCTGCCCCCGCCGCGAGGGACCCGCGGGCATTCCGGGCAGCGGCGCCCGTCGACGCGCGCGGCCGGCGGCAGGGCGGGCCCGCTGCCGTCCGGCCCCCGCTGCCGGGAGCCCCCGGAGACGTACGCATCCCGCTTCCGGGAGCCTCCGCCGATGTACCCGGCACGCTTCCGGGCACGCCCGGCGGTGCGATCGCCCGGCAGCCGGGCGGCCCCGACGACGACGTACGCGCCCGGCCGGCGCCGCCCGTGCCCCTGCAGCCACTGCCGGGGCAGGACACGGCACCGCCCCGCCCCGGCGGAGCGGGCCTCGCACCGCTCCCGGTGCGGGACTCCCGCGCCGACCGGCCCAACCCGTCCGAGGCGCGCCCCGGCGTCCGGGCCGAGGACCGCGCGGCCGCCGACTCCCACGCCGGTGTGCTGCCCACGCCCCTGAACGGCGTGGTACGCGGCACCATCGAGCGCCCCCTGCTGCCCAGGCGGCGTGCCCAGGAGCACATCGCCCCGCAGCTGCGGGGCGGTCCGGGCACCCGTCAGGACGCCGACCGTCATGTGGACCACGACCCCGGGCTGATGGCCGCCTTCCAGCGCGGTATCGGCCTCGCGGAGGCGCAGGCCGCACTCGACACGATCACCGAACACGACCTGGGGCCCGGGCGCGACGGGAGCGGACCCGCCGGCTGAACGCCCCCACCCCCCCACCTTCCGCTCCCGCAGCCCTTTCGTACCCAAGGAGTCGATCCACCATGGCGAGCGATGTGCCGACCGGCCAGGTATCCGATCTCGACTGGTTGATGAGCGGCCTGGTGCAGCGCGTGCCGCACACCCGCAGCGCGGTGCTGCTGTCCTCCGACGGGCTGGTGAAGTCCGTCCACGGCCTCGACCCGGACAGCGCCGACCACATGGCGGCCCTCGCGTCCGGCCTCTACTCGCTGGGACGAAGCGCCGGCGTCCGCTTCGGCGACGGCGGGGAGGTGCGGCAGGTCGTCGTCGAGCTGGACTCCACACTGCTGTTCGTCTCCACCGCCGGCTCCGGCACCTGCCTGGCCGTGCTCGCCGGACGCGAGGCGGACGCGGCGGTCCTCGGCTACGAGATGACCATGCTCGTCAAGAGCGTACGGCCCTATCTGGTCACCCCGGCGCGTGCGCACGTGGTCGAATCCTCGGCGATGAGGCCGTGAACGTGGCGGCCCCGCAGGACGGGCCATGGCTCGACGACGCGGCCGGCCGACTGGTGCGCCCGTACACGGTCAGCAACGGACGCACCCGGCCCACCACCGAGCTCGACCTGATGTCGCAGGTCATGGCGACCGGCACGACCCCCTTCGGCTATCTCGGGCCGGAGCACGCCGAGGCACTCCAGCTCTGCGGCGCCCCCGTCTCGGTGGCCGAGATCGCCGCGCATCTGAGACTCCCCGCGGCCGTCACCAAGGTGCTGCTGTCCGACCTCCTCGACTGCGGCGCCCTCACCACCAAACCGCCCGCCTTCTACCACAACCCCACTGACCGGTCCCTTCTGGAGGCAGTGCTCGATGGACTACGACGACAGCTCTGACCCGTTCCCCACCGCGCTGAAGATCCTGGTCGCCGGCGGCTTCGGGGTCGGCAAGACGACCTTCGTGGGTGCCGTCAGCGAAATCGCGCCGCTGAGTACGGAGGAGCTGCTCACCACCGTCAGTGCCGCCACCGACAGCCTCGAAGGCATCGAGAACAAGGTCGAGACGACCGTCGCGATGGACTTCGGCCGGATCAGCCTCGACCCGCAGCACGTCCTCTATCTCTTCGGCACTCCCGGCCAGGAGCGGTTCTGGTTCATGTGGGACGAGCTGTCCGAAGGCGCACTCGGGGCGGTCGTCCTCGCCGACACGCGTCGCCTGGCGGACTGCTTCGCCGCCGTCGACTTCTTCGAACAGCGCGGCTTGGCCTTCATCGTCGCCGTCAACGAATTCGACGGCGCCCACCGGTACGACGCCGAGGAGGTCCGCCGTGCCATCGACCTCGATCCGGAGGTGCCGGTGGTCAAGTGCGACGCGAGGATCTCCAGTTCCGCCATCCAGACCCTGCTGACGCTCGTCAGGTACCTCCTGGCCAACTCCCCGACCCACGCCGCACCCAGCCACGGAGCACACACATGAGAGTCGACCCGGCCGGCGGCCTGCTGCTGACCCCCGCCGATCCGGACGCACCCGCCCGGGTGGAGCGGTTGCGCAGTCTCGATGTGGGCGAGCGGGTGGAGCAGGCCTTCGACGCGTTCGCCGCGCGGCTCGCCTCGGCCGCCGCATCGCCGTACGGCATGGTCAACTTCATCGACGAGAACCGCCAGTTCTTCGCCGGACTGCACACCCCGGACCGCACGCGCTCCGGCGCCGGACTCGCCACGACCGCGGCCGCGTCGGCGGCCGGGCACGGCGGCCTCGGCCGCCATCTGGCCCGCGACCACGGCTACTGTCCGCACGTAGTCGTCCGCCGCAAGGCACTCGTCCTCGAAGACGTCTGCGACTACCCCCGCTTCGCCGGGAACCCCGTCGTCGACGAACTCGGCGTCCGCTCCTACCTCGGGGCGCCCCTCATCGACCGTACCGGCATCGCGCTCGGCACGGTGTGCGTCGTGGACGTCGAGCCGCGCCCGTGGGGGCGGGCCGGGCTCGACATGATCAAGTCGATGGCGGCGGAGCTGGCCGACCAGCTCCTCGGTCGGGAGTCCACCGGGTTCGGGACGGGAAGACACGCGACCTGACGTCACACCTCGACGGTCTCGCCGCCGGGGAAGCGGAGCCGCACCAGGTCTCCGTCCACTTCGCAGCGCACCGCCGTGCGCAGGGCATCCGGGTGGACGATGTCCCGGGTGAGGACGTGCAGGGCGACATGAACGCTGTCGCCGCCCGGGTGGTCGCCGGAGCGCAGATACGGGGTCGCCGAGTGCGGCCCGAACGCATTGGCCCCGGCCTCCCGGGCGACGCCCGTCTCCTCGTCGAAGCCGTGCAGCGCGACGACGGCGCTGGTGAGCCCGGCCTCGGTTCGGGCCATGGCCCAGCCGGGGCCCCGCTCCGCGTGTGGCCGGGCCGTGTCCGCGACCGCGTGGCCGCCCTCGCGGACCGCGACCGCGGCCGGCGCGCACCGCACGCGGTGCACCCGGACCTCCCAGGGGCCGTGCAGCACGCTCGTCGACTCGACGGCGACCCCTTCCCGCTGTCCCGGGAGGTGGGCGTCATGGCGGGACGCGGCGATGCGGCCCGTGCAGCGCAGCGGATGGATGCGCAAGCGGCGTGAAGGCGTGCCGTCCGGCGCGAGCAGGGCCAGATGACCGTCGACCGTGCGCTCCCAGGCGCCCGGCGCGCTGTCGGGCGCCGTCGCCGTCGAGTACCCGAACTTGGCGTAGTGCGGATCGTCGGCTGCGGGCCCCTCGACGGCCTGGTGGTCGCTGCCGTGGTTGACGAGCCGCACGATGCCGTCGTGCCGACTGCCGTGCAGCAGCCAGCCGGGCGCCGGGAGAGCGGTGTACTGGTCGGACTCCTCGACGGGGAGGGGGAGTTCACGCTCCGTCCACACCGGATGCTCAGGGGGCAGCAGCAGCCCCAGGAAGGCCTTGCTCGCCCAGTACGGCGAGGCGGGCCCCGAGTACGCCTGGGTCGCCGGAAGGAACGTCCCGTACCAGCCGAGCGGCAGCAGCCCCCGGTCGTCCGGGACCCCGCGCTCCACGAAGTGCCGCGCGGTGCCGGAGGCGAGCCGCCGGGTGAGGCCGGGGGCGAGCGGGGTGCAGTCGGCGAGGGCGCCCATCCACACCGGTGCGGTCGCGGCGAAGCGGTACGTCAGCGAGCGGCCCTGGTGCACGGGCGCGCCGTCGGCGCCGAAGAAGTGCGGGTAGGTGGTGAGGAACCGGTGCAGCCGCTCCCGGTAGACCGTGCCGCGTCCGCCGTCCGCACCGGCCGTCATCCGGGACCAGAGCAGCGGGTAGAGGTGCAGCGCCCAGCCGTTGTAGTAGTCGAAGTTGCGGCCGTCGCCGTCGGTGTACCAGCCGTCGCCCGCGTACCAGTCCTCGATGCGGTCGAGGCCGCCCTCGATCTCGGCGCGGCTGTGCGGGGCGCCGACGGAGGCGAGGAACTGCTCCGACACCACCTGGAACAGGCGCCAGTTGTTGTCCCAGGTGCGGGCGCCGACGAACCCGGAGAACCAGTCCACGACCCGCTCCCGCACCCGTGAGCCGAGCCGGTCCCATATCCACGGGCGGGTCTCGTGCAGGCCGATGGCGATCGACGCGGCCTCCACCATCTGCTGGGAGCAGTCGGTGAGTTCGGGCCAGGCCTCGCCGCTGTCCGGGTCGGTGCCCGCCGCCAGCCCGGCGGCGTACCTCTCGACGAGACCGGGATCGACGGCGCCGGACGCACCGGCGATCCGGAACGCGGCCAGCAGGAAGGACCGTGCGTAGCCTTCGAGCCCGTCCGACACGACTCCCGACCAGCTGGTGCGGCCGGGCAGCCGGTACTGCGCGAAACCGGGTGTCGCGTAGGGGACGAGCGCGTCCAGCTGCCGGTCGGCGAGCGTCTCCCAGTGGGCGCGGGTCCAGCCGGTCGACGGGGAGCGCACACGGTCGGTGGGCGGGAGGGGCAGGTGGGGTGCGGGCATGACGGCTCCGTTGCTCCTCGGGGGACGGGCTCGGCGCCAGCATGTAAGCGTTTGCTGTGCCCTTGCAAGAGGGCAGCGGTGTTGCTCTCGTCCACGGCGGCGCGTATGCACGTGCGTTACGGCTGTCCACCGGGGAGAGGGTGGCGGGTATGCGTGGTCCCTTGACAGCGAGAGCAAGCGATTACTGTCTTGCCGCCCTCGCTCGGCCCGGGCTCCGAGGGCCGGGCGGGCCGTCGGGTGATCACGAGTGCGGAAAGTCCCTGCGGCCCTCTGTGCCCGGCGCCGAGGGTGGGGCACGGTACGTGGGGGCCGAGGTCACGGGAGCGGAGTGCTCGCTCTCACGGCGCCCGCACCTCCGGTACCGGCTCCTCCCGACCACGTGTTCACGCGTCCACGCACAGGAAGGCACCCCATGACCGACCTCCGTCTCGGCGTCCTCGGCTACGGACTGCGCGGCTCCCTCGCCCGCACCGCCCACCGGCCGGGAGCGGGTTCACGCATCGTGGCCGTCGCGGACCACGACGCCCGGGCACGCACCGAGGCGGCCCGGGCCTTCCCGGACGCCGTGGTCCGCACCGGCCACGAGCAGGTGATCGAGGACCCGGGCGTCGACGCCGTGCTCGTCCTCACCCCCGACCACACCCACGCCGACGTCGCCCGCGCCGCCCTGAAGGCCGGCAAACCGGTCTTCGTCGAGAAGCCCCTGGAAGTCGACATCGAACGGTGCGACGACGTCCTGCGCACCGCGTACGAGACCGGCACCCGGCTGTACGTGGGGCACAACATGCGGCACATGCCGGTCGTGCGGCTGATGCGGGACATCGTCGCGCGGGGCGAGATCGGCGAGGTCAAGACGGTCTGGGTGCGCCACTTCGTCGGATACGGCGGCGACTTCTACTTCAAGGACTGGCACGCCGAACGCCGCTTCACCACCGGCCTGTTGCTCCAGAAGGGCGCCCACGACATCGACGTGCTGCACTGGCTCGCCGGCGGCAGCGCCCGGCAGGTGCAGGCCTTCGGCGACCTGATGGTGTACGGCGCGAACCCGCACCGGCGGGCTCCCGGGGAGCCCAAGGCGCAGGACTGGCTCGCCGTCGACGGGCACTGGCCGCCGCACACCCAGCGCGCGCTCAACCCGGTCGTCGACGTCGAGGACGTCTCCCTCGTGAACCTGCGCCTCGACAACGGTGTCCTCGCCACCTACCAGCAGTGCCACTTCACCCCCGACTACTGGCGCAACTACACCGTCATCGGCGACGCGGGCCGCCTGGAGAACTTCGGCGACGGGCCGGGCGGCGTCGTGAAGGTGTGGAACGCCCGCCGCTCCGGCTACCGGGCCGAGGCGGATGCCGAGTATCCGGTGCCGGACGTGCAGGACGAGGCGGGGCACGGCGGCGCGGACCCGCTCCTCGTCGACGAATTCGTGCGGTTCGCGCGGCACGGCGGGACCACCGACACGTCCCCGGTCGCCGCGCGCATGGCCGTGGCGGCCGGGGTGCGCGCCACCGAGTCGCTCCGGGACGGCGGGACGCCCCGCGAGGTGCCGCCGCTCGCCCCGGAGCTGGTCGCCTACTTCGAACGGGGACAGACGAGGGACCTCTGAGCGTGTCGGCAGCAGGGGGAGTCCGGGCGCGCACGCATGCGCGTATGAAGGAAAGCTGCGGCGGCGCTTAAGAAAACCTCGATGGACCGGGAGCGCCGCCGTACGGCAGATTCCTACGAGATTCCACCCTCCCCCCGGATCGGGCCTCTTCGGCATGCCCGGCTCAGGGGGACCTCACTCACAGGAGCCGTAGCGTTGAAGGCGCTGGTCAAGGAGAAGGCGGAGCCGGGGCTCCGGCTCGCGGACGTCCCCGAGCCGTCCATCGGACACGGCGACGTACTGATCAAGGTCCTCAGGACCGGGATCTGCGGCACCGATCTGCACATCCGGGCCTGGGACGGCTGGGCGCAGCAGGCCATCCGTACGCCGCTCGTCGTCGGGCACGAGTTCGTCGGCGAGGTCGTCGAGACCGGGCGCGACGTCGTGGACGTACAGATCGGCGACCGGGTCAGCGGCGAGGGCCACCTGGTCTGCGGCAAGTGCCGCAACTGTCTGGCCGGCCGCCGTCACCTGTGCCGCGCCACGGTCGGCCTCGGCGTCGGGCGCGACGGTGCCTTCGCCGAGTACGTGGCCCTGCCCGCCTCCAACGTGTGGGTGCACCGGGTCCCCGTCGACCTCGACGTCGCGGCGATCTTCGACCCGTTCGGCAACGCCGTCCACACGGCGCTCTCCTTCCCGCTCGTCGGCGAGGACGTCCTGATCACCGGGGCCGGGCCCATCGGCCTGATGGCCGCGGCCGTGGCCCGGCACGCGGGTGCCCGCAACGTCGTCATCACCGACGTCAGCGAGGACCGTCTGGCGCTCGCCCGCAAGATAGGGGTCAGTCTCGCCCTGAACGTCGCCGACGCGACCATCGCCGACGGGCAGAAGATGCTCGGGCTGCGCGAGGGCTTCGACATCGGCCTGGAGATGTCCGGTCGCCCCGAGGCCACGCGCGACATGATCGCCAACATGACGCACGGCGGCCGTATCGCCATGCTCGGGCTGCCCGCGCAGGAGTTCCCCGTCGACTGGTCCCGGATCGTCACCTCCATGATCACGATCAAGGGCATCTACGGCCGCGAGATGTTCGAGACCTGGTACGCCATGTCCGTCCTCCTGGAGGGCGGCCTGGACCTCGCCCCCGTGATCACCGGCCGGTACGACTACCGCGACTTCGAGACGGCGTTCGACGACGCGGCGAGCGGCCGCGGCGGCAAGGTCATCCTCGACTGGACCGCTTGAGATCTCCCTAAGGAACTGAAGATGTTCGATTCCGTACGCGACGACCTGCGCGCCACCCTCGACGAGATCCGCGCCGCCGGGCTGCACAAGCCCGAGCGCGTCATCGACAGCCCGCAGTCCGCGACCGTCAACGTCACCGCGGGCGGCCGCCCCGGCGAGGTCCTCAACTTCTGCGCGAACAACTACCTCGGCCTCGCCGACCACCCCGAGGTCATCGACGCCGCCCACAAGGCGCTCGACCGCTGGGGCTACGGCATGGCCTCCGTCCGCTTCATCTGCGGCACGCAGGAGGTCCACAAGGAGCTGGAGCAGCGCCTTTCGGCGTTCCTCGGCCAGGAGGACACGATCCTCTACTCCTCCTGCTTCGACGCCAACGGCGGTGTCTTCGAGACGCTGCTCGGCGCGGAGGACGCCGTGATCTCCGACGCGCTCAACCACGCGTCGATCATCGACGGCATCCGGCTCTCCAAGGCCCGCCGCTTCCGCTACGCCAACCGCGACCTGGCCGACCTGGAGGCTCAGCTCAAGGAGGCGCAGGACGCCCGCCGCCGTCTCATCGTCACCGACGGCGTCTTCTCGATGGACGGCTATCTCGCGCCGCTGCGCGAGATCTGCGACCTCGCCGACCGCTACGACGCGATGGTGATGGTCGACGACTCGCACGCCGTCGGCTTCGTCGGCCCCGGCGGGCGCGGCACCCCCGAACTGCACGGCGTGATGGACCGCGTCGACATCATCACCGGCACGCTCGGCAAGGCGCTCGGCGGCGCCTCCGGCGGCTATGTCGCCGCCCGCGCGGAGATCGTCGCGCTGCTGCGCCAGCGCTCCCGCCCGTACCTGTTCTCGAACACGCTCGCCCCGGTCATCGCGGCGTCGTCGCTCAAGGTCCTCGACCTGCTGGAGTCGGCGGGCGACCTGCGCGACAAGCTCGCCGAGAACACCGCGCTGTTCCGCTCCCGGATGACCGCGGAGGGTTTCGACGTGCTGCCGGGCGACCACGCGATCGCCCCGGTCATGATCGGTGACGCGGCCGTCGCCGGACGCATGGCGGAGCTGCTGCTGGAGCGCGGCGTCTACGTCATCGGGTTCTCGTACCCGGTCGTGCCGCAGGGCCAGGCCCGCATCCGCGTCCAGCTGTCCGCCGCGCACTCGACCGAGGACGTGAACCGGGCGGTGGACGCCTTCGTCGCGGCGCGCGCGGAGCTGGCGGCGTAGCTCCCCCTCCCCGGCATCCGCGCGGGCCGGCCGGGCACTCCCCGGCATCCGCGCGGGCCGGCCGGGCACTCCCCGGCGGCCGCGCGGAGCCGGCGCGCGGGTGCCCGTGTGCGGGGGCGGCGGCTGCTCGCGGTGGGCCGCCCCGCCGGGCCTGCGGCCACCACCCTCGGGAAATGCGACAATCGTCCGCGTGATCGAAGCGCGGCGGCTGCACATCCTCCGTGCGGTGGCGGACCACCGTACGGTGACGGCCGCTGCCGCCGCGCTGTACCTCACCCCGTCGGCCGTCTCCCAGCAGCTCGCCGCTCTGGAGCAGGAGACCGGCCACCGGCTGGTGGAGCGCAGCGCGCGCGGCGTACGGCTCACCCCCGCGGGCGAGATCCTGCTCCGGCACACCAATGCGGTACTCGCCCAGCTGGAGCGGGCGGAGTCCGAGCTCGCTGCCTACAGCTCGGGCGCCGCCGGCACCGTCACCGTCGCCTCCTTCGCCACCGGTATCGGCCTGGTCGTGGCGCCGGCCCTGGCCTGCCTCGCCCGGACGGCCCCCGGCATCCGGGTCCACGTCCAGGACGCCGAGGGCGACGCGAGCCTGCCGATGGTCCTGGACCGGCAGGTGGACGTCGCGGTCGCGGTCGAGTACCGGGGCGCCCCGGGCGCAGACGACCCGCGGCTGACCCGCGTCCCGCTGTACGCGGAACCCTTCGACGCCGTCGTGCCCGTCGCGCACCGGCTCGCGGGTGCCGACCGGGTGCCGCTGGCGGAGCTCGCCAAGGACCCCTGGATCGGCCCGTACCCCGGCAACCCGTGTCATGACGTGGTGGTCCTCGCCTGCGAGGCCGCCGGGTTCCAGCCGGGCCTGGAGCACCAGTCCGACGACTTCCGCGCGGTGGTGGCGCTGGCGTCGGCGGACGCGGGCGTCGCGCTCGTGCCCCGCTCGGCGCTGCGCGGCATGGACCTCAGCGGGGTGGTCGTGCGCCCCGTGGACGGCATCGCGCCCACCCGCCGGGTCTTCGCGGCGGTGCGCTGCGGCGCCGAGGAGCATCCGCTGATCCGGCCGGTGCTCGACGCCCTGGGGGAGGCGGCACCGGCGCAGTAGCCGCGTGCGCAGCGGGGCACCGGCGAGTGGGGCACCCCGCCCGTCGCGCCATGCGCGCGGACGGCGGCGAACCCGGGCCGAGCGCCGGCCGTGACGGCCTGGCACGGGCCGGCGGGCAGCGCCGTCGCTCGCGCCCGGGACCCGGCAGGGCGCGGAGCTGGGGGCCGCTGAGCCGCACCGAACGCGTTCATTGTCGGCGGCACTGGTTACGGTTCGTGTCATGCCAGACGCCGAAGACGTACGCCGCATCGCGCTGTCCCTGCCGGACACGACGGAGAAGACCGCCTGGAGCATGCCCACGTTCCGGGTGGCGGGAAAGATGTTCGCCACGCTCCCCGAGGAGGAGACCTCCATAGCGGTGCGCTGCCCGAAGGAGGAGCGCGACGAACTGGTGCTGGCGGAGCCGGAGAAGTTCTGGATCGCCGACCACGAGGCGATGTTCGCCTGGGTCCGGGTCCGTCTCGCGGCCCTCGAGGACGAGGCCGAACTGCGCGACATCCTCGCCGACTCCTGGCGCCAGGCCGCGTCCACTCGGCTCCTGGAGGCCCACCCCGAGCTGGGGCGTCCGGCCTCGGGGTGAGACCGCTCGTCCTCCCGTGCGACGACGCCGGGCGCCCCGGGGCCCGGCCGCAGGGGCCTGCGCAGCCCATCGGGGCTGCTCACGGGCGGCACGATCACGCCCTCGTCGCGGCGGCGCGGCTCTCCGTCCCGCCGGTTCACGGCCCGGTCCGCGCCGATACGCCGTCGCCGCGGTCCGGGGCGGTGCCGGGTGCAGGCGCCCCGGGGCCGCACGCCCGTGTCACCTCAGGAACGCGGTGATGCGTTCGCGCAGTGACCTCGGGTCCAGGCCGTGCGCCGCCACGTGCTCGTCGATCCCTCCGTAGCGGCGCAGCTCCCGACGGTCCACGCCCAACCCCAGGACCCGGTGCGGTACTTCGGCCAGCGCGTCGTTCGCGAACCGCGTGGACGTCCCCGCGAGATACGGCTCGACGAGCACCACGTCGGCTCCGGCCCGGTCCGCCGCCCGGTGCAGGGCCGCTTCGTCGAAGGGCCGCACGGTCGTCGCGTAGAGCACCGTCGCATCGAGTCCCTCGGTCGCGGCGAGGACGTTGTCGAGCATCGGGCCGACGGCGAGCACCACGCCGCCGCGCCCCTCGCGGACGGTGAGGAAGCGTGCGCCGTCCACGGCGAGACCCTGCGCGTTCGACTGCACCGACAGACGCACGTAGACCTTGTCGTCGCCGGCCGCGACCGCGTGCCGCAGCAGCGTCTCGGCCTCGTCCGGATGGCCCGGCACATGCACGGTCCAGCCGTCCAGGGTGTCCAGCAGTGCCACGTCGCCGGGCGCCATATGGGTGTAGCCGCCCGCGGGCCAGTCGAACGAGCCGGCGGCGCTCACCAGCACCCCGCCCACACCCTGGTGCCCGAAGTCCAGCTTGACCTGTTCGAAGGGCCGCTCGACGAGGAAGCTCGCGAAGGTGTGCACGACGGGCCGCAGTCCGGTCAGCGCCAGGCCCGCCCCGGCGCCGACGAGGAGCTGCTCGCGGATCCCGACGTTGATCACCCGGTCCGGGTGGCGGCGCATCGCGTCGGCGAACGAGTCCACGCCGATCGCGGCGAGCACCACGGCGACCCGTGGATCCTCGTCGAGCAGCCGGGAGACGACGGGTGCGAAGCGATCGCGCATGGTGTCCATGACAGGGGAGTCCTTTCGAGGCAGGCGAAGCAGACAGAGCGGGCAGGGCATGCGGGGCGGGTCCTTATGGCCGGTGGTCGACGGCCGCCTGGGAGTACTTGGGCTCGACCCGGGCGATCACCGCGTACGGGCGGCCGGGATGCGGTGCGGTGAAGGCCTGGTACAGGGCGTCGTGGTCGCGCCCGTCGACCGTCCGCGTCGACCAGCCGGCGGCTTCGAACCGTGCGGCGATGCCGCCGCGCCGCGCGTGACTGGCCGAGGCGTTGTCGATCACGACGGTGTGCAGCTGTTCCAGACCGGCGGGCCCGGCGAACGCGATCGCCTCGTGGTTGCTCCCCTCGTCCAGCTCCGCGTCCCCGACCAGCACCCACACCCGGGGCCCGGAAAGACCCTGGGCCCGCAGGCCGAGCGCCGTGCCCACCGCGATCGGCAGTCCGTGCCCCAGCGAGCCGCTGGCGATCTCGGCCCCGGGCACCAGCAACCGGTCCGGATGGTGGCCGAGCGGCGAGTCGTACGAGCCGAAGCCCGGCAGCCAGTCGACCGGCACGAAGCCCTTCGCCGCGAGCACCGCGTAGTACGCCATCGGGCCGTGCCCCTTGGACAGCAGGAAACGGTCACGGTCGGGAGCGTCCGCGGTCCGCGGCGACACCCGCAGCACCCGGTCGTACAGCACCCACAGCACGTCGAGCGTGGAGGTCGCCGCGGGGCCGTGCTTCTCGTCGCCGGTCATCTGCCCCATGAGACGGGGCAGGTCCTCGTAGGCATGCATGTGTTCCGCAGTCGTCGTCATGCCCAGGAGCCTGCAACCTCAAGTCCGCTTGAGGTCAACTGCGGTCCGCGCGGTGGCGCCGGGCGGACCGGCCGCCGGGACGGTGTGGCGGGGCGTGCGGTCGGTGTGGCGGGGGCCTGCGGGCTGTACGGCGAGGCGTGTGGACGTGGCGGGATGTGCGGACCGGTCCGGCGGCGACATGGTGCGACGTCCGGACGGCTGCGGCGGGCGCGGTGCGATGTCCGGACGGCCGGCGGGCGTCGTGGCGCAACGCGTCGGCACGAAACGGGTGCGCGACCACCGGCCGGAGTGCGGTATTGTTTCCGTGCGCGTTCGGCCCGGGGAAACCCCAGGTCACACGAGCAACGGGACGTGGCGCAGCTTGGTAGCGCACTTGACTGGGGGTCAAGGGGTCGCAGGTTCAAATCCTGTCGTCCCGACCAGCGACAACGCGGGTCAGAGGCCGTTTCCGATCATCGGAGGCGGCCTTTTTCGTATGCCCTCGTCCGCAGGCCGCGCACAGTGCGCGTCGCGCACTCCGGGATGCGCGCGCGGGACGGGCCGGGAGAAGATCGAGCGTTGCTGTCGCCCGTCCCGGACCGCGGAGTGCCGATGGACACCATGCCCGCCGGAAGGCTGAACGTGAAGACGCGACGGTTCGCCGTCGAGGAGGTCCCGGTGCCGGTTCCCGGGCCCGGCGACGTGCTCATCGAGGTCGCCGCGGCCGGGGTGTGCCTGTCGGACGTGCACCTCATCGACGGGATGCTGACACCTCAGTACCTCGACGGGGACACGGTGACGCTCGGCCACGAGGTCGCGGGAACCGTCCATACCCTCGGACCCGGGACCGCCGGCGTCCGCGTCGGCGACCGCGTACTGCTCCAGGCGGGCGAGACGCGCGACGGAACCGTGCACACCCGCGGGGTCGACTACGACGGGGGGTGGGCGCAGTACGCGCTCGCCACGGCAGGCACCGTGGTTCCCCTTCCGGACGGCCTCCCGTTCGACCAGGCGTGCTTCATCCCCGACGCGGTGTCGACGCCGTGGGCGTCCATCGTCGCCACGGCCGCCGTCCGGCCGGCGGAGTCCGTGGGCGTCTGGGGCGTGGGCGGCCTGGGGGCCCACGCGGTGCAGCTGCTTCGTATGATCGGCGCCTGCCCGATCGTGGCGGTCGACCCTCTGGAGGCGGCCCGCGCCCGGGCACTGGACTTCGGCGCGGACCTGGCACTCGACCCGGCCGACCCGGAACTGCGCGAAAGGATCCGCGGGGCGACGTCCGGGAACGGCCTGGCCGCCGCGTTCGACTTCGCCGGTGTCCCGGCGGTGCGGGAGCAGGCGGTCCAGTGCCTGGGCGCCAAGGGCCGGTTGACGCTGGTCGGCCTCACCGACAAGCCCATCTCCCTGGCGGACGGCAACCGTTTCAGCTATCTCCAGCAGCGCCTGCTGGGGCACTACGGTTCCCTTCCCGAACACGTCACGCAGATCGTCGACCTGGTCCGCGGAGGGCGCCTGGAGTTCTCCCGTTCGGTGAGCGGCACCTATCCGCTCCGGGACGTGGAGCAGGCCGTCCGAGCCCTGGAGACGAAGGAGGGCAACCCCATCCGTCTCGTGCTGCACCCCTGACGGCACACCGGGCCTGCGACGTCGGCTGACGCACACTCAGGACACGGGCCCGAGGCTCCCGCGCCCGGCACCGTCCTCGGCGGCACGGCCCCGCCCCGCCGCCCACGGCCTGCGCCACGGCAGGAGGGAAGCGTGTGCCGTTCGGCCGTCTCCCGGTGGCGCCGCCCCCGGAGGGGCGGCTTGCTGGTCCCAGTGTCCGCCGGAGAGGAAGCGAGCCGCGCATGGAGACCATGGAGACGGTCGAGTCGCAGGAGAAGGTTCTGGAGACACCGAGGGCCGCCGGTCTCGCCGGGGTGGTCTTCGCGCTGCTGATCGCGGCGGCCATCGTCCTGATCAGGCTGGCGATCCCTCCGGGCGCGGGCCAGGTCACCGCGGCGGGGTTCACCGACCCCTCGCAGCGGAGCGCACTGAAGGCGGCGCTCGCGCTCGTCCCGTTCGCCGGCATCTTCTTCCTGTGGTTCGTGGGTGCCGTGCGGACCCATGTCGGGGACGCCGAGGACAAGTTCCTCGCCACCGTCTTCCTCGGCAGCGGGCTGGTCTTCGTCGCCACGATGTTCGGCGCGGCCGCGGCCGCCGGATCCGTGCTCGCCACCGCCGCCTCGGTCGACGGCACCCCCTCCCTGCCGACCTGGGACTTCGGCCGCCACTTCGCGTACACGCTGATGATCGGGTACGCGATGCGGATGGCGGCGGTGTTCACCGGCTCCATGTCGGTCATCGGCCACCGGCTGGGGATCCTGCCGCGGTGGCTCACCGTGCTGGGCTTCCTCTCCTCTTTGACGCTGCTGTTCGTCTCGGCGCAGGTGCCCTGGGCGGAGCTGGTCTTCCCGGGCTGGTGCCTGGTCATCAGCATCTACATCCTCGTGGTCAGCGACTCGCGGCGGCACGCCGCCGCGGCGGCATGACCCGACACCGGGTGCCGCGCACGAGCCGAGGGTCACTCCTTCGGCGCGGCTCGGCGAGCGCGGGCCCCCACCGGTCTCCGATGCTGGCGTGAGGGAGATGACCGCCGTCCAGGGGCGCCCGCCGAGCAGGCGGCAGCCCCGCGGACCTGGCCGCCGGAAGATGCGGAGCGTTGATGAGGCTTGTCGTCGATCTCAACAGATGCCAGGGATACGCGCAGTGCGCGTTCCTCGCGCCGGATGTCTTCGCCATGCACGGCGAGGAGGCGCTCGTCTACAACCCGCGGGCGGAGGAGGAGCATCGCGAGAAGCTGGCCCGAGCCGTCGCCGCCTGTCCGGTGCAGGCGATCCTGGTCGACGGCATCGACACCGTGGACGAGACCTCCCGTGACGGGCAGGGAGCCTCCGATGGGCGCTGAGGACTACCTGCAGTGGCTCAGGCGCGAGGGCCGGATCGTCGTCGTGGGCGCCTCGCTCGCGGGCCTGCGGGCCGCCGAGACCCTGCGCGACGAGGGCTTCACCGGCTCGCTCACCATGATCGGTGACGAGCCGTACGAGCCCTACGACCGGCCGCCGCTGTCCAAGGCAGTCCTGCTCGGCAGGGCGTCCCCGGACCGGACCGACCTGCCACGGCGCCGGGAGATCGACGCCAAGTGGCGCCTCGGCTCCGCGGCAACCGGCCTCGACATGAAGGCCAAGCGGGTCCGGCTCGCCGACGGGGACGAGGTGGAGTACGACCGGCTGCTGATCGCGACCGGCGTACGCGCCAGGCCCTGGCCCAAGGAGGCGGAGGCCGCCCTCGACGGGGTCTTCGTCCTGCGCACCCGCGACGACGCCGTCAGGCTGCAGCGGAGGCTGAAGGCCGGGCCGCGCCGGGTGTTCGTCATCGGCGCCGGTTTCACCGGCTCGGAGATCGCCTCCGCCTGCCGCGAGCAGGACATCGCGGTCACCGTGGCGGAGCGCGCCGGCGCGCCCCTGGTGGGCGCACTCGGCGGGGTGGTCGGCGCGGTCGCCGCCGAGATGCACCGCGAGAACGGTGTCGACCTGCGCACCGGAGTCATGGTCACCGGTCTGGAGGGCGACACGGCGGGCCGGGTGCGAGCCGCTCATCTGTCCGACGGCGACACCGTCGAGACCGACGTCGTGATCGTCTCGCTCGGCGCGACTCGCAACACCGAATGGCTGACCGGATCCGGGCTGGGAGCGGGACCGCGGGGCATCGCCTGCGACGCGGGCTGCCGGGCCTTCGACGTGCGGGGCATCGTCACCGACGACATCTTCGTGGCCGGTGACGTGGCGCGGTCCCCGCACCCGCTGTTCAGCTACCAGTTCCTCTCGCTCGAGCACTGGGGCAACGCCGTCACCCAGGCCGAGGTCGCCGCCCACAACATGATCAGCGCCAGCGCCGACCGGCGCCCGCACATGTGGGTGCCCGCCTTCTGGTCGTCCCAGTTCGGCGTGAACATCAAGTCGGTCGGCGTGCCGACCATGGGCGACGAGATCATGATCGCGCAGGGGGCGCTCGCCGAACGCCGCTTCGTCGGCGTGTACGGCTACCAGGGCAGGGTCATCGCCGCCGTGAGCTTCGACAACACGCGATGGCTGGAGTTCTACCAGCGGCTGATCGAGACGGCCGAGCCCTTCCCGCTGGAGTTCCCGACGGCGGACCGCCGCCCGGAGGGCCGGCAGCCGGTCCCGGCCGACTTCCCCGACCCGTCCCTGCCGACCCATGGTCCGACCGTGACCCTCAGCGGCTACTCGCCGGCCGACCGGCGCCTGGTCTTCACCCCGGGCCGCCACTGACCGCCGCCCGGCCGCCGGGCCGCCACGGGGCCAGTGCCCTCTCCCGCGGTCCGGCCCGCCCCGCTTCCACGGATCAGTTCACGCCCCTAGGACCTCTCATGACACAAGCCTCCCTGATGCGGCAGATCACCGACCACGCCAACCGCGCCAACCCGTATCCCCTGTACAAGGAGCTCCTCAAGACCCCTGTGCTGCACGAGGAGGAGGGCGGCCCGTACGTCATCAGCTCGTACTGGGACATCGAAAACCTGGTCCACGACCCGCGGATCAGCTCCGACGCCTCCAACCTCACCGCCGCCGGAGTCGAAGTGGGGGCGGACAACTCGGGGCTGCCGCCCAGCTTCCTCCGGCTCGACCCCCCCGACCACGACCGGCTGCGCCGGATGGCCAACCGGGCCTTCGGCCCGCCGCACTGCCCGCACCTCATCGACTCCCTGCGCGGCGACCTCCACGAGATCGTCAAGGGCCTCATCGACGACTTCGGTGACGCACGGCAGATCGACGTGGTCGACCAGTTCGCCTACCCCTTCCCGGTGACGGTGATCTGCCGACTGCTCGGGGTGCCGCGCGAGGACGAGCCGCGCTTCCGCAGCTGGGTCGACCCCATGGTCGCCACCCTGTCTCCCGCCGAGGGGGACGCCGACGACACCGCCCGGGTGGCGCAGGAGGCAAAGACGCAGCTGGGCATGTACCTGGCCGGACTTGTCGAGCAGCGCCGCAAGGAGCCCCGCGACGACATGCTGTCCCAGTGGGCGACGGACCGGGGCCCGGACGGCACCATGACGACGATGGAGATCCTCAGCACCGCGGTGCTGCTGCTGATCGCCGGCCACGAGACGACGGTCAACCTCATCACCAACGGCACACTCACCCTGCTGCGTCACCCGGAGTTCCTGAAACGGCTGCGCGACGACCCGGGTCTGGTCGTCGACATGGTCGAGGAAGTTCTCCGCTACGAGCCGCCGGTGCAGTTCGTGCCGCAGCGCACCTGCATTGCGGACATCGAGGTCCGCGGGGTCACCATCCCCAAGGGCTCGCAGATCTGGCTCATGCTCGCCGCGGGCAACAGGGACCCCGGGCGCTTCGAGAATCCCGACACCTTCGACCCGGGGCGCGAGGACATCCAGCACCTGAGCTTCCTCGGTGGCATCCACATCTGCTTCGGCGCACCCCTGGCCCGGATCGAGGCCCAGATCGCGCTCTCCGAACTCGCCCGAAGGCTCGAGAACCCGCGCCTCGTGGAAGACCCCCCGCCCTACCGGCACAACGCGGTGCTGCGCGGCCCGCGCCATCTGAACATCAGCTTCGACGGGCTGCGCCCCTAGAGGAGCGCCTCGCCCATGGCGCCGGGCCCGCGGGGAGACCCCCTGGGCACGGCTCGGGTGTGCGAGGGACACGACGGCCCCGGTTCCGTGTCTGTCCGGGGCCGACGGCCCCGCTGCTCCGGGCCGGTGGTCCGGTCACCGGTCAGGCCCGGCGGTCCGTGCCCCCGGAGGTACGGCTGCCCGCCTCTCCGGTGGCCTCGGAGAGCTGGTCGCAGACCCGTCGGATCTCCTCGTAGGTCCGGTTCCGCTCGGTGATCACCGCCGAGAGGAGCAGCGCGGTCAGGGCCGCGACGCCGTTGAAGGCCTGCAGCGTGACCATGTTGGTGAACAGATCGTGCCCGGCGAACGGGCCCAGACCCCGGGCCGCGGCGAGGATCGCCAGCGTGGACACGCCCAGCGCACAGGGCGCGGCACCGGCCAGCTGGAACCGGAACGCGGCCCAGATCAGGAACGGTGGAACGAGGAAGAGCAGCGACGACCAGTGCGTGCTCGTGGCCAGATAGGCGACGGCGAAGGTCGCCGCCACCAGCGCCGTCGCCTCGACGATGCGGCCCGGCCGTACCTGCCGTGGCCACCGGGCGGTACGGGCGGCGAGCAGGACGGGGGTCACCACGAGGACACCCATCGCATCACCCGTCCACCACACCGACCAGGTCGGCCAGAATCCGCTCGCCGGCAGCGCGTCGGACAGCTCCAGGGCGCCGGTGCCCACGGTCGCGCTGATCAGCATCGCGCACAGTGCCCCCAGGAACACCAGTGCCAGCGCGTCCCGCAGACGGTCCACCTCCGGGTGGAACCCGAACCGGCGCAGCAGCAGATACGCACAGACCGGGGCCAGCGTGTTGCCCGCGGTGATGGTGAGGACGGCGAGGACCGTGGGCCCGATGGCGGCGTTCACCAGAAAGGCGCCGAGCGCGATTCCCGGCCAGATCCGCAGCCCCAACACCAGCAGTCCCGCCACGGCCACCCCGGTCGGCGGCCACAGGGGTGTCACCTGGCCGCGCACCAGCTGCTGAAGCAGGCCCAGCCGGGCGGCGCCGTAGTAGAGCGCGGCCATGGCGAGGATCAGCAGGGCCGTCGATCCGTGACGCCGCATTCTCTCGTCGCGCAACAGAACGGTCACTGAACAAGCTTATGTACCGGTTTGGCTCGGTACCCCGTCGTAGCAGACGACCAGCACCGCCGCGTCGTCGTTGTGGCCGGTGAGATCGGCGACTTTGATCACCGAGGAGGCGAGCAGATCGGGGTCGGCGTCGAACCCGGCCCGAACCAGCCGGGCCACCTCGGCCAGGCCCCCCTCCATCGGGTAAGTGGGCCCCTCCACGACCCCGTCCGTGAGCAGGACCAGGGAGGTCCTGCGCTTCCAGACGTGCCGGGTCACCGGGTAGCGCTCGCCGGGCAGGACACCGAGCGGCGGCCCCCCGTCGGCGAGGGTGATGTCCCACCGGCCCTCGGCGTCGGCCCACACCATCGGGATGTGCCCGGCGCGGGAGAGGGCGATGTCGCCGGTGAGCGGGTGGAGGCGGAGGAAGCAGCAGGTCGCGAACAGCCCGCACCCCATCGACAGGAGCAGGTCGTTGACGTGGCTCAGGACCTCGCCCGGGTCGGTCGTGACGCCGGCCAGGGCGCGCAGACTGGTGCGCACCTGCCCCATGAAGGCGACGGCCTCCATGTCGTGGCCCTGGACGTCCCCGATGGCGATCCCCATCGACCCGTCGGGCATCGGAAATGCGTCGTACCAGTCGCCGCCGATATCCAGCCCGTCCTGTGACGGCGTGTAGCGGGCCGCGATGCGCAGCCCGGGGAGCACGGGGAGTTCGGGCGGCAGCAGATGGCGCTGGAGGGCCGTGGCCAGCTCCATCCGGGCGCGCTGCACCCTGATCCGCTCCAGCGCCTGATCGACCAGCCGACCGAGCGTGAGGAGGAGTTCCTGGGCGCTGTCGGGGGTGCGGCGGCGTTCACGCATAACCGCTCCAAGGGGGTGCCCCGGTGCCTTCACCTCACCTTAGCCGCTGACCGTCGGGCCGCCTCGTCGACCGTGCGGCGGCCGTCCGCCGAGGCCTCCGACCGGATACGGAACCTGCTGCATCACGCTCTGTTGGCTGGAAGTCACCCATCGTGTCGAAAACCACTTGTGGTGCGTACCCGGACAACCACACCATCTCGTCATCCCGGCGTGAAGGAGACGAACGGAGCTTGACCGAGAACACAAGTGCATCCCCGCCCGGCGGCACCGACGAGGGCGCCGACGCATCCACCGACGACGGCTTCGGCACATCCACCGGCGAGGTCTACCGGTACCGGTCGTCCCGCACGGCCGCCCTGGACCGGCGCCCCGTGACGACCTGGCAGATGGCGCGGCGGCTCCCGCAGCTGGTGGGCCGCGGTCTGGGGCTCGCCCGGCGGATCGATCGCCGGGCCGTAGTGGCGCTCCTCGCCTGTCAGGCGGTGTCCGCAGGTCTCGAGGCGTTCGGCCTGGTCGCCACCACGAGGACCATCACGGCCCTCATCGCGTCCGGTCACATTCAGGACAGACTCGTCCAAGCGCTGCCCGCCATCGCCCTGTTGGCGTCGGCCGCCGGACTGCGCGCCCTGCTCGCCATCGCGATCAGCAACATCTCCGGCCGGCTCTCCCCGCGGATCTCGCGCGAGGCCGAGCTGGGCATGCTCGACGCCGCCGTCCACACCGAGCTGGTGGCGTACGACCACCCCGGCTTCAACGACAAGTGGGAGAACGCCGACCGGGGCGCCGAAGTCGCGCAGGACCTCATCACCGAGTCGCAGCAGGTCATGGCGTGCGTCGCCTCCGTCGTCGTGGCGGCGGGCGTCGTCACGGTGCTGCACCCGCTGCTGCTGCCGCTGCTCGTCCTCGCCGTGCTGCCGCAGGGCATCGCCAGCATGAAGGGCGCCCGGGTGCAGTACGCGGCCAGCCGGTCCATGGCGGCCGAACGCCGCACGCTCTCGCACCTGCGGTGGTACATCGCCGACAAGGACACCGCGGACCAGCTGAGATCCGGGACCATGGCCGGGTTCCTGCTCGCCCGCTACCGCGCCATCGGGCGACGCGTGGACGCGGCGACCGACGAGGCCGTCAACCAGGGCGCTCGCTACGCCCTGGTCGGTGCGCTCACCGGAGGACTGGCCTCGGGGCTGCTGTGGGTGGCGCTCGGGCTGCTCCTGGCGTCCGGCCGGATGACGGTCGCATCGGCGGGCACGGCCGTCTTCGCGCTCCGCACGGTCGCCACCTCGCTCCAGGGCATCGTCGGCTACGGCACCCGTCTCTTCCGTACCGGCCTCTACTTCGACGACTGGGTGGAGTTCACCCAGGAGGCGGGCGGACACCGGATCAGCCGCGGCACGGTCGTGCCGCAGGCCCCGGCCGTGGTCCGGGCGGAAGGGCTCACCTTCACCTATCCCGCCTCCGACACCCCCGCCCTGGAGAAGGTCGCCCTCGAAGTGCGCCGGGGCGAAGTCCTCGCGCTCGTCGGAGAGAACGGCTCGGGCAAGACCACGCTCAGCAAGCTCCTCACCGGTCTCTATCTGCCGGACGAGGGGCGTGTGACGTGGGACGGGGTGGACGTCCGCGACCTCGACGCGGACGCGCTGTGGACCCAGACCGCCGTCGTGCCGCAGGACTTCGCCCACTGGCCGCTGACCGCCCGCGAGAACATCACGCTCGGACAGTCCAACGGAGGCGACGAGGCCGTCCTGGACGCCGCCGAGCACTCGGGCGCGGCCGATGTGGTGGCCCGGCTGCGCAGCGGCCTCGACACCCTGCTCGCCCGCGAGTGGTTCGGCGGGGTGGAGCTCTCCGGCGGCCAGTGGCAGCGCATCGCCATCGCCCGGGCCTTCCACCGTCCCGCCGGACTGCTAGTCATGGACGAGCCCACCAGTGCGCTCGACCCGCGCGCCGAGCACCGCATCTTCACCGGTCTGCGCGCCGTGGCCCGCGACCGCGCCGTCGTCCTGGTCACCCACCGGCTCGCCAATGTCGCCGTCGCCGACCGCATCGTCGTCCTCGACCGGGGCCGTGTCATCCAGCAGGGGACCTTCACCGAACTCAGCACCGCCCCGGGCCTGTTCCGGGAGCTGTGGCAGTTGCAGAACGACCGGGGGGTACCGGCCCAGCGGACCGACGACCCGGCCGACGGTGCGGCCGGCCGGTCCGCGACGCAGGACGCCACCTCGGCCGCGACGTCGGCGGAGTCGTGAACAGACCTCGGGCGAGCGCCTGTGCGTCGTGGCCCGGCAAGCCGTGAGCTTGACGTCGCTCCCGGCCCCGTCAGGGGCGGGGAGCGGCGGCTCGCGGGGGAGCGCGACGCCGTAGGGGAGACGGCGGGGCGGCATGCGTACGCCGGGGTCCGAGCCGCACCTAGATCCCCGGCACCCCGCGCCGCAGTTCGGCGCGCTCCGCCTCGCCCGTGCCGCCCCAGACCCCGGCGGTCTGACCGGTGCGCAACGCCCAGGAGAGGCATTGCGCGGTCACCGGACACCGTGCGCAGATACGTTTCGCCGCCTCGGTTTCCCGGCGTGCGGGCCCTGATGTGCCCACCGGGAAGAACAGCTCGGGATCCTCGGCCGCGCAAGCGGCCCTGAGCAACCACTCCATGATCGCCTCCCTGCGACCACGTCCGACATCGCCGCGGCACGTCGGCGGCGCGTCCGCCCGCCGCGCGCGGGACGCGGTGGGTCAACTCCCCACCGTACGGCAGAAAGGCGGCCTTGCAGGCGGTCATGGAGAAAACACTTGTCCGACGGTGAAAGCGGTCATAGCCGCCGTCCTGTCAGCGTGACACCACCTGACGCACGAACTCCGTTAGCACCGCGAGCACTTCGTCCCTGTCGGTCTCGTTGAGGACCTCGTGCCGCGCGCCCGGCCGGATGTGCTCGGTGAGGTCGCTGCCGCGCAGCCGTTCGATGCCGGCGCGGGTTCCGTCGAGCGGGACGATGCGGTCGTCGCCGCCGTGGATCCACAGCGTCGGAAGCGGCCCGAGGTCCCCGCCCGCGTCGACGGTGCTCAGCATGTCGACGAAGGACTGCAGGGTGCGGCGCCTGAACGGGCCGTGCCACACGAGCGGGTCCGCCGCGTACGCCTTGCCCACCGCGGGGTCGCGCGACAGCGTCGCCGGATCGATCGGGATGTCCGGCAGTTCGTCGAAGGCGAGCAGGGCCCCCGGCAGCTTCCAGTCGCCGAGTACGGGGCCCGACAGCACGAGGCCGGCGAGTCCCTCGCCGTAGCGCTGGGCGTGACGTGCGGCGATCAGTCCTCCCATCGAATGCCCCACGACCACCACCGGCAGCTCCGGATGCGCGGCGCGGGCCAGTTGCTCCACCGTCCGCACGTCGGTCACCACGTCCTCGAAGTCCTCGACGAGTACGCGCTCGCCCTGCGACTTCCCGTGCCCGGCGTGGTCCGGGCCGAAGACCGCTGCGCCGCCGCGCACCAGCGCGTCCGCGACGTGCTCGTACCGGCCGATGTGCTCGCCGTAGCCGTGGACGAGGATCACCACGTGCCCGGGCCGTCCGTCCCCCCACTCGCGCGCCGTGATCGTGCCCCTGGTTCCGGTCAGCGTGTGTTCGCGTGCGGTCGCCATCGGTCGCCTCCCGCGTCGTCATGGCCTGCCTCGTGGCGGAACGCGGCCGAACCGCGCCGTCCGAGGCATCGCAGCCTGCCACACCGAGGGACCTTCACACGGGGTCGGGCGCGCACTATAGTCAAAAACTAGCACCGCTAATTAATGGTTCAGCAGAGTCGCAGGAGCCGTACCGTGCGTCCCGTCCACTTCGCCGCCGCCCGCCGCACCCCGATCGGGAAGCTGCGCGGCGCTCTGTCCTCCGTACGCCCCGACGACCTCGCCGCGAC
Source organism: Streptomyces sp. NPDC002004 (assembly GCF_053593975.1). Lineage (NCBI taxonomy): Bacteria > Bacillati > Actinomycetota > Actinomycetes > Kitasatosporales > Streptomycetaceae > Streptomyces > Streptomyces sp. NPDC002004. The sequence goes on from NZ_JBSFDP010000034.1 coordinate 37,935, forward strand.
CGTGATCCGCGGTCTTGTCGCCGACGTACCCGCCCTCGACCCGGCCCGGATCGACGACGTCTACTGGGGCGCCGCCAACCAGGCGGGCGAGGACAACCGCAACGTCGCCCGGATGGCCGCCCTCCTCGCCGGGCTGCCCGAGTCGGTGCCCGGAGCCACCGTGAACCGGCTGTGCGCCTCCGGCCTGGAGGCGGTCACCGCCGCGGCCCGCACCATCGCGTCCGGCGAGGCCGACGTCGTGCTCGCCGGCGGCTCCGAGTCGATGAGCCGCGCCCCCTTCGTGCTGCCCCGGCCCGACGAGGCGCTGCCGCACCGCATCGAGACCGTCGACACACGGCTCGGCTGGCGGCTGGTCAACCCGGCCATGAAGGAGCTGAACGGGCTGCTGTCGATGGGTGAGACCGCCGAGGAGGTCGCCGAGCGGTACGACGTCTCGCGTGAACGGCAGGACGCCTTCGCCCTGCGCAGTCACCGGCGCGCCGCCGAGGCGCGCAAGAACGGCCTCTTCGATGCCGAGCTGCTCCCCGTCACACGGCCCGACGGAGTCGTCGTGGACGCCGACGAATGCATCCGCGAGGACACGTCGTACGAGAAGCTGTCCGGGCTGAAGCCGGTGTTCCGCAAGGGCGGCAGCGTGACCGCGGGGAACGCATCGCCGATGAACGACGGTGCGGCCGGGCTGCTGCTCGTGAGCGAGGAGGCCCTGGAGGAGCTCGGCCTGGAGTCCCTCGGCCGGTACGTCGCCGGAACCTCCGCCGGGGTCCATCCCGATGTCATGGGCATCGGGCCCGTCCCGGCCACGCAGAAGGCGCTCGGCCGCGTCGGGTGGTCCGTCGACGACGTCGAGGAGGCCGAGTTCAACGAGGCGTTCGCCGCGCAGGCGCTCGCGTGCGTGGACCGGCTCGGCATCGACCCGGAACGGGTCAATCCGACCGGGGGCGCCATTGCGCTCGGTCATCCGCTCGGGTGCTCCGGCGCGCGGATCCTCACCACGCTGCTGCACCGGATGCGCCGTACCGGCGCCGGGCGCGGCCTCGCCACGATGTGCGTGGGCGTCGGCCAGGGCAGCGCGGTCCTCGTCGCGCGGGGCTGACCGCGGGCCCAGGGCGGTCCTCGTCACGAGGGGCTGACCGCGGGCCCGGCGCGGCCCTCGTCACCCGGGAATGGCCCCGGGCTCCGCGCGGTCCACAAGCGCGGGGCCCGTCCTGTTCCCCCCCCCGTCCCGCCCATGGCGTCGGTGGCACGAGGACGGGTACCTCCGTCCGGCGTGCCCCAGCGGTGGGACGGACGCCCCTCCGGCGGGAGGGGCGCGGTGGCATCTCCACCCTGGAGGGCGAACCCCGTCAGCGCCTCCTCAACAGGTACGTGTCCATGATCCACCCCTTGCGCTCGCGCGCCTCGGCGCGCAGCCGCTCGATACGGGGTGCGGCCTCCCGGACCGGACCGGAGACGAGGATCTCGTCCGGGGTTCCGACATAGGCACCCCAGTAGATGTCCACGTCCTCCGGCTCGCCCTCCTCGGCGTACCGCCGGAAGGCCTGACGGGAGTCCAGCATCACCACCACGTCGTCGACGCCGTCGGGAAAGCCCCCGTCGCCCTCGAGCCGTCGGCCCGTGGTGATCTGCACGGGGCGGCCGACCCGGTTCAGTCCGACGCGGTGCCGGGCGGCGAGCGCCGACACGCTGCTGATGCCGGGCACCACGTCGTACGTGAACGTCACCGTGCCGCGGGCGAGCACGTCCTCAAGGATGCCGAGGGTGCTGTCGTACAGCACCGGGTCGCCCCACACGAGGAAGGCACCCGTCTCCTCCTCGCCCAGCTCATCGGCGATCAGCCGGGCGTATACGTCCGCCCGGCGGGCGCGCCAGTCGTCGACCGCGCAGGGATAGGCCGCGCCGCCCGCCTCCCGGTCGCGCTCCGGGTCACGCGCCTGCACCACCCGGTACGCGGCACCGTCGGGCAGGTGCGCGTCGAGCATGTCCCGCCGCAGCCGCACGAGGTCCGCCTTCTGCTCGCCCTTGTCGAGAAGGAAGAAGACGTCCGTGGCCCGCAGTGCCTTGACCGCCTGAAGGGTCAGCTGGTCGGGGTCGCCCGCGCCGATGCCGATGACATGGATCTCTCGCACGAGTCGAGTGTGCCGCACCCTGCGCGGAGAGGTCCCGGTGGGCCGCGCGCTCAGCCGTCGCCGCGAAGACGAGGCGCCTGCGCCGCCGCGTCCACGCCCCGCACATCGTCCGTCGCCCCGTCGACGCGGTCGGCCAGCGACCTGGCCCAGACCATCACTCCGGACACGTCGATGCCGTACGGGCGACTGTCCGCCCGCTCCGCCGACCACTGCTCCACGGCACCGGCGCCGCGCCGCAGCAGCCGCGCACCGCCGGTGACGTTGCCGCGTGCCGCGTGCGTGAGGCCCACGGCGAGCTGGGCCAGGCCGCGCCACAGCTCCCGCTCGTCCTCGGGGCCGTTCTTCCACGCGTCCTCGAAGACCTCGTGCGCGTGAAAGGGCCTGCCGGCGTCCAGCAGCGTCTGCGCCTCAGCGACGGTCTCGTCCGGCGTCCGTACGATCCCCTCGGGCTGCCGGGCCACGCCCTGTTCGCCGTACGGCAACGGCCGCCCCAGCCCGTCCCGCGGCCGTGCATTCCGGGCCCGCCCCTCGGCGTCCCGGTCCCGCGACGGTGCCTGTGGTGCCCGGCCGGTTCCTCGTTCCGTACCCATGGGCCCATTGTCCCGCCGGGTATCGCTCCCGGCCGACCGGGCCGGCGGCGGCCCGATCCGGCCCGTCGGGCACCCGGACGCGCTTCCACGGCCCCTGCCGTGGTGCCCCGGTTCGGGCACACCTCTGCGTGAGGTAATGTTCTGTCTGTGCGATCACGCGGGACACCGCGAGGGACCACATCGGGACGTGGCGCAGCTTGGTAGCGCACTTGACTGGGGGTCAAGGGGTCGCAGGTTCAAATCCTGTCGTCCCGACTTGTTGAAGTCGCAGCACAGAGGCCGTATCGGAGCAATTCCGGTACGGCCTCCGTGCGTTCGGCCGTCGTGATACGCCGACCGATTCGGCGCCGCCGACCACCGGCGGTCGGCGGTCCGATCGGCGTCCGCCCGCGTCATCGGCATCCGCCTGCGTCATCGGCGCCCGGACACGCGGACGGGGTGACCGGCGGCCCGTGGCCCGCACGACGGTGCGAGGGACGACGGCGCGACGGCGCGGGGGAGCGCGGCCGGCACCGGGACGGACCACCACCTGGGCGGACCGTCACCGAGTGGCCGGTCCCGCCTCAGCCGGCCGTGCCGTTCCGCCCGGACACCGGGTCGGCCGCTCCCCGCTGGTGCGGTATGGGCATCTCGCCCGGATTGCGCAGGGACACGGTCCGGGTGGGCGCGGGGATGGTGATGCCCTCGGCCCGGAACCGCTGGTGCAGACGCTTGATGAACTCGTGCTTGATGCGGTACTGGTCGCTGAACTCGCCGACGCCGAGGATGATGGTGAAGCCGATCCGTGAGTCCCCGAACGTGTGGAAGCGCACCGCGGCCTCGTGGTCGGGGACCGCGCCGTCGACGTCCCGCATCACGTCCTCGACGACCTCGATGGTGACCCGCTCGACGTGTTCGAGGTCGCTGTCGTAGCCGACACCGGCCTGCACCAGGAGCGACAGCTTCTGCTCCGGGCGGTTGTAGTTGGTCATGTTGGTGCCGGCGAGCTGGGCGTTGGGGATGATGACCAGGTTGTTGGAGAGCTGGCGGACCACCGTGTTGCGCCAGTTGATGTCGACGACGTAGCCCTCCTCGCCGCTGCTGAGCCGGATGTAGTCGCCCGGCTGTACGGTCTTCGAGGCGAGGATGTGGACGCCCGCGAAGAGGTTGGCCAGGGTGTCCTGGAGTGCGAGGGCCACGGCCAGGCCGCCCACACCCAGTGCCGTGAGCAGCGGCGCGATGGAGATGCCCAGGGTCTCCAGGACGACGAGGAACCCCATCGCCAGCACCAGGATCCTGGTGATGTTGACGAAGATCGTGGCCGAACCCGCCACTCCGGAGCGGGACTGGGCGACGGACTGCACCAGCCCCGTGACCACGCGTGCGGCCGTGACCGTCCCGGCCACGATGAGCAGGGCGATCAGCGTCTGGTCGACGGTGTGACCGGTGCGCGACGTCAGCGGCAGTTCTGTCGCCGCCACCGCGGCGCCCGCGGCCACCGCGGCCCACGGCGCCAGTGTGCGCAGGCAGTCCACGATGATGTCGTCCCCGGCCCAGCGGGTTTCGCGGGCCCGCTCGCCCAGCCAGCGCAGCAGCGCGCGCAGCAGCAGGCCGGCGGCGAGACCGGCGGCCACGGCGATCCCGGCGGCGGCCATGTCGTGCACGGTGAGGGGCCGGTTCAGGACGAGGGCGGCGGGTGCGGCCCCCGGGAGCGGGATGTGATGTGTCGTCACCTTGGTGCTACCTGCTTGCCTGTTCTGTGGGATGTGCGGACGCGCCGGGCCACGGTCCAGTGGTGCGGCGCGTCGAGTCATCCTGCCGTACGGCAGGGGGCGTTGGGCGGGCGGGCTCCCGCGTCCCACGAGAGCCCGCGCGCCGCTGCCCGTGCGGCCGCCGCGGCACTCGGCCGGGGTCCCACCGCACGGGCCCCGCAGCACAGCGCGGGCCTGTTTCCCCAGGGCCCGCGTCGCGCAGCGTGTTTCCCCAGGGCCCGCGTCGCGCAGCGCAGCGGCCACGGCATGCCGAGCGGTGGTCACGCCGTCCGGGCGTGCGCCCGCCCCGCCCGTTCCCGCGAGGCGCCCGCGACCCTCCGCGGACACCCCTCGCCTCAGACGATCCCCTCCGCGATCTCCGCCTGCTCCCGGTCCGACCCGTAGGCCTGCGGAGTCCCGTACGACCGGCGGGCGACGTACCACCACACGCTGGCGAGGACCAGGACGACGGCCAGGGCGATGGCCGCGTAGTTCATCGAGTCGACCGTGACGGGTGAGCTCTGCGGCAGACAGAACAGGACCGTGACCAGGGCGACCCAGACCACCGCGATCACACCGACCGGCCTGCTCCAGCGGCCCAGTTGCCAGGGCCCGGGCCGGAAGCGGTCACCGGCCCGCAGCCGCAGCAGGATCGGGATGGCGTACGCGGGTGTGATGCCGATGACGTTGATGGCCGTGACCGCGCCGTACGCCGTCGGCGAGTACAGGGACGGCAGGGCGAGCACGCCGGCCACCACCACGGCCAGCCACACCGCGGGTACCGGTGTCTGCGTGCGGGCGCTGACCTTCCGCCACAGCGACGAACCGGGCAGCGCACCGTCGCGGCTGAACGCGAACACCATGCGGCTGGCCGCGGCGACCTCGGCGTTGCCGCAGAAGAGCTGCGCCACGATGACGACCAGCAGCAGCGCACTGGCCCCGTCGGTGCCGAGCGCGTCGAGCAGGATCTGGGCGGGCGGCACGCCCGTCGCGCTGTTCAGCGTGCCCGGGTAGTCCTGGATGGCGAACGTCAGCCCCGCCAGCAGCGCGAAGCCCGCGATCCAGGAGACCCAGATGGAGCGCACGATGCCCTTGGCCGCCGACACCGAGGCGTTGGCGGTCTCCTCGGACAGATGGGCGGAGGCGTCGTACCCGGAGAAGGTGTACTGCGCGAGCAGCAGGCCGATCGCGGCGACGTACAGCGAGTTGGACCAGCCCGTGTTGTTCACGAACTCGGTGAACACGAAGGACGGCGAGCGGTGGTGGTCGGGGACGATCGCCAGCACGCCCACGATCAGTGCCACACCCGCGAGGTGCCACCACACGCTGACGGAGTTCAGGACGCTGACGAGGCGTACGCCGAACAGGTTCAGGACGGCGTGGACCAGCAGGATCACCAGGAAGATCAGCATGGTGGAGCCGGGGGTCGGGTGGAAGCCCCACCGGAGGTTCAGGAACGCGCCCGTGAACAGGGCCGCGCCGTAGTCGATACCGGCGATCGCGCCCAGCAGCCCGAGCAGGTTCAGCCAGCCCGTGTACCAGCCCCAGCGGCGGCCGCCGAGCCTGTCCGCCATGTAGTACAGGGCGCCGGACGTCGGATACGCGCTGGTGACCTCGGCCAGTGCCAGGCCGACCAGCAGCACGAACAGGCCCACGCCCGCCCAGCCCCACAGCATCACCGCGGGGCCGCCCGTGTTCAGACCGAAGCCGTACAGCGTCATACAGCCGGACAGGATCGAGATGACCGAGAAACTGATGGCGAAATTGCCGAAGCCGCCCATGCGCCGGGCCAGGACCGGCCGGTAGCCCAGCTCGCGCAGCCGCTGCTCCTCGTCCTGCGGGGGAGCCGAACGGGAACTCGACCAGCTGCTGCTCGTGGTGGTGCGTGACACGCGTATACCTCCGGGGGGAAGGGGGATGGTGCCGTGCGTCGATGGAGGGGGAGTGGTGCGCGGCTAGCCGCGGCCCGGGCCGCGCGCCGCGGTCATGCTGCGGGCGCGGGCCTGCACGAAGAGCTCCGTGGCGAGCCCGGGATCGGCGGGGTCGCGCGTGCGGTACACCCAGGGCGGCGGCGTGCAGTACGGGCCGATCGCCTCGAACACCCGGGCCGCATCGGCGAACTGGAGGGCGCCCCACAGACCGTGGGCGAGATGGTTGAGGTCGAGCAGCGAACTCTCCGCCGGATCGGCGTAGGTGAACCAGTGGTGCAGCGCCTGCACCGCCTCACGGGTGGCGTCCTCGGCCACCCAGTGCAGGTCCAGGGCCGTCTCGCGACGCTCCTCGCGGCGGTAGCGCTCCACCCGGACGTACAGCGGCAGGACGTGCAGCGGGGAGCCCGGCTCCGCCGATGCCACCGCCCAGTGCGCGAAGTTGACGGCCTCCGAGAGGCGCCCGCCCGCCCGGCGCACGTACATGAACTGGAGCATCCGGTGGTACGCCTCGCGGTTGCTCGGATCCCGCTTGTCGGCCTCGGCGAGCAGGCCCCACGGCCCGTGCGGCAGCATCGGCTCGGGCGGCGCGACCCGGTGTTCCTCCCACCTCTGCCCCAGGTCCAGCGGGGCCAGGGCCAGCAGGCACACCCAGGGCACCGGATCCTCCGGGGCGCTGTGCGCCGCCCGCCGGCAGGCGTCCCAGGCCGACTGCCACAGCTCGTGGGTGCGGGGGTGCCCCTCGCGGTGGGCGCGTAAAGCCCGTTCGACCGTGACGCGGGCGTGCATCACCCCGGCGGTGACGCTGCCCGGCTCCTCGGCCCACCACGTCTGCACCAGGTCGGTGCCTGCGGCGGCGGCCGCCAGGATCTGGGTGCGCTGGGTCCACAGGGCGGCACCGGACGCGCCGGGTGCGCCGGAACCCCCGGTGCGCAGGGTCTCCTCCAGGAGGTTCCGCATCGACACCCAGCGCCCGGCACGCAGGTCCTGGAGCGCCGCGCGCAGCCCGGCGTCGTGCCCGGCCGGGTGGTAGGCGGGGCGGAAGCCGTCGCGAGCCATCAGTCTCCGGCTCCCGGGAGGGCCGGACGGACGGAGTGAGCTGACAAAACGGCCCTCCGAAGGGTCGTGGGGGGAAGACGGTGATCGGGGGTGGCGCCGTGGCGGGTGGTGCGAGCGTGGTCGGCGGCCAGTGTAGGGCTCGTTCTCATGTTCGGTGAATGCTTTGTCGATCTCTTCAACACCCTTACCCATCAAGGAAGTTGAAGGTCGTACGAAGGGTGCTTGACGTGCCGCTACGGCCTGCAGCAGGCTGTCGCGCGGTGATCACTGACAACCCCTGATGAAGGGTGGACGATGACAAGGGCGGTACTCGCCGTCGACCAGGGCACCTCCGGCACGAAGGCCCTCGTCGTCCACCCCGAGCGCGGTGTCATCGGTGCCGGCACCGCACCCGTACGCCCCCGCCATCTCCCCGGCGGCCGGGTCGAGGTGGAGCCCGGGCACCTCTACGACTCCGTCGTCGAGGCCGGGCGCAGGGCGCTAGCCGATGCCGCCGAACCCGTCGCCGCCGTCGGACTGGCCAACCAGGGGGAGACCGTCCTCGCCTGGGACCCGGCGACCGGCCGGCCGCTGACCGAAGCCATCGTGTGGCAGGACAAGCGCGCCGAGACCGTGTGCGCGGAACTCGCCCCGTACGCAGACGAGTTGCGACAGCTCACCGGACTTCCCCTCGATCCGTACTTCGCCGCGCCGAAGATGACCTGGATCCGCCGCCACCTCACCCGGGAGGGGGTCGTCACCACCAGCGACTCCTGGCTGATCCACCGGCTCACCGGGGCGTTCGTCACCGACGCGGCGACCGCGGGACGCACCCAGCTCCTCGACCTCGACGGCGTGCACTGGGCACCGGCCGCACTGGACGCCTTCGGGCTCGGCGGGGAACGCCTCCCGGAGGTGGTCGACGCCGCCGGACCGGTCGGCACCACGACGGCGTTCGGCCCCGAACTCCCGCTCACCGGCCTGCTGGTCGACCAGCAGGCCGCCCTGCTGGCCCAGCGGGTCACCGCACCCGGCACCGCGAAGTGCACCTACGGCACCGGCGCGTTCCTGCTCGCCCACACCGGCGCACGGCCCAGGCGGGGCACCTCCGGACTGGTCAGCTGCGTCGCCTGGCGGCTCGCCGGGGACACCAGCTACTGCCTCGACGGGCAGGTGTTCGCCGCCGCGTCCGCCGTCGACTGGCTGGCCGGCCTCGGCGTGATCTCCGGCGCCGCGGACCTCGACCGGGTCGGCTCGGCCGTGCCCGACAGCGCAGGGGTCACGTTCGTACCCGCGCTGGCCGGGCTCGCCGCCCCCTGGTGGCGCGGCGACCTGCGCGGCTCGCTGACCGGACTCGGCCTCGACACCACGCCCGGCCATGTCGTGCGCGCCCTGTGCGACGGCATCGCCGCACAGGTCGCCGCACTGGCCGACGCGGCGGCAGCCGACCTCGGCGAACCGCTCACCGCCCTCCGCGTCGACGGCGGCCTCACCCGCTCGGCGCTCCTCATGCAGACCCAGGCCGACCTGCTGCAACGCCCCGTCGAGGTCTCGGCGCTGCCCGATGCGACGGCGCTGGGCGTCGGCGCGCTCGCCCGCGTCGGCATCGATCCGGGCCTGAGCGTGGACGATGCGGTACCGCAGTGGCAGCCCGCCGCGGTGTACGAACCGCGGATCTCCGCGAGCGAGGCCGCGGACCGCCTCGCCGGCTTCCGCGCGGCGGTCGACGCCCTGACGGCCCGTACGCCGGTGCAGCGGCCGTGACGGTGACGGTCACGAGGCGGGGCATGCCCCTGGGGGCGCCGGCCGGCCGGACGTACGACGTGGCCGTCGTCGGCGCCGGGGTCGTCGGCTGCGCGATCGCCCGCGAACTCGCCCGGCACGCCGGGCTCAGCATCGCCCTCGTCGAGGCCCGGGACGACGTCGGCGACGCCACCTCCAAGGCCAACACGGCGATCCTGCACACCGGTTTCGACGCCGTGCCCGGCTCGCTCGAGTCACGGCTGGTACGGGACGGGGCACGGCGCCTCGCCGCGTACGCCGCCGAGGCCGGCATCCCCGTCGAACCGGTCGGTGCGCTGCTGGTGGCCTGGGACGAGGAACAGCTCGCGACCCTGCCGCGCCTGGTCGAGAAGGCCGAACGCAACGGCTGCCACGACACCCGGATCATCGGCCCCGACGAACTGCGCACCCTCGAACCCCACCTGGGACCGGGCGCGCTCGGTGCCCTCGCCGTCCCCGGCGAGAGCGTCGTCTGTCCCTGGACGACGACGCTCGCCCATGCGACCCAGGCGGTACGCGCCGGGGTGCATCTGCACCTCGACTGCCGGGTGGAGACGGCCGACCGGGAGGACGGAGACCACCGGCTGGGCACCTCCCGGGGCACCCTGCGCGCCCGCTACCTGGTCAACGCCGCGGGCCTGCACGCCGACGAGCTCGACCGCGTGCTCGGCCACGACGACTTCACGGTGCGCCCGCGCCGCGGTCAGCTGATCGTGTTCGACAAGCTCGCCAGGGGGCTGGTCCGCCACATCCTGCTGCCGGTTCCGACGGCCCTCGGCAAGGGCGTGCTCGTCGCGCCGACCGTGTACGGCAACGTGCTGCTCGGACCGACCGCCGAGGACCTGGACGACAAGGCCGCCACCGAGTCCACGGCCGAAGGGCTGGCCCTGCTGCGCGAGAAGGGCCGCCGTATCCTCCCGGAGCTCCTGGAGGAGGAGGTCACGGCGGTCTACGCGGGGCTGCGCGCGGCGACCGAACACGACGACTACCGGATTCGGGCCCACGCCGACGACCGCACCGTGACCGTGGGCGGTATCCGCTCCACCGGGCTGACGGCGTCGATGGGGATCGCCGCGCACGTCACCGGACTGCTGGCCGGCCTGGGCCTCGCTCTCGGACCCGCCCGCGCCCTGCCCGCCGTCCGCATGCCCGGTCTCGGCGAGGCGTCCCCCCGCCCCCATCAGCACGCCGGGCTCGTCGCCGCCGATCCCGCCTACGGCACCCTCGTGTGCCACTGCGAACGCGTGTCGCGGGGCGAGATCCGCGACGCCCTGGCCGGCCCCATCCCCCCGGCGACGCTGGACGGCCTGCGCCGCCGCACCCGGGCCCGGGCCGGGCGCTGCCAGGGGTTCTACTGCGGAGCGGCGGTGCGGGAGTTGTTCGAACGGGGAGGGGACGGCGGGGCGGGGACGGGGCCGGCCGAAGAGCCCGGCACGGAGGAAGGAGCGGGCAGCGGCCATGCGGATGCGTAGCGTCGACGTCCTCGTCGTGGGCGCCGGGCCCTCCGGGCTCGCGGCGGCCGCACACCTGGCGGCGCACGGGGTGCGGGCCGAGGCGGTCGAGCGGGAGCAGTGGGCCGGAGGAGCGCCCCGGCACTGCGGCCACGGAGGCTTCGGAGCGCCGTGGCTGACGGGCCCCGACTACGCGCGCCGGGCCGTCGAGGACGCGGTGCGGGCGGGCGCGGTGATCGGCACGGGCGTGACGGTGCTCGACTGGGCACCCGGACCCCATCCGCCCATGGGCACATCACGGGACCGGCCGCGCGAGTCGCCCGCCGTCGACACCACCGGTCCGTGCGGTCCCGAGCGGATCACGGCGCGGGCCGTCGTGCTTGCCACCGGGGCCCGCGAACGGCCGCGCAGCGCGCGGCTCGTCCCCGGCACGCGGCCCGCCGGCGTCCTCACCACCGGAGAGCTCCAGCAGCTGGTCCACCGGTACGGACGGTCCGTCGGCCGGCGTGCCGTGGTCGTCGGGGCCGAGCCCGTCTCCTTCCACGCGGCGGACACGCTCCGGCAGTCCGGCGCCGAGGTCGTCGCCCTGGTCACCGATCTGCCACGGGCCCAGGCGCCCCGGTCACGCGTCATGGACGCCCGCCTGCGGTGCGGGGTGCCGCTGCTCACGGGCACGACCGTGACCCGGCTGTACGGCCGCGGACGCCTCGCCGGAGTCGGGATCCGCCGCGCGGACGGCCGGAGCGCGACCCTCGCCTGTGACACCGTCGTCTTCACGGGGGACTTCGTGCCCGAGCACGAACTCGCCCGCCGGGGCGGCCTCGACATCGACCCCGGGACGCGCGGTCCCGCGGTCGACGCGGCGTTCCGCACCTCCCGGCGCGGTGTGTTCGCCGTCGGCAACCTGCTGCACGCCGTGGAGAGCGCCGGTGCGGCGGCCCGCGAAGGCAGGAGCGCCGGGGCCCGCGTGGCGGAGTTCCTGACCACCGGCCACTGGCCGCCCGGCACGGGCGTCCCGGTCGAGGCGGTCCCGCCGTTGCGCTGGGCGGCGCCCCACCGCATCGCCCCCGACGCCGTGTACGACCGGCTCACCTTGCGCACGGCCGCCTTCCTGCCGCGCCCGAGGCTCCTGGTGACCCAGGACGGCCACCGCCTGCACGAGGAACGGCACTGGCGTACCGCCGTGCCGAACAGACCGCTCCGGATTGGGGCCCACTGGGCGGAGCGAGTGGACCCCGAGGGCGGGCCGGTGCGGATCTCGGCCTGGTGACCCACGGGACCGGCCGGGTGACCGACGGGACCGGCCGGGTGACCGACGGGACCGGCCTGGTGACCGACGCGACCGGCCGGGTGACGGCGGGGCCGGCGGGGCGGTCCACCGGGCCGGCAGGGCGGCTTACCGGCCCGGTGACCGACCGCATCGGGTGACCGACCCGCCTCGGTGGCCGTGGCGGGCCCGAGTGCCGTGTGTGCCGGGCGGCCGTGGCGGGTCAGGTGAAGGACCCGTGCCGTCCGGCCCCCGACGCGAAGCGGGCCGCGCCCTTCAGGCTCTCCTCCAGGACGCCCGCGCCGTGGCGCAGTTCGCCGGCCATGGCCCCGGGCTCGGGCAGGCCCTCCTGGTCGAGCGCCGACGCACGGTCGGAGCGCAGGCAGGCCTGCGGGAAGCGGGCGATCTCGGCGGCGAGGGCCTCCGCCTCGGCGCGGGCGCGGCCGGGAGGCACGACCCGGTTGGCGAGTCCCGTCGTCCGGGCCTCGGCGGCCGACACCGGGCGCCCGGTGAGGATCATGTCCATGGCGTGGCTGGTGCCGATCAGGCGGGGCAGCCGTACCGTGCCGCCGTCGATGAGCGGGACCCCCCACCTGCGGCAGAACACCCCGAACACCGCGTCCTCCTCGACGACGCGCAGATCGCACCAGAGGGCGAGTTCCAGCCCACCCGCCACGGCGTGGCCGCTCACCGCCGCGATCACGGGCTTCGACAGCCGCATCCGGGTCGGGCCCATGGGGCCGTCGCCGTCCTCGGCGACGCGGTTGCCGCGCTCCGTACCGATCGCCTTGAGGTCGGCGCCCGCGCAGAACGTGCCGCCCTCGCCCCACAGCACCGCGACCCGCGCGTTCTCGTCCTCGTCGAACGCCCGGAAGGCCGCGGCGAGTTCGGCGGCCGTCGGCCCGTCGACGGCGTTGCGCACCTCCGGCCGGGACAGGACGACCGTGGTGACGTACCCCTCGCGTTCAGTGCGGACCGGCATACCGGCGGACCCCTCTCCTCGGCGGTTGCGCGCCCAGTGCGGGCCGACGCGTCGTGAGGGTACTCAGATGACCTTGAGCCGGACCAGCGCCCCGAGCGTCAGCGCCCCCGGCAGCAGGGGCAGCCACACCGTGATGATGCGGTACGCCAGGACCACCCCCGTGGCGACGGCCGCCGGGCCGCCCGCGGCGACCAGGGCGACCACGAGGGCCGCCTCGACCGACCCGAGGCCGCCGGGCGTGGGGACGAGGGCGACGGCGACCGTGGCCGCGAGGTAGGCCACCGCCATGTGCGCGGGCGGCACCGGCAGTCCCATGGCCATGCCGACCGCGACCAGTCCCCCCGCCTGGAAGGCCGGGAAGGCGAGGGCGCCGCCCCACAGGGCGAACAGGCGCGACGGCCGGGTGTGCACGGAGCGGAGTTCGCCGAGCGAGGTGCGCAGGAAGCCGAGCACGGCGGTACGGACGCGGCGCACCAGCGCGAGGACCAGGACCGCTGCGGCGAGCCCCGCCGCGACCGCGAGGAGCAGCGGCCCCACGGCGCCGTGCGGGACGAGGGTGCCGAGGTGCAGGGCGTCGGGGAAGGCGGCGAGCAGGGCGACCAGCAGACCCACACGGCCGACCGATTCGGCGAGGAGGTAGAGGGCGAGCGCGGCCGAGGACCGGGCGAGCGGGACGCCGCACACCGTCATGAAGCGGAGATTCACCGCGCTCGCACCGAGTCCGCTCGGCAGCATGTGGTTCGCCGCCGACGAGGCGAACTGCGCGGCCAGCAGGCGCAGCGCGGGCAGCCGCTCGACCACCGCACCCTGTCGGGTGCACGCCGCCGCCACCCAGGCCAGACACGTCGTGCCCGCCGCCGCGACCAGCCACGGCCACTCTGCCACGCCCAGCTTTCCGAATCCCTCCGCCAGCAGTGCCCGGTGCTGCACGGCCACCACCGCGACGAGGGCGAGCGGCAGCAGACAGAGCACCTGGCGGACGGGCAGCCGGGACAGCCGGCGCGCGCCCTCGGCACGGCGGCGCAGTGGGAGTGCGCCGTCGGCACGGGCCGGCTCTCCCGTGGCGCCCTGGGCGCGGCGGGGCAGCGGGCGTGCGCCGTCCGCGCGGCGGGACAGATGGCGCGTGAGCGCGGGGGGAACGCGTACAGCCGTCACAGTCACAGAGGTTTTCCGCACCGCACCAACGTCGGGTTGCGTGCACGAGGACGCCCGCTGACACGCCGGTCAACTGCGCGCCGGGCGGCTGACACGACGAACGCGCGGCTGACGCCCGGTGGCACGGCATCTCTTGACCTGAAGAATGGTTGAGGTTCTACGGTCGTCCCATGAGCATGGAGACCACCGCCTGGACCCAGCTGCACAGCGTCATGAACGCGCAGCGGGACAGCCGCCCGTTCGCCCGGGCGACCCTGCGCCGCATAGGCGCCTTCGCCCGGCCGCATCGCCGCCGTATCGCCCAGTTCGTGCTGCTCAGCATCGTCGGAGCGCTGCTCGCCGTCGCGACGCCGGTCCTCGCGGGCCGGGTCGTCGACGCGATCGTGCACGGCGCCGATCCGGGCGTCGTCGTCCGGATCGCCCTGCTGATCGCCGTCATCGCGCTGGCGGAGGCCGGGATCGGACTGCTGAACCGCTTTCTGTCCGCGAACCTCGGCGAGGGGCTGATCCTCGACCTGCGCACGGCCGTCTTCGACCATGTCCAGCGCATGCCGGTGGCCTTCTTCACCCGCACTCGCACCGGCGCCCTCGTCAGCCGTCTCAACAACGACGTGATCGGCGCCCAGCGCGCCTTCAGCAACACGCTCTCCGGCGTCGTGGGCAATCTGGTGACCCTGCTGCTCACGCTCGCCGTGATGCTCACGCTGTCGTGGCAGATCACACTGCTCGCGCTGGTCCTGCTGCCGGTGTTCGTCGTGCCCGCCCGCCGCATGGGGACCCGGATGGCCCGCCTCCAGCGCGAGGCGGCCGACCTCAACGCGGCCATGGGAACCCGGATGACCGAGCGGTTCACGGCCCCGGGGGCCACCCTGGTGAAGCTCTTCGGGCGGCCCGACGAGGAGTCCGTCGAGTTCGCCGCGCGGGCGCGCCGGGTGCGCGACATCGGTGTCCGCACGGCCATGGCGCAGTCGGCGTTCATCACCGCGCTGACGCTGGTCTCGGCCCTCGCGCTCGCCCTGGTCTACGGCCTCGGCGGCTGGTTCGCCCTGCACGGCAGCCTGGAACCGGGCGCCGTCGTCTCGCTCGCCCTGCTCCTCACCCGGCTGTACGCACCGCTCACCTCGCTGGCCGGGGCCCGGGTCGAGGTGATGAGCGCCCTCGTTTCATTCGAGCGCGTGTTCGAGGTGCTGGATCTCGAACCGCTCATCCATGAGAAGCCGGACGCCCGGCCCCTGCCGAACGGCCCCGTGTCCGTCGCGTTCGAGAACGTCCGCTTCGGCTACCCGTCCGCCGACAAGGTCTCCCTCGCCTCCCTCGAAGAGGTCGCGAGCCTCGACACACGCGGCGGCGCCGAGGTCCTGCACGGCATCTCGTTCCGCGCCGAGCCCGGCCAGACGGTCGCGCTCGTCGGCTCCTCCGGCGCCGGCAAGTCGACCATCGCGCAGCTGCTGCCCCGGCTGTACGACGCCGACGAGGGCACCGTCCGCATCGGTGGCACCGATGTGCGCGACGTGTCCGCGGCATCCCTGCGCGCCACGCTCGGCATGGTCACCCAGGACGGCCACCTGTTCCACGACTCGGTCCGGGCGAACCTGCTGCTGGCCCGGCCCGGGGCGACCGACGACGAGCTGTGGGACGTGCTGCGCCGGGCCCGGCTCGACGACCTCGTGCGCGAGCTGCCCGACGGGCTCGACACCGTCGTCGGGGAGCGCGGCTACCGGCTCTCCGGCGGGGAGCGCCAGCGCATGACGATCGCCCGGCTGCTGCTGGCCCGGCAGCGCGTCGTCGTCCTGGACGAGGCCACCGCGCACCTCGACAACACCTCCGAGGCGGCCGTGCAGGAGGCGCTCGCCGAGGCGCTCCAGGGGCGCACGGCCGTCGTCATCGCACACCGGCTGTCCACGGTCCGCGCCGCCGACCAGATCCTCGTCGTCGAAGGCGGCCGTATCGCCGAGCGCGGCACCCACGAGGAGCTGCTCGCCCTCGGCGGGCGCTACGCGGAGCTCTACCGGACCCAGTTCGTCGAGCACGGGCGGACGCCCCGCGGGGCCGTGGGTGCGGCGGAGGAGGAGGGCGCGGTCGTGTGAACGGGCGGGCGGCGCACCCAGGGGTGCGCCGCCCGCCGTGAGGCACGGGGCGCCCAGGGGACGCCGCCCGCCCGTGGGTCGCGCGGACTCAACGAGGAACGCAGCCGGGGAAGCGGTTCGGGGCGGGCACGGTGGAGGCGGCCCTGGCAGGACAGGCCTGGCGGCTCATATGGCGGCGGGCCGCGGCCGGCGGCCGGGCGGGTGCGTAGCGTGCGGCGAGCTGGCGGCCGGTGTCCCGGGCCAGGGCGGCGCGCAGCAGGGGCAGGTGGGCGGAGACGGCCGCGAGGCACTCGTGTTCGTCGCGGCAGCCGGTACAGGTCGCCAGATGGACACGGACCGGCAGCGCATCGTCGGGGGCGAGGGCGCCCAACGCGTACCCGGCCAGCAGTTCACGGATCGTGCGGCATTCCTGGAGCGAGGCGAACATGGCGGTGTCCTCTCTGTCCCGGCGCTGCGGACATGTCCCGTTTCTGCGGGCATACCGGCACGGTAGACCGAGGGGTGTGAAGACGTGGTGAGCATGCGATGCGCGGGCCATGTGCGTCCCGGGAACCCGCCCGGGGCGCGGCTGGCGCTCACGTACGACTGGCCGCCGTCCGCCGGTGGCGCATAGCACTACCTGGAGCAACCGACTTCGCCGTCGCCGCGCGCCTTTGCTACCCCTGGGGGGTAGGGCTCGGCCCACGGCGACGCCGGCCGCGTCGAGCCGGGGGACGTACGAGGAAAGGTGCACCCGGAATGGCGACGGTGCTGGTCGTAGACGACGAAGCCAAACTGCGCGCGCTGCTGCGCGACTACCTGGAGCGTGACGGATACGCGGTGCTGGAGGCGGCCGACGGCCGCGCCGCACTGGACCTCATGGCCACCTCCCACCCCGACCTGGTCGTGCTCGACCTCGGCCTGCCCGGCGTGCCGGGCGAGGAGGTGGCACGCCTTATGCGCCGGACGAGCGACGTTCCGATCGTGGTGCTCACCGCCAAGGCGGGTGAGAACGACAGGGTGACGGGGCTGCGGCTCGGAGCGGACGACTACGTGGTCAAGCCGTTCAGCCCGCGGGAGCTGGTCGCACGGGTGGAGGCCGTGCTGCGCCGCGCCCGTGGTCCTCGCGCGGACATCACCGAGGCGGCCTCCTACGGGCAGGGCCGGCTGCGCATCGACAGCGAGCGCCGTGAGGTGCACGCCGACGGGCTGCCGGTCGACCTCACCCGCAGCGAGTTCGACCTGCTGACCGCCCTCGCCTCCCGCCCCGGCAAGGCCTGGACCCGAATGGAGCTGGTGGGCCGCGTCCAGGGGCACGCCTTCGACGCGTACGAGCGGACCATCGACGTGCATGTGAAGAACCTGCGCCGCAAACTTGTCGACAGCCCCCCGTCCCAGGTGATCGTCACCGTGCCCGGGGTCGGCTACAAGCTGGGGGTGGAACGCGATGCGTGAACTGTTGCGCGGCCGGTTCGCCCGCCGCCTCGCCCTGGCCTTCGCCGCGCTCGGCTTCGGCACGGCCGCGCTGACCGCCGTTCTGGTCAACACCGCCTTCACCGCCCGTTTCGACGACTATCTGGGCGAGCAGCAACGGGCCCGTCAGCAGCAGCTGGTCGACCTCTTCGCCGAGGCCTACGAGCGCGACCACCAGTGGGACACCGGTTCGCTGGACCAGCTCGCCCCGACCGTGTCCATGACCGGCTCCCAGGCCCAGCTGCTGGATCTCTCGGGCCGCAAGGTGTGGTCGCTCGACGACATCCGGATGGACACCGAGAAGTTGGGCATGCACCGGCGCATGCTGAGCGAGCTCGGGCCCTGGTGCAGCCTCGCGGTCACGGTGAGCGGGCACCGGGTCGGCACCCTTCATGTGCGCGTGCCGAAGGGCATGGTCCCCGCCGTCGACAAGAACTTCCAGAACTCCGTCAACCGGCTGCTCGCGGGCGGGGCGCTCGGCGCCGCGCTGCTCGCCCTCGTCGTCGGCGTGTACACCGCGCGCCGGGCCACCGCCCCCATCGCCGAGCTCACCCGCGCGGCCGAGGGCCTGGCGGCGGGCCGGCGGGACCGGCGCGCCACCACCGTCCCCAACAACGAGATCGGCCAACTGGCCACCGCCTTCAACACCATGGCCGACCGGGTGGCACGGGAGGACGAGCTGCGCCGGGCCTTCGCCGCCGACGTCGCCCACGAGCTGCGCACCCCGCTCGCCATCCAGCGCAGTCAGCTCGAAGCGATCCAGGACGGCATCAGCAGACCCACCGACGACGTCATCACCTCGCTGCACGAGGAGTCCCTGCGTCTCGGCCGGCTGGTCGCCGATCTGGAGGCCCTGGCCTGCGCGGACGCCGCGGCCTTCACGCTGGAGCGCGAGCCGCTGTCGCTGGCCGCGGTCGTGTCCGACACGGTCACCGGCGTCTCCGACTCCTTCGCCGCGGCCGGTATCGACCTCAAGACCGACCTGGCGGACGTACGGGTCGAGGGGGATCCGCTGCGGCTGGGTCAGATCATCACCAACCAGCTGGTCAACGCGCTGAAGTTCGTGCCCCCGGGGGGCAGGGTGACGATCACGTTGGGCGAGGAGGACGGCTGGGCCGTGCTGCGCGTGGCCGACACCGGTCCCGGCATCCCCGCCGACGAACTCCCGCACATCTTCGACCGCTTCTTCCGCAGCCGCGCCGCCCGCGCCGACGGTTCGGGGATCGGCCTCGCCGTCGCGGCCGAACTCGCGGCCGCCCACGGGGGCACCCTCACCGGTGAGAGCGAGTTGGGCAACGGCGCCACCTTCACCACGCGCATCCCCGCCCTTCCCGCGCCCTGACCGGTGCCCGGTGCGAGTGCCCGCCGCGGCCGACACGGCGCCGACAGCCGCCGGCCGCGGTCCGGGTGACCTGGCGTGCCGACTCGCCCCACGCGGGCGTGCCGACGCGCCGGACGCGGGCGTGCGGGGGAGCGGCGGCCGGGCCTCGCCCGGGGTTCTCCGCCGCCCGGCCACTGCCGCACCGGCGATCGGTCGGGCACCCGCCGGTGCGTCGGCCACGGGGGATCAGCGCTCGCTGTCGAGGTGGTGCATCTGGGGCGCGGCATAGCGCGTCCCGGCGGCGGAACCCGCGGGGATCGCCTGCTCGATCGCCGCGTGGTCGTCGTCGGAGAGCATCAGCCGCTCGGCGCCGAGGGTCTCGGTCAGGCGGTCCCGGCGGCGGGCGCCGACGAGCGGCACGATGTCCTCGCCCTGCGCCGCGACCCAGGCGATCGCCACCTGGGCGACGGTCGCCCCCCTGACCTCGGCGATCTTGCGCAGGGCCTCGACGAGGCCGAGGTTGCGGTCGAGGTTCTCGCCCTGGAAGCGCGGGCTGAAGCCGCGGAAGTCCTGGGCGCCGAGCTCGCGGCCCCTGCTCCAGTGACCGGAGAGCAGGCCGCGGGAGAGCACGCCGTACGCGGTGATGCCGATGCCCAGCTCGCGGGCCGTGGGCAGGATCGAGTCCTCGATGCCGCGGGACAGCAGGGAGTACTCGATCTGCAGATCGGCGATGGGGTGCACGGCCTGGGCGCGGCGCAGGGTCTCGGCGCCCACCTCGGACAGGCCGATGTGCCGGACGAGTCCGGCCTGCACCATCTCGGCGATGGCGCCGACCGTGTCCTCGATCGGCACGTCCGGGTCGAGGCGCGCCGGACGGTAGATGTCGATGTGGTCGGTGCCGAGGCGGCGCAGCGAGTAGGCGAGGAAGTTCTTCACCGCTGCCGGGCGGCCGTCGTGGCCGCTCCAGCCGCCCAGGGGGTCGCGGAGGGCGCCGAACTTCACGCTGATCACGGCGTTCTCGCGGTTGCGGCCGCGCAGGGCGTCACGGAGCAGCAGTTCGTTGTGGCCCATGCCGTAGAAGTCGCCGGTGTCGAGCAGCGTCACGCCGGCGTCGAGGGCGGCGTGGACGGTGGCGACGGATTCGGCCTCGTCGGCCGGCCCGTACAGGTCCGACATGCCCATGAGGCCGAGTCCGAGGGAGGAGACGGCGGGGCCGCCGGTGCCGAGGATGCGGGTGTTCACAGGGGTGTCCCATCACAGAGGAGTATCGACGATAACGCTTTGACGTTATCAGTGATGTCATCGATGGTAACAGTGGTCGGGTAGCGTTGATTCCATGAGAGCCGGAACGACCGACGACACGAGCAGTTCGGGGAAGACCTCCGAGCGGAGTGCCGACACCCGCGAGCGGATCCTCGTCGCCGCCGCCGAGCTGCTGGCGGAAGGCGGCAGCGACGCCGTGTCCACCCGGGCCGTGGCCCAGTCGGCAGGAGTCCAGGCCCCGACGCTCTACCGGCTCTTCGGCGACAAGCAGGGACTCCTGGACGCGGTCACCGCGTACGGGTTCGAGCGCTACCTGGAGAGCAAGCAGACGGCGGGGACCTCCGGCGACCCGGTCGTGGACCTGCGCCGGGGCTGGGACCTGCACATCGAATTCGGGCTGACGCACCCGTCGTTCTACGTGCTGATGTACGGCGCCGTGCGGCCCGGCGAGCGCCCCGCGGCCGGTGAGGAGGCGCACCGGATGTTGATCGCCATGCTGGAACGGGTCGCCCGCTCAGGCCGGCTGCGCCTCCCCGTCGACGAGGCCGCCGCGATGATCCAGGCGGCGAGCGTCGGCGTGGTCCTCACCCTCGTCGCCACCCCCGTGGAGTCCCGCGACACGGGTCTGGCCAACCGGACCCGCGACGTGGTCCTCTCCGCCGTGACCACGGACGGAGTGCCGGAGGCGACGGACGGCGCGGTGGCCGCCAACGCCCTCGCCCTCTCCGCCCGGCTCCCCGAGCTGTCCGAGGCGTTCACGCCCGCCGAGGCCGCACTGCTGCGCGAATGGCTGCGGCGCCTGGCTGCCTCGGGCGGTGCGACGGCGTAGGGACGTTCACCGGCCACGGCGTAGGGGGCGCCTGCCGGACGGCGGCGTAGGGACGCCGGCCGGGTCGGGCCCCTGCCCCTGTCGCACGGCGGTCCGTCCCGAACCACACTGGTCAGTGGGGCGCCCGCCCGACACGGGTCCCCGCATGTGGAAGGAGGGACCCATGCCCACCGACACACCTCCCCGCCCGCTGCGCGTCCTCGTCTTCGGCGCGGCCCTGCGGGCCGAATCGGCCAACGCCCGCCTCGCAGCCCTCGTGGCCAGGCTGATCTCGGACACGGGCGCCACCGTCGACCTCGCCACGATGCGCGAGTTCGACATGCCCCTGTACGACGGCGACCTGGAGGCCGCCGAAGGGCTGCCGCACGGCGCGCTCGCGCTGCGTGAACGCCTGGAGCAGTGCGATGCCTTCGTGATTTCGTCGCCCGAGTACAACGCCTCCGTGCCGGGACTGCTGAAGAACGCCATCGACTGGGTCTCGCGGGTACAGCCGCAGCCCTTCAAGACCAAGCACGCGATGCTCGTCTCCGCCTCGCCCTCCATGGTCGGCGGCAACCGCGGTCTGTGGGCCCTGCGTGTGCCCCTGGAACACCTCGGCACCCGTGTCTACCCGGACATGTTCAGCCTCGCCAACTCCTACGGCGCCTTCGCCGATGACGGCACGCTCGCCGACCCGGGAGCGCAGCAGCGCCTCACCGAGACCGTGGCGTCCTTCCTCAGTCTCGTCGAGGCCGACACCCGCTACGTCTGCCTGGAGCGCCGGTGGTACGAGTTCCTGGGAGACCGCACCGAGGCGCCCATCACCCAACGCGCCGAGGAGTGAGCCCCGCTTCGTCGAGCCGGGCCGCGACGGGCCCGTATCGGTCAGTCCACCGACGGACCGTCACCGGGCCCGTGCGTGCCCGGCGGTGGCGCGTGCACACGCCGATGGGCGAGGGCCCACCAGACCTCGGCCAGATCACCGGGATCGCGAAGGTTGGTGCCGGACAGTTCCTGGAACCGGCGCAGGCGGTTGCGCAGCGTGTTGGGATGCACGAACAGACTGCGTGCCGCTGCCTCCAGCCGCATGCCGTGTTCCAGATAGGCGCGCACGGCGTCCTCGACGCCCGCGCCCTCGGCGCCGTACTCCCGGAGCGGCGCGAGCCGCTGCCGCACCAGCTGCTCGCCGAGCGCCGGAGTGGTCATGACCGCCGTGCGCAAACCCAGTTCCTCGCAGGTGCGGACACCGGTGAGCCCGAAGGACACCGCGGTGTCGAGCGCCTGCGTGGCGCGGGTGAACTCCGCGGCCAGCCCGAGCGGGCCGGTCGTCGAACCGAGCCCCACGACGAGGCGGCGGGAGGCGCTCGTGGGGCGTGACACCAGCAGACCGGACACGTCGCCCTCGACCCTGGTCACCAGCAGACGGCCCTCGCCGTCCGTCGCCAGCCAGGGGCGCAGCAGCTCCGTGACCTCCTCGGCGGCGATCTCGCCGGAGGCCGCACGCGCCCGGAACGGCAGACGGTCGGTGAGACACGCGGGTGCCTTGGTGCCGTATCCGGCCACGCTGAGCGCGGCGGGATCCAGCAGTAACATCCGGACGTAGGCCTCGACCCGTCTCTCCTCCGCGGTCGCCGCCCCGGACAGGGAGTTGTGCCGGCGCAGGATGCGCAGGGTCATCGCTCCCGCCCAGCTCCAGGTCTTCTCCGCGACGGCCAGCGTCTCGGCCGGATCCGCCCGACGCTCCGTCATCTCCCGGCTGAAACGCGACCACACCACGTCCACACCGATCCGGTACGCGGTGATGACGTCCTCGGTGGGCAGGTGGTAGCCGATCGACTCGAGCTCGTCGGGCCGCGGCGACGTGATGTCGTGCGCCTGGCGCATCGGGTCCCCGTCCCGCGCGGCCAGTCCCTGTATCACCGTCAGCCCGTCGCGCACGGCCTGCTCCACACGCGACGCGAGCCGCTCGACGGGTATCTCCCCGTAGGACGGCAGCTGTGCCCGCAGTCGGTCCACGACACTCCCCACCAAGGCGCCGATGTCCGCCTCCAGCGCGGCGACGGCCTCGGGCACCGATGTGCGAACCTCCACGTCACATCCCCCCAACTCGATGTCTTCGTCCATGGATTCCACGGTCGGCGGCGGAGAAGCTAGGCGGAGCCCGGCACTCCGACCGTTCGGACCGGCGTGCGGGCGGTCTCAGGAGCGGTCCGGGTTTCGCACCCGGCACCAAGGGGTCGGTCAGGCCCCGATCCGCAACCTCCCACGGAACAAGGAATATCCCATGGCCAGACCTTGGCGCCGCATCGTGGTGCCCGCCGCAGCCCTCGGGGTGATCGTCCCCGCCGGCTTCGCGGCACAGGCACTGCTGTCGTCGAACGACTCGTCCGACGACGCCGCCTCCGCGGCGAAGCCCCGAGCGACCGCGACCGCTCCGTCCTTCGCCGGCGGCGACAGCGACGCGGGCAGCGCCGTGGTGGCGAGCCCCTCGGCCGAGCCGCAGGCGCGGAAGGCCTCGTCGGCCGTGCGCCTCACCTCCTACGACACCAGCCGGCACCGGGCCGTCGTCAACTCGTCGGCGGGCGGCCACGTCCGGGCGGGCGACGTCGTCGCGGCGGCGCCGAGCCGGCACGCCCCCTCGGGTGCGCTGTTCAAGGTGAGCAAGGTCATCGGTTCCTCCGGCACGGGCACGGAGGTCGCGACCGCGCCCGCCACCATCGAGGAACTGCTCGGTGCGCGCAGCGTCCATGAGCAGGCCCCCGTGAGCGCCGACGACCTGCGCGTGCGGGTCCTGTCGCCCGGCGTCACACCGGAGACCGGCGCCCAGGCCACGACCGGCCCGGGACAGACCGGGCCCTCCGCCGGCACCGCTTCCCCCACCCCCGTGCCGACCGGGCAGCAGCAGTCCCCGCCGTCCGCACCGTCGGCCTCGGCCTCGGCCTCGGGGCGCGGGGACGTCCCGGCATCGCGCAGCCTCGCTGCGGTGACCGGGCGGGTCCCCGTGAAGCCCACGCAGGGCCTGCCCCGCTCGGCGGCAACCAAGCTCGCCACGCTCCGTCTGGGGCTCAATGTCCCGCTGCCGGCCGGGGTCGAGGCGACGGACAAGTCGGCGGCGAAGCTGGCCGGAAAGATCAGCTTCAGCCCTGAACTGATCTTCGAGTACGAGAAGCGCGGCGGGCTGAACATCCTGCCGGAGCACGCCGCCGTCGGCATCGGCGGCTCGTACTCCTACGACTGGGACGTGCACGGAAAGGTCCGCAAGGCCGTCGACAGCGGCGAGGTCGTCACTCCGCTGGCCGCGGTGACCGGCCAGCACACCTTCTGGGTCGGCCCCGTCCCCGTCGTGGTGAACGCCGAGGTCGTCTTCTCCTACCGGCTGACCGCCGACGGCCGGATCGTGCTGGACGCCGAACAGCACACCACCGGCTCCTTCGCGCTGGGCGCGCGCTACGACCGTGCGGAGGGCTGGAAGCCCGTCCGTGAGGCCCACCAGACGACCCACGGCGGACGCCCGCAGGTCGCAGGGGCCGCCACCGCCACCGCCTCCGTGGGGGCCGGCGCCAAGGTCTACCTCTACGACACCGTCGGTGTCGGCGGCGACCTGTCCGTTTACCTCAAGGGCAGGGCCGCGGCGGCGTCGAAGGGCGCACCCGCCTGGGCGCTCTCCGCGGGGTACGACCTGAAGACCGAGCTGATGCTCCAGCTGAAGATCTTCGGCATACGCATCATCGACCTCAGCACCACGCCGTTCACCCTGCACGGCGAGCGCAAGCTCTTCGGACAGGGCACCCTGCCCGCCCCCTGACCGCCTGACCGCCTGACCGCCTGACCGCCTGACTCCGGGTGCGCGCATCGCGTACCCGGAGTCAGGCGTTCCTGCTATCGCCCTGAGGAACCGGCGGTCCCGGGCGATCAGTAGAGCATCACGTGGGTCGGGAGGTGGTCGCGATCGACGGCGTCCTGCGGCCGGTCGAGGGCGGCGTCCCCGGCGGGGCGCCGCCCTCCTGCGTCTGACGGGCCGCCGGTCAGCGGCAGTTGACCCAGGTGTTGGACTTGATGTAGTGGGACGCGCTGTCGGACGTCTTGTACCCCTTCGGGATGATTCCGCTGGACCCGCCGTAGTTCTTCGCCGAGAACCACTTGAAGTCGCAGGAAGTGCCGTGGTTGTACCAGGACTTGAAGGACTGGAAGACCGGGTACTGGGTCAGGTCCTTGTTGCTCCCCGCGACCTGCTGCCTGTGGCCGGTGTAGTTCTGCCCGGACCAGACGCAGAAGTAGCCCGACGGACAGTCCGACGCCGACTGCGGAGCTGCCTGTGCCGCACCGGCGGCACCCGCGCTTCCGGCCAGCAGACCACCGGTCAGCACGACGCCGCCGGCCACGGCTGCGAACTTCCTGGTCATGCGCATGCTGTTACCCCCTCTGGGACATGAGTGGGCCGACCGCGCCGGCCGGCTCGCCAACAAGACTGCGGGGTGCGGAGCAGGGGCCGCCACAGGTGCTGCCGAGATGACGCATTCCCGGGACGTCCCACGCGCTGACCTGCTGAGACGCGGTCCCCTGTGACGAGACGGCGGGACGGTGGGAGGCGAGCGGGTGTCCCACTTCCGTACAGATGCGGGGCTCAAGTCCGTCGTGGGCCGGTATCCGGAGCCCCCGGTCGCCGACCGCCACCTCCCGGTGCGCATCGGCACCGCCGACGACAGCCGCCACGGCGGGGACGGCCTTTCGACGGCACGTCGGAGGGGCCGGTGAGGGGCCGGTGACCGGTCGGCGTGAGCCCTGACAGGGCAGTGAACGTCAACAACGTCGTGGCGGACGATGTCTACAGGGTGCACGAGCAGATCCGCCCCAACACGCACAGGCCGACGAAGCTGAAGCACCGCAAGGCGGGGGAGTTCCGAGAGGTGCCTCTGCCCCTCTCGGTGCGGGAGGCCATGGAGCGGTACGAGGATAAGCACGGCACCACGCGTGACGGCTACTTGCTCCGTGGTCCGAGCGGCCACTACACGGAGCCGATGGAACGTCGGCGTGTGCAGAGATTTTTCAAGAACCTGCCTGCGGAGGACGGTGTCGGCATGTACAGCTTCCGGCACTACTTCGCCTCGAACGCGCTCGGAAATGGGATACCGATCACTGATGTGGCGGAATGGATGGGACACAAGTCCATCGAGGAGACGCATCGCACCTACCGGCATCTGATGCCGGGAGGCATCACCAAGGCGGCCCGCCTCCTGGACGCCGGTCTGTGGGAAGCGGCCTGAATCGACCTCGCTGGGCAGCAGGTCCTTCGTCTGCAGCTATACCGTCTGCGGATTGGCTACGACAACGAGAGCTACCTCGCCGGCCTCCGCCCCCGCGCCTCGATGATCTGGGTCGACGACTTACCTGCAGGCACCTGGTTGCGACTGAGCGACCCGCCACGCCGGGCTGAAGCATGGCAGCTGGCCGTCGGATGGTTGTACTGGGTGCGGCTCCGAACTACAGGAATCCGAGGTTCGGATCGGTGCCGGCCAGCTCACGACTGGCGGCCCAAAGGCGAGTGGCGACGGCCGGGTCGGCCATGTGAGAAGGGACGGGCTCACGCCGTGGTCTGCCACGCAGGCCGAAGGCCCTCGGCCCCCACAGCTGCCCTCCCTGCACCTCCGAGTCGAGGACGGCACGGACGACGGGCCATGCTCCGGCGTCCTTGCCCTGCACCAAGAGCCCGGCGGGCAAGGCGCGCAGCCGCTCACCGGGGGTTGTCACGCGCACCGGCGGGCGGGACGGAGTGAGGGAGTCCAGTGCGCCGCCGGGATGGGCCACCACGCTGAGCACCGTGCTGCCGACGGCACGCAGGCGGCGATCGAGTTCGAAGCCGAAGCACATCTGCGCCAGCTTCGATCGGCCGTAGGTGCGCTTGGGCCGGTAGTCCCGGGTCGACTGCGGATCGTCCAGGTCCAGTCGCTCCGACCGCGCCGCGAAGCTTCCCACCGTCACGATGCGGCCCGCCGACGCCGCGGACAGCAGGGGGGCCAGCCACTGGGTGAGCGCGAAGTGGCCGAGGTGGTTGGTGCCGAACATCAGCTCGTGGCCGTCCTCGGTCTCTCGACGCGGCGGGTCGTCGAGCGCGACACCTGCGTTGTAGACCACCGCGTCGAGATGATCGAGGTCCAGCCTGTCCACGGCGGTCTTCAGGGACGACAGGTCGGCGAGGTCCAGTTGAAGGTGCCGCACATGCGCGCCGAAGACGCGCGAGCGGATCGAGGCCATGGCGGCGTCGGCCTTCGCGGCGTCCCTGCTGCCGAGTACGACGAGGGCGCCGGTGGCGGCGAGCTGCTCTGCGGCGAAGTAGCCGATCCCGGCGTTACCCCCAGTGACCAGGAAGATCCTGCCCTGGGCAGAGGGCAGCCGGTGAACGTCCCACGGTCGGCTCTGGGATGCGGAAGACACGATGACAGGCTCCTTGCTCTCTGAGGCAGCGTGCTCATGGGGAGCACCAACCCGCCCAAGGTCGCCACCTCCACCGACATACCGCCGACAGATCACGGAGACCGACGACAGACTTCCGACACCTCGGAGCCGTTATTGACGTGCGAGCCTCAAGCGCGGCGTGACCGGGCGTGCCGCGCCCTCTCTGGCAGTAGAGGCCACGTGTCACCGCGTCGCTTCAAGACGAAGGAGCGCAGATCCTCCGGCAGGCGGTGAGTGAGGATCCGGGCCATCTCGGAGGGCAGGCCCCTCCTACCACAGAGAGGGGTCCGCTGGTCCACCCGTTCTGCAGCACGCCGCGCCGGCGGGCCGCCGCACCCCCAGCATGCTGACTGTGCGACCCATTCTCCCGAAGATCGAGGGCGGCCGGGTACAGGGCCTCCTGCAACTCATCGAGGACGGCATCCACCTCGTCGTCGCGGCGCTCCTCGTACTGCTCGCGGGGCTCCTGACCGTCGGGGTCGTCCACGACGTCATCAGGTCGATCCAAGGTCCGTACCGCGAGGAGACGGTCGTTCTCTCCGCCCTGGACAACGGCCTTGTGCTGTTCATCGTGGCCGAGCTGCTCCACACCGTCCGCCTCACCATCAGGAACCAGACCCTCGACGCGGAGCCGTTCCTCGTCGTCGGCCTGATTGCCGGCATCCGCAAGGTGCTCATCGTGACGGCCGAAACGGAGAAGTCCTTCCGGTGGACGTCGGCTCCGCTCGCGAGGAGCAGCGGGTGCGGGCGGCCGCGGCGGCGGAAGGTGACGGATCAGGACCCGCGCCCCGGGGTGGGTGACGGCGCCGGCGACGGGGAACGCCGCGCCTCCTGGAGCGGGAAGTAGTCTCCCGGCCGCGTCGAGCGCCGCCACACGTACGCCGCTGTCGCCATCACGAGGATCAGCCCCGCCAGGATGAGCAGTTCGATCCCCTCGACGTTCCCTCGTCGACGCGCAGGACGTCCGTGCTCCCGGGCGGCACCTCGGCGGGAGTGCCGCGGCGGATCGAACGGGCGGCCGCATCCAGGACGTCGGCGGCCGCGTCGAGCAACTCCCGCGCGCGGTCCCGTCCGGGTCCCTCCGCCGGGGCGCCGACGTCCGGGTCGGCGAGCGCGGCGACGACCGGCCGAATGCGCTCGGCGAGTCCCCGGGGGCCGTGCAGGACGGGGGGACGGGTACGGGCCTGTGATGGCGTCACGGCGGCCGCGTCCCGGGCCGTCATCAACGGCTCCGGGTCGAACGGGGCGGTCGGGTCGTGCCGCAGCCGGCGGGCGTAGTCCGCCACGGCGGCCAGGGCGTCGGCGAGCGCGTCACGATGCGCCCCTCAACGGCGGATCGGGAACAGCAAGATCAGCACGGCCTGCGCCACGCCTCCGAGCGCGATGACCCCGGCGTGTTCCAGGGCTCGCCCGAAGCTCGTGGGCAGGGTGATGGTCACCAGCATGCTGCCGACGGTCGTCGCTGCGACGATCCCAGCGGTCGATCCGACGGCCCACGCCATCCCCGCGACAAAGGCCCATACGGCCAGCAGTGGGAGGAACGTCACGAGTCGCCCCGCCGCCAGGTAGCCCACGAAGGTGCTGAGCGCCAGACCCGCGCCCGCGCCGAGCGCGATCACCTTGCGTGGACGCCAGGTGCGCTGGAAGGTGGCCCCACCCGCGGAGTAGGCACCGAGGGCGGCGGACGCGGCATACGCAGGGGAGACCAGCCACAGCGCCGGCCCGATGACGATCGCCACCCCAGCGGCCGTGCGCAGCGCGAGCAGAGGCTCCAGCCGCGTCTCCTCGATCGTAAGCCCGGATCGCACGACCTCCCCGAAGGCCCGCAGCCACGTCACGGGTGTGAGCCTAGCCGGAAGGCCCTGCCGGGTCGCGTCGGCCTGGCTGAGGTGCAGCAGCCGTCGGGCAAGGAAGCCTCCCACACGGCCCGGGAACATGCTGGCGGCCGCAGCCGCTGGGACGGGGTGCTGCCACTGCGGACACTGCTGAGCGTCCGTCGTCCGTCCTACCGGGCCTCGGCGTCGACGCGGACCGTCGCGCCGTCAGTTGTCCGAACTACGGGCGCACCAACCGGGTGCCCGTGGCTGCGGAGGGCCGCCCCAAGTGCGGCCACTGCAAGCAGCCCCTACCGTGGATGGTGGAGGCGGGCGACGACGACTTCACCGAGGTCGCCGAGCGGGCCGACGTCCCCGTCGTGGTCGACCTGTGGGTCACCTGGTGCCCCTGCCGCATGGTCGGCCCCGCGCTGGAGAAGGTCGCCACCGATCTCGCCGGCCGAATCAAACTCGTCAAGGTCGACGTCGACAAGAACCTGCGGCTGTCGCAGCGTTTCGAGGTCCAGGCGGTACCGACACTGCTTGTCCTCGACCAGGGCGAGACGGTCGCCCGGCAGGAGGGGGCGGCGCCCGCCCCCGCCTGCGCCAGTGGGTGGAACAGTCGATCACGGCCCGGAAGGGTGATCCGGATGACCCTGCGCGCAGACCCCCACCTCGCGCTTGTCCGGCCGGTCCAGCCGCTGACCCCAGAAGGGTGTCAGGAGTGTCTGCTGCTCGGCTCCCCGTGGGTCCACCTGAGGCTCTGCCTGACCTGCGGGCACGTCGGCTGCTGTGACTCCTCGCCGAACAAGCACGCGTGTAGGCACGCAGCTGCCGTCGCCCATCCGGTCGTGCAGTCGTTCCAGCCCGGCGAGGAATGGCGCTGGTGCTACGTTCACGAGGCGTTCGTCTGATGCCCGGCGACCAGTCGCTGCCGGCCGAAGAACCGGTGCCGGAGGAAGCGGACGAGGCCGTCTTCTGGGAGACCCCGGACATCTACGGCGCGTATCCGCGCCTTACGGAGGACCAGATAGCACGTCTGGCGGAGCACGGGCAACGCCGGAGCATGGCTCCGAACGACGTGCTGATCCAGGAGGGGGAGCGCTGCGAGACGTTCTTCGTCGTCCTCAGCGGTACCGTCGCCGTCGTCGAGGACTACGGCACTCCCGAGGAGCACGTGCTGCGCGTGCACGGCCCCGGTCGCTTCATCGGCGAACTCGGGCTGCTGCACGGACAGGTGGCCTTCTACACCGCTGTCGCCAGGGAGCCGGGCGAGGTCCTCGTCGTCTTCTTGGACCAGTTGCGCCACCTGGTGTCCCAGGACTCCACCATCGGAGACCTCGTGCTGCGCGCCTGTCTGGGCCGTCGCGCGCTGCTCGTCGGACACGGCGCCGGCTTCCGCATCATCGGCTCGCGCTACTCGCCCGACACCAGGCGGCTGCGCGAGTTCGCCATCCGCAACCGGCTGCCGCACCGCTGGATCGACCTGGAGACCGACGAGGAGGCCGAGGACCTGCTGCGCCGCTTCGGCGTCGGCCCGGAGGAGACACCGCTCGTCATCTGGCGGGACACCACCCTGTTGCGCAACCCCAGCAACGCGGAACTGGCCCGGCTCATCGGCCTGCCGTCACTGCCCGCCGGAGACCGTTACGGCGACGTCCTGATCGTCGGCTCCGGACCCGCCGGCCTCGCTGCCGCGGTGTACGCCGCCTCCGAGGGCCTGAGCACCACCGTGGTGGAGGCGATGGCCACCGGCGGCCAGGCCGCCACGTCGTCCCGCATCGAGAATCTGCTCGGCTTCCCCGCCGGCGTCTCCGGCGCCGAACTCACCGAACGCGCCGTGCTCCAGGCCGACAAGTTCGGCGCCAGGATCAGCATTCCGGTGGAGGCGACCGGTCTCCATCCCAAGCACGAGGACCACTACGTGGTGGCGTTCGCCGACGGCAGCGAGATCGCCGCCCGCGCCGTCGTCCTGGCCACGGGTGCCCGCTACCGCCGGCTCCAGGTGCCCGGCATCGAACGCCTGGAGGGAACGAGCGTCCACTACTCGGCAACCGTTTACGAGGCCCAGCAGTGCCGCACCGACCCGGTGGCAGTCGTCGGCGGAGGCAACTCGGCGGGCCAGGCGGTGCTGTTTCTCGCCGGGTACGCGCCGAAGGTACACCTGCTGGTCCGAGGACCCAGCCTTGAGGCCAACATGTCCCGCTACCTGGTCGACCAGGTCGAGCGCCATCCGCGGGTGGAGGTCATGCTGCACACCGAGGTCACCGAGGTCATCGGCCAGGAGGTGCTGGAGGAGCTCGACGTGGTCGACAACCGCACGGGTGGGCACCGCCGACTCGCGGTACGGGGCCTGTTCGTCTTCACCGGCGCCGACCCTCACACCGAGTGGCTCGCCGGCATCATCGCCCTCGACTCCCGCGGCTTTGTCCTCACCGGCCCGGAGGCCCAGGAAGCCTGCGCCTACCCCGAGGTGTGGCACGGCCGCGGGCGCTCGTGCATGACCCTGGAGACCAGCCTGCCCGGGGTCTTCGCGGTAGGGGACGTCCGTAGCGGCTCGGTGAAGCGGGTGGCCTCGGCGGCCGGTGAGGGCGCGATGGCCATCCACTTCGTGCACCGGCACCTGGGGCACTCGGCCGCACCCGGCACCACGGGCACGTCCGTTGCCGCGGGCGGCTCGGACGTCTCCCCACGCCTACGTCACAAGGAGTCCGCATGGCTCGCATGACGAATGGCGGGCGATGAGATCACGAGAAGGATGAAGGGGGCGATGACGATGGCCATGCCCGTCCGGCGCCACCGCGGTGGCGGTCTGCAGGAAAGGCCCGTCTGGGCACCCACCCCTCCTCAGTCCCCTGGTCGAGTTCGACGAACTGCTCAGCATCACCGTTCCCAAGGCCGAAGCCGCCAGGCCCCGCCGGGTCCAGATCAGTGAGTCCGGCGAGGGCGCGCGCGAAGACGCCGCCCAGGGCGGCGCAGCGGCTGGCGGCGGGCACCGCCGCCTGGGACCCCACCGAGCCAGCGGTGCCGGACCAGCGTCCGTCACCGCTGCCGTCGCGACGGGGGCGACGGCCTGCACGGTGCGGTTGGTCGGCATGGTCTCGACGCACATGTCAGAGCCCGGGCTACCGACCGATCATGGCCCGATCGCCCACCGCATCCGCCCCCGGCCGCATCCACGTCCAGATCGCCGAAATGCCCGAGGAACATCGCTACTTGTGGGCCGGTCGTGCCGTTACCCGGCACCGCGGCGGCTGGGGCGAACTCGGCAAGACCTTCGCCATCGGCCTCGGCTGCGAGATCCGCCACGCCCCACCGCCTCGTCTACGCTGACGGCCTCGACCTCACCAATTCTCCGCCGCCACCCACATCGGCATGGGCTGCCGCGTCTGCGAACGCCTCGACTGCCCCCAGCGCGCCGCACCACCTCTCGGCCACCCGCTGGGATCGACCAGAACACCAGCACCTTCGTGCCGTACCCCGTGACAGAGGACATGGCCTGACCTGGCCGGCTCTCGTCTTCTCGCGCGGCATCAGAAAAGTCAGCAACGGGTGAGTGTGAGTCCTCGAACACCTGGCGACAGCTGGCCGAACATGCGAAACGATGTAACCTCCGAAGACCGCCCTTGACCTGCAATAGCAGGCAGGGAGCAGACGAATCGGGAGTTTCTTCGTGTTTCGTACAGTATTCAAGTCCAAGATCCACCGCGCCACAGTGACCCAGGCGGACCTGCACTATGTGGGATCCGTGACCATCGACGCGGACCTGCTCGACGCCGCCGACCTGCTCCCCGGCGAGCTGGTCCACATCGTCGACATCACCAACGGCGCCCGTCTCGAGACGTACGTCATCGAGGGCGAGCGCGGATCCGGGGTGATCGGGATCAACGGAGCCGCCGCCCATCTCGTCAATCCCGGCGATCTCGTGATCATCATCAGCTACGCTCAGGTCGACGACGCCGAGGCTCGCGCGCTGCGGCCGCGCGTCGTGCACGTGGACCAGCACAATCGCGTCGTGGCGCTGGGCGGTGACCCGTCCGAGCCGGTGCCCGGCAGCGACACGGCGCGCAGCCCGCAGGCCGTGGTGACAGCCACGGCCTGACCCTCTTGGAGCCTCTGTGGAGGAGAGCCCATGAGCGACATCGAGATCCGGGACGACCGTGCACGGGGACTGCTGCTGGCGCTCGAGGACGGCCAAGTCGTCGGGTACATCCAGTACTTCGTCCTGGAACAGCCGCAGGGGGCCCTGGTGCCCGTCCACACGATCGTGGAGCCCACGCACGAGGGACGGGGCATCGGCGGCTCCCTCGCACGCGAGCTCTACGCGACCGCGGGGCGCGAGTCCGTGCAGGTGGTCCCGCTGTGCCCGTACGTCAGCAAGTGGGCCGACCGGCACCCCGAGGAGGCTCCGGCCCCGGACCCGGAGCTGTTCCGTGACGCCATCCGGTACCTGGAGTCCCGCCAGGGCCGCTGGTAGCGACGGCCGAACAGGCCGGGTGTCCCGGGGCCGAAGCCCCGGGACACCCGGCCTGCCGCGCTCCGTCCGGGGACGTTCGCCCGAACGGCGGAGTGCGTGGGGATGCGGGCGGCGGGTACCCGTACGACGACCGATGGCACGTCGTACGCACCGGCCCGGAGGCCGTCATGACGCATCCGAACCCCGATCCACTGCGGCCCGTCCCGTCGCCCGGGCCGGGTCCGGACCGCCCCTCGCCGCCGACACCGGGGCCGTTCCCGAACCCGGTGCCGGAACCGGGGCCCCAGCCGGTACCGGAGCCCAATCCGTCCCCGATCCCGCCCACGCCGGGCCCCGAGCCGACGCCCCAGCCGGAGCCGGGACCCTCGCAGGGCGCCCAGGCCTACGCCGTCACCTCCGACCGGTCGCCGCCCCACAGCGTGTGGAACGACCCGTCGCGGTCGACGCGCCGGTAGGTGTGCGCCCCGAAGAAGTCCCGCTGCCCCTGGGTCAGGGCCGCCGGCAGGCGCTCGGCGCGCAGCGCGTCGTAGTAGGCGAGCGCCGCCGCGAACCCGGGCGTGGGCACGCCCTGGCGGGCCGCCGTCGACACCACGTCCCGCCAGTCGTCCTGGGCCGCGCCGATCTCCTCGGCGAAGGTCTTGTCGGAGAGCAGGCTCGGCAGGTCGGGCCGGGTGTCGTAGGCCGCACGGATACGGTCCAGGAAGGCGGCGCGGATGATGCAGCCGCCGCGCCAGATCGAGGCCACCGCGCCGAGATCGATGTCCCAGTCGTACTCCGCGCTGCCCGCGGCGATCTCGTGGAAGCCCTGCGTGTACGAGACGATCTTGGACGCGTACAGGGCCTGTTCCACCCGGTCGGCGAACGCCGCCGCCTCGGTGTCGTCCAGCGGTGACGCCGTCGGACCCGGCAGTCCGCGCGAGGCCTCCCGCAGCTCCGCGTGACCCGACAGGGACCGTGCGAAGACCGCCTCCGCGATACCCGACACCGGAACGCCCAGGTCGAGCGCGATCTGCACGGTCCAGCGGCCGGTGCCCTTCTGCTCGGCGCGGTCCTGCACGACGTCCACGAAGGGCCTGCCCGTCGCCGCGTCGACGTGGGACAGGACCTCCGCCGTGATCTCGATCAGATAGGAGTCGAGGCGCCCGGTGTTCCAGGTCCGGAAGATCTCCGCGATCTGCGCGGGGGAGTAGCCCGCCACATCGCGCAGCAGCTGGTACGCCTCACCGATGAGCTGCATGTCCGCGTACTCGATGCCGTTGTGGACCATCTTCACGAAGTGCCCCGAGCCGTCCGGCCCGATGTGCGTCACACAGGGCGCGCCGTCCTTGGCCTTGGCGGAGATCTTCTCGAGCATCGGCCCGAGCGAGGCGTACGACTCCGCGGAGCCGCCCGGCATGATGCTGGGCCCGTGCAGGGCGCCCTCCTCGCCGCCGGAGATGCCGGAGCCCACGAAGTGGATGCCGCGTTCGCGCAGGTCCCGCTCGCGGCGCCGGGTGTCCGCGAAGTGCGCGTTGCCGCCGTCGACGATCATGTCGCCGGGTTCCAGCAGGGGCGCGAATTCCTCGATGACCGCGTCGGTGGGCTCACCCGCCTTCACCATGATGATCAGACGCCGCGGCCGCTCCAGCGCGGCCACCATGTCCTCGGGGGTCTCGGCCGTGACGAAGGTGCCCTCCTGTCCGAACTCCTCCACCAGGGCATGCGTCCGCGCCGCGGTGCGGTTGTGCACGGCGACCGCATAGCCGTTCCGTGCGAAGTTGCGGGCGAGGTTGCGCCCCATGACCGCGAGCCCCGTGACGCCGATCTGGGCTGAAGTGCTCATGCCTGTCGCTCCTGAAATCGGTAAAGCCGGACGTGCGGCAAGTATCGCTCCGGGGCATACGGTCCAGTGCCGTAGCCCCGCCGACACCTCATACGAAACGGAAGCTGCCAGTGCCTCATTTCGACCTGCCCCTGGAAGAACTCCGCCGCTACCGGCCCGCGTTGCCGGAACCCGACGACTTCGACGCCTTCTGGGAGAAGACCCTTTCGGAGGTGCGTGAACACGACCTCGACCCGCGTTTCGTCCCCGTCGACGTCCCGCTCTCCGGGGTCGACGTCCTCGACGTGACGTACGCCGGCTTCGGCGGCCACCCGGTCAAGGGCTGGCTGATCCTGCCCGCCGGGGCGCGCGAGCCGCTGCCGGCCGTCGTCGAGTACATCGGATACGGCGGCGGGCGCGGGCTGCCGCACATGCACCTGCTCTGGGCCACGGCGGGCTTCGCGCACTTCGTCATGGACACCCGCGGCCAGGGCAGCAGCGGCTCGGCGCCGGGCGACACGCCGGACCCGGTCGGCAGCGCACCCGCGTACCCCGGCTTCATGACCCGCGGCATCGAGGACCCGCACGACTACTACTACCGGCGGGTGTACGCGGACGCCGTACGTGCCGTGGAGGCCGCCCGTGCGCATCCGCTGGTCGACACGGCGCGGGTCGCCGCGCTGGGCGCCAGCCAGGGCGGCGGACTGACCCTCGCCGTCGGAGGCCTCGTGCCGGACCTCGTCGCCATTGCCCCGGACGTGCCGTTCCTGTGCGACTTCCCGCGCTCCACGGGTCTGACCGACCGTCACCCGTACGCCGAGATCGCCCTCTACCTGAAGGTCCACCGCGGTGCCGACGAGCGGACCTTCCGCACGCTCTCGTACTTCGACGCCGTGCACTTCGCGGCACGCGGCCGGGCGCCCGCGCTGTTCTCCGCGGCGCTGGAGGACCTGACGTGCCCGCCCTCGACGGTGTTCGCCGCCTTCAACGCCTACGCGGGCGGGGAGAAGTCGATCGAGGTGTACGCCTTCAACGACCACGAGGGCGGCGGGCCCCACCAGCAGGCCGCCCAACTGCGCTGGCTTCCGCCCCGCTTGCGCGGCTGACGACGGGCGCGCCCCCGCGGCGGGCGGGGCCGTCACCGTCCTTCGGAGGGGTCCGAGACGGCCGACGGACTTCAGGTCACTCCACGCCGACGTCCTGAAGTCCTGAGGTCCCGTGGGGGAAGC
>NZ_JBSFDP010000035.1:0-70877 GCF_053593975.1 Streptomyces sp. NPDC002004
CCCGACCCCCC
Organism: Streptomyces sp. NPDC002004; assembly: GCF_053593975.1. NCBI lineage: Bacteria > Bacillati > Actinomycetota > Actinomycetes > Kitasatosporales > Streptomycetaceae > Streptomyces > Streptomyces sp. NPDC002004. The sequence continues at coordinate 12 of NZ_JBSFDP010000035.1, forward strand.
CGGCGCGCCAGGCGTGGGCGGCTCCGCTCGCCCCCGGCTCGTCTCAACTCACGCTGCCCGTGCCCACCGGGCCGTACCCCGTGGGCGTGGTGCCGCTCCACCTCGTCGACACCTCTCGTCCGGATCCCGTGGCCGGCTCCGGGCATCACCGCGAGTTGATGGCCAGCGTCTGGTACCCCGCTTGCAGGGCCGAGGGTCTGCCGCGCGCCCCTTGGATGGCCGAGGGCGCGATGCGGGCGTTCCTGGCGGACGTCGGCTTCCCTCTCGATCCCGCCCTCGGCCCGCTCACCGCCGGGCACGTGGGCGCGCCCGTGCACCGTGCTGGCCACCGCCTGCCCGTCATCGTGTACTCGCACGGCTCGGGCACTCATCGCGGTGACCACACCGTCATGGTCCAGGAACTCGCCAGCCACGGCTACGCCGTGGTCACGGTCGACCACACCTACGACACGTTCACCGAGTTCCCCGACGGCCGGGTCGTCACCCCGGCCGACGTCCCGATGTACCCGAGGGACTTCGCCGCGGACCTCCGGTTCCTGCTCGACTGCGTGGAGGGGCTCGCCGCCGGGCACAACCCCGACGTCGACGGCAAGCCGCTGCCCCAGGGCCTGCTCGGCGCCCTCGACCCGAAGTGCATCGGCGCGTTCGGCTGGTCGAAGGGCGGCACCGCCACCGCGCTCACCATGCTCGCCGACCAGCGCGTCCGCGCCGGGCTCGGCCTCGACGGCCCGATGCAGCCAACCATCACCGCCGACCTGGACCGGCCGTTCATGATGATGACCGCCGTGTTCATCAGGGCCGCCATGCCGGACGTCGCCGAGTTCTGGACGCATCTTCGCGGCTGGCGGCTGGACATCCAGGCGGACGGGGCCGTCCACTTCTCATACGGCGACAACGCGACACTGATCCCGCAGGCGGGCAAGATCCTCGGCATGACCGACCAGCAGATCCAGGACATGGTCGGCACCCTCGATCCCGCCCGGGCGGTACGGATACAGCAGGCCTACCCGCTGGCGTTCTTCGACCTGCATCTGCGGCGCCGCAGGGGGCATCTGCTCGACGGCCCGAGCGCGGCCTTCCCGGAGGTGAAGTTCCTTCCGTGAAGAGCGTCGGACCGCGCGAGTGCGCGGTCCGACGTGGGCCGCCAGGAAGCGCCGTCTCCATCCGGCCCCGCCCGTGGCCCACGCCAGAGGGGGCGAGGCCGAGCCGGGCAAGCTGCGCATCTTCACCTGCCCCGCCGACCACCGTCACGCGTTCCAGGCAGACCTGCACTGACCTGCGGCTCATCACCCGCAGCACGACCCATCACCGAAGGTCAGCCGCGGTGGCCGAGCGGCGGGGCTGCGGGCGCCGGGCCCAGCGTGGTGGTGCCGGGCGAGGAGCGGTGGCCGAGCCCGGTGCGGTAGGCGTCGAGCGCCGCCTCCATGCGCCCCGTGCGTCGCAGCAGGTCACCGAGCAGGCGGCACAGGTCTGCCAGGTCGCCAGCCGCTCCGCTGCGCTCCAGCAGGGCGAGCGCGGTCACGTAGTGCTGCTCGGCGCATTCGTCCTCGCCCTCGTCCTCGGCGATGAGCCCGAGAAGCCTGTGTGCGCCCGCGGCGTGCACCGCACCGCGCTGGTCGCCGAGGCCGAGCAGCCGGGACAACAGGGCGGCCGCCTCGCGGAGTTCGCCGCGACGGCGCAGAACGTCGGCCAACTCGACCTCGACCTGGGCGGTGAAGAGTGCGGCGTTCCGGGCGGCGAGCATGTCGCGGGCGATGCGCAACTCTCGCTCGGCCGCGTCCAGGTCGCCGTTCTGGGCGAGGACGTATCCGCGCATCCAGTGGCAGTGGGCCAGTTCGTTGCCGGTCTGCAACTGCTGGTAGAGAGCCTGTGCCTTGGCGAGTGAGGCGTCGGCCTCGGCGATACGCCCTTCTGCCAGCAGGGTCCGGGCGACGCTGCGGTGCATTCCCGCGATCAGGGCCGGGTCGGATACCTGAGGGACGAGAGCGAGGGCGACCTCGGCCGCGTGCGCGGCGCGGGCGTGCGCCCCCATGTCCATGTAGGGAGCGATGATGGCGGTGTACAGCAGGACCAGTGCATCGGGATCGTGCAGCTGTTGCGCGGCCAGTTCGTCCAGCGCGCTCTCCAGTACGTAGCAGGCGTACCGCAGTTCGCCGGCGAGGAGATGGGCGACGGCGCGGCCGCGGATGGCACGTGCACGACGAGGGAGCGGATCGTCCGCGAGCAGGCGCTCGGCCGACTCGAACGACGTGCGAGCCGTGTCCAGTTCACCAGTCTCCAGTGCACATTCACCCAGGCCGACGAGCGCGTCCGCCTGCTCGGTCGGGAGTGCGAGCCGCTCGGCCTGTGCGAGCAGCTCTCGATAGCGTGGTGCGGCCTCCCCAGGTGTACCGGTCGCGAGGAGCCGTCTGGCGTCGGTGAGGGCGAGCCGCAGTTCGGTGGCCACGTGAGCGGGGCGGCCCGTGGCGAGTTCCTCGTATGTGGTGCCGAGCTGTCCGGCGAGAAAGCGCAACGCCGTATCGGAGGGCCGGACGCGGCCCGCCTCCAGGGTCGACACGTATGCGGCGGAGTACTTGGGTTCCGCGAGCTGACGCTGCGTCAATCCCTTTGCCGTACGGAGTTGTTGCACCCGTTGTCCGATGGCGACTGGTTCGTCCATGACACACCCCCTCCTGTGGCGTCCGGCGCGGAACTGCTGCGGTGCCAAGCATTGTGCGGAACCGGCCGGAGCCCTAGCTTAAGCGCGTTGTTAAGCACAGTGATGCACGAACTTATGCAACCAGCCCCCGGGGAGGATCCCTTGCGCCCACCGATACGTTCAGCGCCCCGGCCGTCCCGCTACGCGTTCCGCTTAAGGGGAGCGACTGCCGCCGCGGCCGTCGCTGCCGCCCTCGCCCTGGCCCTCGCGCCGGCTCCTGCATCCGCCGCACATCCGTCCGGGGCGATGCCCCGGACGGACAGGCAGGTGAAGGTCGAGATACCGGGAGCCGACGACGCACGGCACGGGGTGCGCGGAGCCACCGCAGCAGGATCGGGCTACACCTGGGTGCCCACAGTGGGAGCCGGCCCCGGTGCCCGGTCCACCACACCGTCCCGCACGCACCGACCCGCTGACGACGGCGACCTCAACCTCATGGTCGACAACGGCCCGTCGGCCGACCGCCTCGACGTCGTGATCGTCGGGGACGGCTACACCGCTGCGGAACTCGACCGGTTCCACGCCGACGCCGAGCGGAAGTGGGCCGAGGTCACGGCTGTCGAGCCTTACACGACGTACCAGAACCTCTTCAATGTCTGGACCGTCGACGCGGTCTCCCGCACGTCGGGTGTCTCCGGCGATCCCGACCGGGACGTCGTCAAGGACACCGCACTCGGTTCCTCCTTCTGGTGCGAGGACGTCGAGCGGCTGCTCTGCATCGACCAGGACAAGGTCGACTCCTATGTCGCCGAGGCCCCCGAGGCCGACCTGGTGATCGTCCTCGCCAACAGCACCAAATACGGGGGTGCCGGTTACAACACCCCCAGCCAGAAGCTCGGTTACGAGGGCATATCCACCGCATCCGCCGGCAACGAGAAGTCCGGCCAGGTCGCCATCCACGAGACCGGGCACTCACTCGGCAAGCTCGCCGACGAGTACTACTACCCGGACGACCCCGACCACAAGAAGTACGAGGGCGAGGAACCCGCCGAATCCAACATCTCCACCCTGACCGCCGACGGCATGCGTGACAGCCGTACGAAGTGGTACCGCTGGCTCGGCGAGGCCTCGCCGGACGGGGGAACCGTTGGTGCGTACGAAGGCGGCGGCTACTACGTGACCGGTCTCAACCGGCCCACCGACGCCTCGATCATGCGTGTGCTCGGAAAGGCCTTCAGCCTTCCCGGCCGCGAAGCAATGATCGCGGGCTTCTACCGGCATGCCTCCATCGCCACCCCCCTCACGCCGACCGGCCGCCCACTGCGGCATCGTGACACCGCACGGATCGACGTGCCCGGGCCGGTCGGCGCACCGCCGTTCGACATCCAGTGGTACCTCGACGGCAAGCGCCTCAGGTATCTGGCCGGCCGGACCTCGGCGCCCGTTGCCGCCCTGCACCTGGACGCGCGTCGGTATCGGCGGCACGATCTGACCGTCGTCGTAACCGACCGCACCGATGCGGTACGGGACCCCGCCATCGCGCAGACCCTGTCGTCCTCAGTGACATGGACCGTCCGGCGCTGACATCCGTAGAGGCACGGGCTCGGAACTCGGCGCCGTGCCTGCCACGTTTCGCAGCATCCACGAGTCGCCGCCGCGGACGGTGGTGGCGACTCGGACCGGCCGCACGCAGTCGACGACGCCCCCGTCGGCGCATGCACCCGGCTCGGGCCGGCGGATCAGCGCCTCGGTGTTGGTCCACCGGCTCACCCACGGGCGCCCCCTGTACCGGGCCGCGCGGTGTGCCAGGCGCGAGCAGCTCGACTTCTGTGTCGCACCATGAATACGCGGCACTCCGTCGCCTTGTCGCATCTCACCGACGGCGCCGGGACGATGGCCGGCCTCACCCCCGTGCTCCTGCTCGCGCTTGCGATGGCAGTGCTCATCCCCGCAGTGGTCTGCGGGCATCGCCAGCGCCATCGCTCTCGCGCGACGGGACGGCGCCGGCGCACCGGCGGAACTCGCCCGGGCGGCCTCGCCTTCGCCGGCAGCCTCACGCTGTGCTGCACCGGCCTTGCGCTGCCTCTGCGCAACGGATGAGCGCCGGGGCGAGCCCCAGGCAGCCGCGCCTGACACGGCTGGCCGCAGTGCCGACGCGAGGCTCATCCATCGTTCGCCGACACCGTGCGGTTGCTGCGCCGGACCAGCAGCAGGGTGCACGCAATGGCGCCGAGGGCCACGGTGGCGAGGCCCGAGCAACCGAGCGTCGCTCGCGGACCCAGCGCCATGGTGAGCGGCCCGCCGAGCGCCGTACCGAGCGGCGCAGCGGTGAGCAGCGCCGCGCTGCGGGCTGCGAGCATCGAGGACAGGTGCTGCCGTGGCGTCTTCGCCTGCACAAGCGTCACCGAGAGTGCTTCGAACGGCCCGTATATCGCGCCGCCGAGCGCGAAGCACGCGACGGTGACGGGCGTCGGCGCGTCGAGCCCGAACGGCAGCAGCAAAAGCCCCCAGACGACCACGATGACTGTCGTCACCGGCCAGAGCGGCAGGCGCCGCAACGAGCCGACCGCGAGTCCGCCGAGCACCGCGCCGATGCCGAACAGCATCCAGTAGAGGCCGAGCAGCGTGCCCGGCGCGTGCAGGTCGTCGGTCACGTGGAGCGGCAGGGCGACCTCGACCGGGCCGTACAGCAGGTCGAAGAACCATGTGAGGGTCAGCAGCGCGAGCAGCTCGGGACGGGATCGCAGCAACGCGAGCCCGCTGCGGGCGGCCGCCTGATCGACGGGGGAGACGTGCCCCGACTCCGGCTGGCGGGTGCGTACGACGAGCGCGGCGAGGAACACGTAGGTGAGAGCGTCCAGGCCGAGTACGAGCGCTGGGCTGACGTACGTCACCAGCACGCCGGCGATCGCGGGCCCGGCGATCGTGGCAGCGAAGTTGAGTGAGCTGACGACGGTGTTCGCGGCGAGCCGCTGCTCGTCGGGGAGCAGCTCGGCCAGCAGGGTGTACTTGCCCGCGCTGCCCCACGCGTGGAGCAGGGAGGAGGCCGCGAGCAGCACGACGTACAACGGCGGCGTGAGCAGCCCTGTGAGCCAGGCGAGCGGTACGGCGCCGAGAAACACGCCCCGCACGGCGTTGTCGGCGAGTAGCAGCCGCCTGGCCGGCACCCGGCGCAGACGCCGACCGAACACCAGCGCGCCCACCACGCCCGGCAACGCGTACGCAGCCACCGCGCCGCCGACCCACAGGCCCGTGGCCGTCTGCGGTGCAAGCTGGATGGCGAGCCAAGTCACCGCGACGAAGCTCATCCCGTCCCCGAGGTACGAGACCGCGAAGCCGAGGATCAGGCGCCGGAACACCCTGTCGGAGAACACAGGCCGGTAGGCGGAGGGGACGAGGCGTCCGAGCGCCGAGGGGGCCTCGTGACGCTGCACCTGAGGTGGATCTCGTCTCAGCTGTCGGTCATCGCTGCGATCGTGGATGGCTCAGCGAAGCTCCCGGATGCGGATCAGATTGCCCGCGGGATCGCGGAAGGCACAATCACGCACCCCGTACGGCTGCTCGGTCGGTTCCTGGACGACCTCGGAGTCGGCAGCCTCCAGCTTTTCGAAGGTCCCGTCGAGGTCCGAGGTGGCGAGCAGGATCCAGCCATATGTGCCCTTGGCCATCATCTCGGTGATGGTGCGGCGCTCTTCGTCGGTGATCCCGGGGTCGGCGGCCGACGGTGCCAGGAGGATGGACGTGTCGGGCTGGTCGGCGGGCCCTACCGTGATCCAGCGCATCTTGCCGGTTCCGACGTCGCTGCGGACCTCGAACCCGAGGATGTCGCGGTAGAAGGCCAGGGCGGCGTCCGGGTCGTCATGAGGAAGTGAGGCCGTGTGAATGCTGATGTCCATGGCAATCACGCTAGCTTCGGCCCGGTGGCCGGCGCTTCTCGATTCCTGATGGGTCGGGTCACCTGCTTCGCCACGCACGGCGGCATCTCCGCCGTCGCGCGCTCCGCCTCCTGCCGGTAGACGCTGGGCGGCATGCCGACCAGCTCGGTAAAGCGGGTGCTGAAGGTGCCCAGCGACGAGCAGCCGACGGCGAAGCAGACCTCGGTGACGCTGAGGTCACCACGACGCAGCAGTGCCATCGCGCGCTCGATGCGCCGCGTCATCAGATAGCTGTACGGAGACTCGCCGTAGGCGAGCCGGAACCGGCGGCTGAGGTGCCCGGCCGACATGTTCACGCCGCGGGCGAGCGCCTCGACGTCCAGCGGCTGCGCGTACTCCCGGTCGATCCGGTCACGGACGCGGCGCAGCCGCGCGAGGTCACGCAGGTGCTGCGCTTCCACGGGTCCGCCGGTCACCTGCGCGATAGTGCCACGTCGCACCGGAGTTGCCCAGCGCTGTAGTCGTGCCCCCACTGCCTGTCGCTGCATCACCAGATGCTCTTCCTGGCCGGGTGCTTGGGTTTTCCAACTCACTACTTGGAAAACCCAAGCAGTATCGCTATGCATGCCGAAGCATGATCGCAAGCGGAGAAGACGGTTACGAGCTCTCCATGGACCCGGGCCGCCTCGACGTCGACCGGGTGCACCACTGGCTCTCGACGGATGCGTACTGGGCGCTGGGCCGCAGCCGGGAAGCGGTCGAGCGATCGGTGCGGGGCTCTCTCAACGTCGGCGTCTACGACACCGACGGCTCTCAGGTTGCATTTGCGCGTGTGGTGACCGACTGGGCGACCTTCGCCTGGCTGTGCGATGTCTATGTCGCCCCCGCGCACCGTGGCAAGGGCCTTGGCGCCTGGATGGTCGGTGCTGTGCGCGACCACCTTGCCCCCTACGAGCTCAAGCGGGTCCTGCTCTCGACCCTCGACGCACACGAGGTCTACGCGAGAGTCGGCTTCCTGCCCGTTCCGAACCCTGAAAGCTTCATGATCATGAATCCGGCGTCAGAACCGGTAGCGCGCAGCGTCAACTGAGGGCTACGTAAAGGGGCTGAGCCGACCGGACGATGCGGGTGCAGGCCCGAGGCAAGTCCGAGAGAGGCGACGGAATCGGTATGCGTGTTGTGATCTTGTGCGGTGGGGAGAGCCCGGAACGGGACGTCTCCCTCGCGTCGGGCCGGTCGGTGGCCCAGGCCTTGCTGGAGCGGGGACACGAGGTGGCGCTGGTCGACCCGACCGCTGTGGTGCCGGTTCTGGCTGGGCCGCTGCATCCGGGTGACGTGGTCGACGCTGGCTCCGTGGACAAGGAGCCGCCCTCCCTCGTGGACCGGCCTCAGTTGCGGCGGCGGATGCACGCCGCCCTGACCGGCGGCCCGGTCCTGGAACAGCTGCACGGCGCGGACTTGGTGTTCCTGGCGCTTCATGGCGGCTGGGGCGAGGACGGGCACGTGCAGGCGCTGCTGGAGATGGCCGGGGTGCGCTTCACCGGTGCGGGCAGCACGGCCTGCGCGGCGGCCTGGCACAAGGGGAGGGCGCAGACGGTGGTGGGTGCGGCAGGTGTGCCTGTGGCCGAGCGCCTGCTGTGGCGGCCCGGACGGGGCGAAGCGCCCTGCGGCGTGCGGCGGTTGGTGGCGGACGGCCCGGTGGTGGCCAAGCCGGTTGCGGACGGTTCAAGTGTGTCGGTCCACCGGGTCGACTCGCTCGCGCAGTTGGCACGGGCCGCTGCCGAGGTGCACTCCAGCGGCGTCGATCTGATGGTGGAGCCGTTTCTGCCGGGGCGGGAGTTCACCGTGGCGGTGATCGGTGATGAGGCGCTTCCCGTGGTCGAGATCGAGCTGGCGACGCCGCTGTTCGACTATGCGGCCAAGTACCAGCCCGGGGCGGTCGGCGAAGTGTGCCCGGCGCAGATCTCGGATGTCTTCGCGCTCCAACTGCAGGAGTTCGCCCTTCGCGCACACGAGGCGCTGGGATTCAGCGGTGATGAGTACTCGCGCACCGACTTCCGCTGCGACATCACCGGCGAGCCGAAGTGCCTCGAAGTGAACGCACTCCCCGGCCTGACGGCAACGAGTCTGCTGCCGCTGGCGGCGCATGGGGCCGGCTGGACCTACCCCGATCTGATCCAGCGCATCGCGGACCTCGCGATGCGTCGTCAGTGACATCGGGGTCGGTGAGGGCCGGGGCCCACGAGCCATGAAACTGCTGCGTACGCACATCAACGCGTACGCGGCCGAAGGCAGATCTGGAAAGAAGCGAAGGCGACGAGGACAAGGACGTGTTCGGCGTGCCGTCCGTCGCGGCGGAGCAGGTGGCGGAGGCCGCTCCGGGACATGGTGTGGAACGACATAATGCGTCCATGGATCACAGAACCGCAGGGGCATTCGTCGATGCCTGGGTGACGGCGTGGAACGCGCACGACCTGGACTCTCTGTTGACGCACTTCGCAGACGGCGTGACGTTTCGATCACCCGTGGCCGCGCAATTGCTCGGCGGTGATGGGGTGATCCGCGGCAAGGACGCGCTGCGTGCCTACTGGGCGGAAGGTCTGCGTCGCATCCCGGAGTTGCGGTTCGAAGTGGTCGGCCGCTACGTCGGGGTGGACTCTCTGGTCATCAACTACCGTAATCAGAAAGGTGGTTTGGTCAACGAGGTGCTGATCTTCGACGGCCCGTTGGTCGTCGAGGGATACGGCACCTACCTTGGCGAGGACGACAATCCGGCCGGAGCCCGCTGAGCGTGTTCTGACGCTCCGGGCAGTCCGTGGGACCGTGGCGGACCACATCTTTGCGTTGCCGCGTGTACGGGCGTGGCAGACCGCCCGGCTCTTCGAACCGGGTGGCCTGCCGGACCGGGACCTGACGGAACCGGTCCTGCCGGACCGGGACCTGATGGTCGGTGCACCGGCCGGCGGATCTGGCATCCGTCGACGGGTGCGGTGGCATCAGAGGATCAGTAGCCCTTGAGACGGAAGGCGTTGAGCTTCTTGAAGACCTTCGCGTATTCCTCGTCCTCGTGCCGGGGCGGTGCTTCGGCCGTGTGCGTGCCCGTGCCCGCGTTCGCGGTGCGCTGTTCCTGCATGCGGGCCCGGGTGACCAGGGCGACTTCCTGGTTCGCGGCAACGAACGCGCGCAGCTCCTGTTCGTACGTGGCGAAGGCGGTGTGGTGGTCGCCTGCAGCCGCCCGGAGCTCGCCCGCCAGGACATATGCGGCGGCCATGGCCATGGTGGTGCCCTGGCCGGAAGCGGGGGAGGCGCAATAACCCGCGTCGCCGAGCAGAGCGACCCGGCCGCGGGACCAGGAGTCCATGTGGATCTGCGCCACGGAGTCGAGGTGGAAGTCGGGGGCGTCCCACATCTCCTTGAGCAGTCGCGGCATCTCCCAACTTGCATCCGCGTAGGCGCGGGCCACCAGGCGCTTCTGCTCGGTGATGTCGCGGGGCAGGAACTGCGCGGGCGGCTGGTCCGACTCGATGCCGATGAAGACGCGTGCCTCCGTGTTGTCCCGGACGCTCATCACCATCGCACCCCACAGGTCCGTGTCCCGCATGTGGTACGCCACTTCCCAGCGGTCCAGGCCAAGGAGGTTCGGTGCGGACCACACACCCAGGTAACTGCCCAGATGGCGGAGGTAGTTCTCCTCCGGCCCGAACACGAGCCGCCGTGTGTTGGAGTGCACCCCGTCGGCGCCGATGACCAGGTCGAAGGTGCGTGCCGTTCCACTGCCGAACACGACCCGCACCTCGTGGTCGTCCTGCTCGAGCGCGGAGATGGAGTCGTCGAAGAGATACTCGATCTCGTTGTTGCCCGCGGCGAACAGGATCTGGGCGAGGTCGTCGCGCAGGATTTCGACGTCGGGGCTGTCGATCAGTCCGCCGCTGGCGGTGTATTCAGTGGTCCTGGACAGTTCCTTGCCGTCGTGATCGACGGTCGACATCCCGCGCAGGTCGGTGCTCCGGCGGCGTATCGCCTCCAGCACGCCCATGCGCTCGGCCACCTCCAGCCCCGGGCCTCGCACGTCGATGGCCTGTCCGCCGGGCCGAAGACCAGCGGCCCGCTCCACCACCGTGACATCGAACCCGTACCGGTTCAGCCAGTAGGCAAGGGTGGGGCCGCCGATGCTGGCGCCGGAGATCAGGACACGCATGCCCTTCGCGCTTTTCGATTCCGTGAGTGCGGACACTGCAGGCTCCTCAACAGTCTGCGGATCTTCTGTACGTCCCCAGACTGGCCGTCGACGCCGACGAGGCACCGACAGGACGCTGACAAGCGCCGACAGGACGCCGACAGCGCTGAGTGAGAGCCCAACTGGGTTGTCCGCGGCGGGCATTGGTCTCCGCGTGCAACCGCCGGGAACCACCGGGCATCGGACCGGATCGGCCGTCAGCGGCGGCTCGATCGCCTCCACCGCTCGTGGTCAGCCCACTTCCGCTCCCCACACCGGTGGAACGACCGATGCAGTGGTCATCAGACGCCGCTCAACGTGCAGTTGAGGCCGAGGCGGCGTCGCGGGAGCCGTGCCGGTGGGGGCGGCCAGAGGGCGGTTCACCAGAGGCCGGGGGAGTACTGACTGGCGCCGCTGACCGGGACCGTTCGGCGCGACCGTCCCGCCTTGCCTGCCTCAACAAGGGCGGGAAGGCCGAGCCGAGTGGTTACGGACGGTGCGTCAGGGGATGTCCTCGATCCGTTCGCGATTGAGGAGATACGTGGGCAGATGAGGCTGCTTGAGGGCGACGGGGAACTCGTAGTCGTAGGCCAGGCAGGCCATCGCGAGCGGTCCGAGTGCTGCCCGGGCACGCGGCGCCGCCGACTCGCCCCAGTAACCGCCGTGGTGCGCGAGGGCTTCGGCGAGCGCCTCGTCGAAGGCGTCGTGGTCGCGTGCGATGAGGCGGTGGAAGAGAGCGACGGGCTGGTAGTCGATCCGGTTCACGAAGTCGTCCGGCGCGTGGGTCACGGCGTCGGGCATGGAAGTCTCCATGGCGGCGACCAGCTTCTCCACGACCTCGTCCATGGAACGGTCGGAGAAGTACGTCTGCAGGGTGTCGATCCAGTGCAGCACGTACTCGTCGACCGAGTCGTCCCGTCGCAGCGTCTCCAGGGGCACTTGGCACAGCCTGCTGATCCGGTCCTTCTGACGGCACACGACGGCGAGATAGAGGGCGTCGAGCCAGGCGCGGCCGTCCGGGGGCGGTTCGGCTGCCGTGGCCGGCAGCTGACCGACAAGGTCCTCGCCCAGGTGGCACTCCTGCGGCTGCGCGCCGGTGAACAGCGCGCAGCCGAGCTGCAAGGCGGTGGCCCATGCGTCCCAGGTGGCGATGTGCGCCGCATCGGGATCGGCGGCGCAGTGGGCGTGGGCAAGTGCGAGCGCGGAGGCAAAGGCCTCGCCCAGCCCCGCCGGGCTCTGCGTGAGGCGTGCCATCGACTCGGCTGTGGTCTGCACGAGTTCAGCGACGTCGGGCGCCTTCGCCACGGTGGGGGTGGCGATCCGGCCGGCGCGGTCGAGACGGACCAGGCCCTTCATCAGATCGAGCAGGTCCGGCGGCGGGCGCAGGGAGAAGGTGCGGGTGTCGTGGTCGATGACCGTCAGCGAGGTCAGGCTGCCTCGGTGCCACCAGTAGACCCGCGGGGACAGGGCACCTGGTGCGTCCTCGTGAGCACCCAGGGCGTATGCGGCGAGGCCGTTGAGGGCATCGGCCACCGAGCCGTCGGTGATCGGGTGGAATGCCAGCTGGTGCCGGTTCGGCACTGCGACGAGGGCGCCGGCGCGCGGGAGCGGCTCGCCGGTGACCTGCCGGGCCACTTCGGACAGGAACAGCGCCTTGCTGGCGACGAACGGGGAGTCGCCGTAGACGGTGTGCAGCGTCGCCCGCCCGTCGACGGACACTTCCTCATGCTGCACGGGTACGCGCATCAGGTTCGCGTACGCAGCCTGTCCGAGGTCCTGGAGCCCGGCGCGTTCCACGTCTTCGTCGGTGAGGATCCGCACGCTGGTGGGACCGTCGAGGGCGTAGGCGAAGACGAGACCGTCGGCGACCACCCGAGCGTAGTGCAGGCCCTCGGCAAGATCCGGGGTGAGCGACTCGACGGGCAGCAGCCGGGCATGTGCCCCGCGCAGCAGCTCCTCGGCGTTCTCGCCGCCGCGGCTTGCCTGTTGCAGGCCGGCGAAGTGGGCAGCGACCAGCCGGGGCCAGTGAGCCTCCGGCGCCTGGCGGCATGTGTGCGCCAGGCTGTGCAGGGAGTGGTGGTGGTCGTCCTGGGAGTAGGGGGCGGCGAGGGCCCGCAGATACGTGGCCTGAGCGGTGGTGAGCATCGGCAGGTCGGAGTCGGGGGCGTCCGGGGTGCCAGGGGTGTCTTCTCGTTTCACCCCTACGACTGTACGAGGCGCGTGGACAGGGATGTGACGCCGAGTCGGCTGCCTGCGGCCTGCACGTGAAGGGACGAGGCAGCAGAAAAGACGAAGCCCGAGCCAGGAGCTGAATCGTGGACCGGAAGGTATCCGCGGTGCCCCCGACGAGTGTCGGTCCGGTGGGCTGACATGCTGGGTCCCATGAAGATCGCTACCGCTCAGTTCACCTGCGTTCCTGCTGACATTCCGGCGAATGTGCAGCAGATGGCCGCCCTCGCCGACGAGGCCCGTGGGCAGGGTGCCGAGCTGGTGGTGTTCCCTGAGCTCGCGCTGACCGGGTACGAGCTCGAAGCCGTGCTCGCCCGCCGTGATCTCTGGGTGCAGGCGGACGACCCGCGCCTGGATGCGGTCCGGGCCGGTGGTGTCGCCACCGTCGTCAACTGTGTTGCGGCCACCGACGAGGAGTGGCCTGCCATCGAGACGCTGGTCTTCGGGACCGACGGCGAGCTGATCACCACCTATCGCAAGCAGCATCTGTTCGAGCATGAGCAGGGTGTGTTCGTGGCGGGCCGGCGCGACGGGCGATTTGAATGGGGAGGGCTTCGTTTCGCCCTGGCCACGTGTTTCGACAACCATTTCTCCGAGCTGGTCTCCCGCGGCGCGGCTGATGGGTGTGATGTGCATCTGGCCAGCTCGCTGTACGGCACGGGCGGCGGCGCGGACGAGTTGGCGGCGGTGTATCCGGGCATCGCCAAGGACTTCGATCTGTACGTCGTCGTGGCCAACCATGTCGGCCCGGCGGGCGCGTGGACCGGCTGTGGCCGCTCTGCCGTGTGGGCCCCGGGCGGCTCCCTGCTCGCGCAGAGCGACGCCGAGAGGCCCATGGCGGTCACCGCCGAGGTCGGATAGAGCGTGGACCGGATCAGCAGCGAGGCCGGGTCGGAACGCCCCACCCGCTGGACCGGCACACGCCCTCCGGATATCGTCCCCCGAATGCCGCTTCATCAGTACGTCTACTTCGCACTGTTCAGCCGACACACCTCCGCGACGGAGATGGCGGAGCTACTGGGCATCGAGCCGGACGAGGTAGCAGTCCGCGGCAGCCGCGCGACACAACCGGCAGTGATCCCCGTCAGCCACTCGTGGAAGATCGTCTGCCGGGAGCCCGGCTTGCGTGTCGACGAGCAGATCGCCCGCGTCCTGGACCGGCTCCGGCCGCACACGGACCGAATCGCCGAACTCGCTGGTCGACTGTCCGCCGAGGAAGGAGAAGACGGCGGCGCGGTGCTGGAGATCGTGCGGTACTTCAACGACATGGAGCAGGACGACCGGCCCGTTCAACCGGAGACTCCGGCCGGCCCCCACCTCTTCGGCTGGCACCTGGACCGCGACGTGCTGAACTTCCTCACCGCCACGGGGGCCGTGCTGGACGTCGACGAGTACGACATGAACCCGGACGAACCCCGCGAATGAGTTCGCCCGACCGCTGCCTCGCGCCGTATGGAACGGACACGACCGTCGCCGCCTCCGCACCCGGGCGGTGCCTCGTGATCCGTGAACGCCGTCTACGATGCTGGCGCCATGACATCGACTCCGCCGGTCCCGGCGCCCGTCACGCCTGACGCTCCCGCGGCGATACGGAGCCCGCTGCTCACCCAGTGGTGGCTCGACCTCGCGTTCCTCCACTGGGCCGTGGACCCGGGCCACGTGGCCGGGCTGTTGCCGGCCGGAACCGTCCCCGACACCCTCGACGGGGTCACGTATGTCGGCCTGGTCGCCTTCCGCATGCACCGTGTCGGCTGGATGGGACTGCCAGGGATCCCCTACCTGGGCAACTTCCCGGAGACCAATGTGCGTCTGTACTCGGTGGACGGGCACGGCCGGCGTGGCGTGGTCTTCCGCTCCATGGACGCCGCACGTCTGGTGCCGGTGCTGATGGGGCGAGCCGGATTCCGGTTGCCCTACCTGTGGTCCCGGATGGCCGTCCAGGCCCGGGGCGACACCATCAGCTACTCCAGCTCCCGGCGCTGGCCCGGACCACGAGGCGCGGAAAGTCGGATCACGATACGGACCAGCGAACGCATCGAAGAACCCACCGAACTGGAGCATTTCCTGACGGCCCGATGGGGGATGCACAACGCCTTCTTCGGCGAGGTCTCCTACCTGCCGAACCAGCACCCCCGCTGGCCGCTGTACCGAGCTGAGGTCATCGAGTGCCGGGAAAACCTCGTGGCGGCGGCAGGACTGCCCGCTCCGGACGGGGACCCGGTCAGTGTTCTGTATTCGCCGGGTGTCCCCGTCCGCCTGGGTCGCCCGGCCCGGCCCCGTGGTGGCATTCCGACCCCTTGAGCTGGAGGCCCGTCCAGTCGGACAACGCCGCAGGGAGTCGTTCCACCCGTGGTCGTCTCCGCAGCATCGGGAGGCACCACCGGGCCCGGCCGCGGATTCAGGCGCCGGGCGCCGTCACCTGCGTCGGGGTCGCCTCGAACGCTTCGCCGTTGCGGGGGACGCCGATCCCCCGCCACGTGAAGGGAATCCCGTTCGCGGTGTTCGGGTCGGCGCCGTCCATGAGCTGGAAGTGGAGGTGGGGCTCGGTGCTGTTGCCGGAGTTGCCGCACTGGCCGACGGACTGCCCGGCGCGCACCCGGTCACCTGGCCGGACGGTGAGCGAACCACGCCTCAGGTGGGCGTAGAGCGCATACGTTCCGTCGCCGAGGTCCAGGATCACATGGTTGCCGATCACGCGGCGGGCGCCGCCCAGTGAGCGAGCGACGGCCTCGACGAGGAAGAAGTAGAGGATCGCGAGCCAGGACGTGCGGCTGAGGTGGTCGCGCTGACGGTCATCGGTGCCGACGACGGTGGCGTCGGCGACGGCGAGTATGTCCGTGCCGAAGGCCGGGAAGGCCTCGCCGGACCGGGCGAGGGGCCACCAGCCGAAACCGGGCCGGGCGCCCGTGTCCGGTTCCGCCACGATGTCGATGGCGTACGCCTGCCCGTAGGCCCTCGTGCCATGGCTGGGGACCTTGTCGGCGGGGCTGTTCAGCGCCTTCCAGCGGCCGGTGACCGGCACGGCGACCTCCACCGCTTCGGCACCGGTGCCGGTCACCGGGTGTTCCTCCGCGCGGCCAGACCGACGGTTCACGCCGAAGCCGATCACCACCCACAGGCCGAGCGGGATCCATGTCCACGCATAGGGGAAGTCGGCGAAGAAGCTCGCCACGACCATCACCAGGTAGACCAGCAGGCAGACTCGGGCGGCAAGATGGGCGATCTTGTGCAGAACCAGGGACTTGGGCTTCATTTCGTTCCCCCTTCAGTAGGCCGGGCGGCGTCAGCGCCCGGCGGCGGTCAGCATCACCAGGAGTGGTACGACACGGTCGGCAGGCACCTCGTAGCGGCCGCGGCCGGCCGTGTGCAGCCAGCCGGCGGCGGCCAGCTGCCGCAGGTGGTGGTAGATCTGGCCGGTGGTGCCCGTGCCGTCGAGCTTGGTGAGTTCGGCGGCGGTGCGGCGGCCACCGAGGATCTCGCGCAGCAGCCGCAGTCGTACGGGCTGGCCGAGAGCTGCGAACGACTCGGCCGCGTCAGCCCAGTCACCGTCCAGCACAGTGTCCGTGACCAGGCCGTACTGCCATTCGTAACGCTGCCCGGTCGGCGTCCTGACAGCGCCGGTGAACAGCACTCCGCCGTTGTCGGCGCCCAGCTCGGCGAGCTGGTCCTTGAGGCCGTGCAGGGCCCACAAGTCGTCGCCGGGCTCCCGCTCCGGCGAGGGCGCGGAGCCCGATCTGCCGTCCGTTTGCTCGACCGCCTGCTCCACCGCGGCCAGGCGACGCTCGAGATCGACGATTCGCTGCTCAAGATCCACGAGTAGAGATTACGTAACTACGTAAGTTCTTACAAGTGGGCTCACGGCAGAGCCTGTTGTGACGGCGGATCTCGTGTCGTGGGCGGTCGCGTGACATGAGGCCTCCGATCTGACGGATGATCCGCGACCCCGCGGCTGGATCCGCTGGGACGTCAAGTCCAGTGGTCCGCAGGTGTGGCCCCGGCGGCAGCTGGGCCGTCTCCCGCAAGAGCGGCACCTGCGTGCCGGGCATCCTCCGGCCTGGAGAGGAACACCCGTCGATGTGGCCGCTCGGTGTCCGCGACGACAACGGATACCTGGTCGCCGACCCGGAAAGCCTCCGACGGGCCGGCCGCAGGCCTGCCGTGGGCCTCGTGGCCTCCTTGAAAGGAATCAGCCCGACGACTCCGTCCGCGATGTCGACAAAGACACCGAAGGGAAACGCCCTGACGACCGTCCCGCGCGGCGCCTGACCTGCCACCGTGCTGTCCGCAAAGGCTCGGAAGGGGTCGGGCTGCGGTGCGCACAGGGACAGCCTGGCCTCCGCGTTGTGGGTGTCGAAGTGCAGGAACTCGCACGAGACGCGCTGCCCGACCTCGACGACATCGGTGGGAGCGTCGATGCGCCGCCAGGACAGTTCGGGGATCGTGATGAACCCGGCCCCGGGCGGCGTCGGATGGTCGGGGCCGTCGTCCAGAGCCACGAACACCCCGAATCGTTCGGTCGCCGCGACGGTGCCGGACAGGATCTCTCCGCGCTGCAGGGACTCCAGGAACGCCCAGAGTTCCGGGCTCTCGGACTGTCAATCCATGCCCGCTACCCTGACACACGGCGTTGTACGCCGCGGATGCCCCGATCGGCAGCAAACACCCAGCGGAAGGACCAACGCCGTACTGCCACCCTCGGGGGCGCTCGCCGGTACCTGCCGCCGCGCGGCGAAGAACTCGGCCGCGCTCCGATTCACCCGGGCCTACGTCTCCTGGGCCAACTCACCCCTCATCGAACCGACTTCGGACCGCTGCGCCCGACGCACCCGCCCGCGTAGTAGGCCGGCCCACCGCGGCGTAGGCGGCGGAGCTGGGCTCCGACGTCGCTCCCCAGGGGCCGTGCACCGGGTTGTGGATCACGGCCGTGTTCGCAGGCGCGGCGGTCAGTCGGGGGCTGTCGCGCGGCGCGTCTGCTGGGTCAGGACGGCGGTGGCTCGTTCCAGCAGTTCGCACAGCGTGGAGTGTTCGGCGGGGGTGAAGGCGTCGGTGAGTGCGCGCTCCAGGACGATCACTTCCTCGTAGGCGCGGTCGAGGAGTGCCTGGCCCTCGTCGGTGAGGCTGGCGATCTGCACCTTGGCGTGCACCGGGGAGGTCTCGCGGCGGATGAGTTGCTTGGTCTCCATGTTGGTCAGCACGCTGCTCATGCTCTGCTGCGTCACGCCGCAGGAGCGGGCCAGTTGGGCGCCGGACAGGCCGCCCTCGCGTGCGAGGGTCAGCAGCACGGTGTACTGCGTCATGGTCAGCCCGTAGCCGCGCAGCACTGCCTCGTGGTGCGCCATCAGTGCCTGCTCCGACCGCCTAATGCGGGTACAGAGGAACTCCTCGACCGGGGTATCCACATGCATTCCCTTCGCTATCAGGTTCATGGGTTGACTCAGGAACCTGATATACCTACCGTCCTCAACTGTAAGGATACTGAGTCAACGCAGGGGGCTGTAACCGTGAAGGCTGTGCTTCTCGACACCGATGACCACTACCGACTCGCCGAGCTCGAAGAACCCACCCCTGGCCCCGGCGAAGTGGCCATCCGCGTCGCCTACGCCGGGATCCAATGGGGGGACGCCCTGGTCCGGGACGGCCACTTCCCCGTGCCGCGTCCCTTCACGCCCGGCTTCGAGGCGTCCGGGCACATCGTCACGGTCGGGGAGGGCGTCGACGCACGCCGCATCGGTGAGCCCGTCGCCGCACTGTCCACGGCGGGTGCCTGGGCCGAAGTGCTCCTGGCGCCCTCCGCGCTCAGCCTGAACATCGGCGACCTGCCACTGCGAACGACCGCAGGACTCGGTTGGGGCGCACCGACCGCCTATGACCTGGTCAACACCGCCGCGCGGGTACAACCCGGCGAGAGCGTACTGATCCATGGCGCGGCCGGCTCGGTCGGCACGCTCGCCGCGCAGTTCGCCCGGCTGGCCGGAGCAGCCCGGATCGTCGGCGTCGTGGGCAGCGCCGCCCGGGCCGACTACGCCGCCAGGTTCGGCTACGACCAGGTCCTGCTGCGTGAAGAATTCCCGGCCCGGCTCGGCGACGAACAGTTCGACGTGATCCTCGACCCGGTCGGAGGCTCGACCCGCCGCACCAGCCTGGAGCAGCTCGCGGCACACGGCCGGCTTGCTGTCTACGGCAACCTCAGCACCTTTGAACCTGTCGTGGCCGATACCAACAAGCTGCTCATGCAGGGTGCTTCGCTCATCACGTACAACAGCAACCTGCTCAGCCGGACCCACCCCGAGCGCCTCGCCAACAGCGCCCGCCGTGCACTCGATCTCGTCGCAGACGGCCAGGTGCGCGTGGACATCACCGCTGAATACGACCTGGCAGACCTGGCCGCTGCCGTGCAGCGACTCGTCGAGGGCGCCACCCTCGGCAAGAGCATCCTGCGAGTCGCCTGACACCGCACCGAAGACGTCGACCCTGAGGCGATTGCTGAGCGCACAGCCAGGGCGGTAAGGGGACACGCACCCTTCCTCAACGCCGGGCATCGGCAGGCAGAGCGGCGGCCTGGTGACGCCCGGCACGGTCGCCTCGGTCACGTCTGTACCGAAGGACTCCCGCACACGAGGAACGTGGGCGCTCGCCCTGCCCGTGATCTTCGGTGTCAGCCGAAGTCGTCTGCCCAGTTCGACAGCAAGGTGAAGTCTTCGGCAGTCAAGCCGGACCGAGGGTCGACTCGGTGGAGGAGGGCCGGGCCTGCGTGGTGAGCCTCGGTCCAAGCGCGATCCGCGTCGGTGATCTGGTCGTCGATCCATGCGAACGGGCGGCCTTGTGCCCAGGTGACGATCTCGGGTGTCTTCCAGAACACGCCACTCGCCGGCTCGGGCCTCGGTTCGGGCCAGGGAATGAACGGCAGGGTGGGTAGTCCCAAGAGGGGCGCGAGGAAGTCGTTGGCCTCCTCTTCCCATGTCGTTGCCCAGACCAGGTCATACGGAAGCGAGGCCAGGGCGGGCCCGTGGTCCGGGTTGAGCCAGACCCGCAGCGGTTTCACCGGTTTGTTGGGCAGGCCCCATGCGTTGAGGCGACGCCGTTCAGCCGCCTCCCAGCGCGGTGTCAGCAACCGGTATGTCCCGTAGCCCTCTGGGCGCCTGCAGGGCTTCGCCGCATACGGATTCAGTGGTCCGTCGACATCCACCAGCAGCAGCGGTCGCACCGGCGCACCCCCTGACGTCGTCCGCGCATGCTACTGGCTGATGCCGAGGAGCCCCAGCCGTTTCCTCATCGCACAGGTCGCCGGGCTGCGGTGAGACGATCTCGCTGCGGCTGCGGCTGCGGTGATCACGGGGTCCGAACCGTCCTGGATGGGGCGGTGCTGTGCCGCGAGGGAATCGACACTCCCTGACGGGGGCAGCTCGTTGAGGCCGCGTGCGCTCGGCGGAGGTCGCGGCTACCCGGCGGACGGCACAGGCGGGCAAGGAAGGTGGGCCTGTTCGGTCGGGGAGCGGATCAGTGTCCCGGATGCGGCACCCGGTCGAGGTCGGGGGTGCGGTGGAGGGTGACGAGTAGGCGCCAGACCTGGTGGGTGATCTGGGCAGGGGTGGCATCGATGAGGCCGTGCAACCAGTCCGCGAGCACTCCGGCGAACGTGGCGGCCACTGCTGAAGCGATCAGGTCGGGCTCCGGTGCGCCGGCCAGGGTGCGCTCGGCGCGGCTGCGGGCGCGCAGGTCCTGATGGAGTACGTGGCCGAGCGGGCCACCGCCTCCGGGTCGCAGCAGAGCCCGGTAGAGACCGGTGTGCGGGGTGAGGCCGGTGAAGAAGTCGACCAGCGCGGGCGGCGGGGCGGCGGGGTCGGGGATGCCGCGCCATGCGTGCAGGGCGTCCACGGCGTCGCGGACCACGTCGGCGCAGGCGTCGACGGCCAGCGCCTCCAGGTCGCTGTAGTGGAGGTAGAAGGTGGCGCGGCCGACCCCGGCCCGGCGCACCAACGCGGCGACGCCGACCTCGGCCAGCGGGTGCTCGGTGCATTCGTCCAGCAGGGCCCGGCGCAGTTTGGCCCGGGTTCGGGCGGCCCGGGGATCTTGCGGGGCGGTCACCGGGACCCCAGGACGGCGGCGAGGGCGAGCGCCCCGGGCAGGGCCTGGGCGATCAGGATGCGCCGGTTCGTGGTGATCCCGCCGTACAGCCCGGCGACGAGCACGCAGGCGAGGAAGAAGACCCGGACCTGGAACCCGGTCGGGTCGCCGGCGATCAGGCCCCATACCAGGCCGGCGGCCAGGAAGCCGTTGTAGAGGCCCTGATTCGCGGCCAGCGGTGCGGTGGCGCGGGCCATGGCGGCATCGAAACCGGAGAGCCTGCGGCCCGGCTTCCTCTCCCACAGGAACATCTCCAGAACGAGGACGTACGCGTGCAAGGCGGCCACCAGGCCGACCAGGACATTCGCCATGGTTCCCACAGTCATCATCTCCCTCTCCTGAACAAGTGTCTACTATATATGGACACCTGTCCAGGACAGTGTCCGGTCGTACCCGCGAGCTGGTGGTTGGGAGTCCGGGTCGGGCGCGCCTTGATGTTCCTCTGCGTTCGGCAGTTGGACGGCGTTGCCGCCAACGTCATGGAAGGCGCCGCGAGCCGATCCGACTCGCCGAGAACATGGGAACCCGGCTGTCCATCACGAGTTGACCGCCGGAGCAGTCCTGCTCCTGTGGTGAACGGTGGTTGTCATGGGCTTCATGGGCCCTGCCTCCGCTGATCCAGTGGAGCGTGTCCATCGCAGGAGGGGGGACGTCGGCTCCGATAATGCTGTGAGCAGACTGAGCCCGTGACCCGCGAAGCGAGAGCGACATGATCAGTGGCGCGCACGTCATCATCTACAGCCAGGACGCGGAGGCCGATAGGGCCTTCATCCGCGACACGCTCGGTTTCCCAGGTGTGGATGCAGGCGGCGGCTGGCTGATCTTCAAACTGCCTCCCGCCGAGGTCGCCGTCCATCCGGCCGATGGTGAACCCAAGCACGAGCTCTATCTGATGTGTGACGATGTGGAGTCACAGCTCGGTGAGCTCTCTGCCAAGGGCGTGGAAATCACTCGGCAGCCAACTGATCTGCGATGGGGCCTTCTCGCCGGGATCCGCCTCCCGAGCGGTGCGGAACTCCTGCTCTACGAGCCGCGTCATCCGGTCGCCCACGACCTCGGGTGACAGCGCGGTACTACGAGCCGGCATGACGAGTCGGCATGCGGCAGAAGTCCGCAACCGACCCGATCGCCGCCTCTCTCTACCACGACCGGCGTTCCAAGAGATCCTAGGAATGACCCGGACGTCAGCCCCTGCCCCCAGCAGGCGCAGCCGGCTACAGGCCGCGCTGGCAGTGGCCTGGGTGGGCGGCCCCTACTGACGTGGAGTCCGCACCCAGGGAGCGAAGCGTTGACCAGGCGCCGTGTCCTCGCGCCAATACCGCAGGACGGTCTCCTGGACGATCTCGAGTCGCTCGGCGGCAATGAGGCACGAGACCGGCTCCTCCCCGTCGGCGTCGGCCTCGAAGGCGATCACGACGGGTGGCTCTCCGCAGAGTTGACGAGTGATTGTCAGCAGTTCGTCAGCGGTCGGGGCACGGAAGACCGGATCGTGGAAGCTCGACGGACAGCGCACGAGGACCGTGCCGTGAAAGACCAACTCCAGGCCATGGTGGTAGGTCAGATCATGACCAGCAGCAAGCCGGAGCTGCCCGGCGTCCCAGGCGACCACGTCCCAGTCCCACCAGGACCCTTCAGGAAGCTGGATCGCAGTCTGCCGTCTTTCGACGTCCACCTTCAGCTCCTCACCAGATCGAGCGGATCGCCAGGCTATACGGCGCCTGAAACCCCCGACTTGACGGCTTGAGCGCCTGAGGTGTCTGGCCGGCAACCAGCGCGATGACCCGCTGACTGATCAGAGGAAGCAAGCCCCCCTGCCAATCGCACCGTACCGCCTGCCTCCGGGCATACGTCGTCCGAAGCACCGCGGAACAGAACGGGTCACTCAGCCACGCCGACAGAAGCACCGTCTCCGTCCCCGCTCAGCGCAGGACGGCCCGTCAATCTCTGCGCGTGCCAGGAGGGTTGTGCGACTGGTGTCGCGCAGTCCTCGCTGTCCGGGCCCGTGCCGCGCACCCGCCCGAAAGTCGTGGACGCGCCAAGTGGGTCTTGGATAGCCTCCTGGTGACCATTGCCTGGGCCCGGTTCCGATGGGCCCTTGCTGCCTGCCTGGCAGGCAGGAAGAAGGGGGATCAAGTGATGAACAGGAAGAAGCTGGCCTCGCTCGCCATGACGCCGCTGGTGCTGGCCGGCATCGCCGTCGCCGCGCCGATCGCGGGTGCGACCGCTGCCAGCGCCACGCCGAGCGGATGTCAGGTGGGCAAGCCGGACGACAACACGGGGACGGCGATCTGCCGAAGGGGCACCGGCCAGGTGCGGGTCAAGGTCACGTGCGAGGACGGCGTCACGGGCAGCACCCATCTGGCGTATGGCCCGTGGGTGGGCGTCAACAAGGTGTCGAAGGTCGCCTGCGGTGCGCCCCAGCGGTACATCGTGAAGCTGGTCGACTACCAGACCCGCTGAATCCGCGGCCCCGGCCTGCACGCGGCAACGGCGGGACGGTGTCCTGAACCGGCGTGACCGAGTGCGTGGCCCGACTGCTGGAGGGCCGGAACGGCTGTGGAGAGCCGTTCCGGCCCTTCGCGGCTCTCACGGAGATGGTGCACCCCTCAGTGCCAGGCAGGGGCACTTTCCACCGACTGAGGCCCGCGGTGCTTTGTCGACTCGGGCACGTCGGTTACGCGTTCCATCGGCGCGCCCTGGTAGTCACCTGATCCGCCGGACACTCCCTACGGAACCTTGCGACCAGACCCAACTTCCTGTTCTTCGTTGTCGAGGTACCACCGTCGGCTGCCGGCTCGGACGACTGGTCAGTCGCGGATCATGAGCGGAGCCCGTCACCCCGACGTGCTCGCCGCCCTGCGCGAGGAGCGCGCCCACATCCGCAGCGAGAAGGGCATCCCCTGGGGCGGACGCCCCCTGGCCGCGGCAGCCTGACAACCCGGCGAACCTACGCGATCACAGCGCTGGTCATCGAGGTGCTTTGGCGATGCTCGCCCGATGGCGTTCCAGCGCTCCGATGGAAAGCGCTGATGCAGCCATCAGACCGAACGCGATCGAGTGCGAACCACCGCTGTGCTCCCGTTCCCACACACGGGCTCCGACCAGCAGGACAACCAGACCGAGCAGGGCAAGCTGGAGGCTCCGGGTGACAGCGGCTCCTCGAGCACGGCGTCCCTCATTGCTTCCACTTCTACGCACCCGGGGCCCCTCCCCTCTTGGCCGGGCTGCGTCCTGCTCTTCCGGCGGGCAGACGAAGCGGGAGACTGGTCGACCTCAGGAGCTCGTGAGGATGACGAGTTGCCGGGTTGCCCGGGTCATCGCGACATAGCGGTCGACCGCTCCTTCGACACCCTCGCCGAACGCCTCCGGGTCGATGAGGACGACCAGGTCGAACTCGAGCCCCTTCGACAGCTCGGGGGTCAGCGAGCGGACGCGGGACGTCGCCCGGAACGCAGGATCACCGATGACGCAAGCGGTCCCGTCGGCATGCGCAGCGAGCCAGGCGTCGAGGATCGAGTCCAGATCGGAAACGGATCCGTGTACGACGGGGACATCGCTGCTGCGGACGGACGTCGGCACATTGGCGTCCGGGAGCACGGCTCGGATGACCGGCTCGGCTTCCGCCATGACTTCCTCCGGCGTCCGGTAGTTGATGCTCAAGGAGGCCACGTTGATCCGATCGAGCCCGATCCGCTCGAGCCGTTCCTGCCACGACTCCGTGAACCCGTGCCTGGCCTGAGCACGGTCCCCGACGATGGTGAAGCTCCGGGACGGGCAGCGGAGCAGCAGCATGTGCCACTCTGTGTCGGTCAGTTCCTGGGCCTCGTCCACGACGATGTGCGCGAACGGCCCGGCGAGCCGGTCCGGGTCGGCGCTGGGCAGGGCGGTCTCGTCGACCAGGCTGTCCTGCAGGTCCTTTCCGAGCAGCATGGTCACTGCACCTTCACCGTCGTCATCGGCGGCGAGCAGGTTGTCGATGACACCGGCCATGCGCTCGCGTTCGGCGGCGGCAGCGGCCCTGTGCCGACGCTTGCGCCGTGCCGCCTCCGGGTCGCCGAGCCGCTGCCGTGCCGCGTCCAGGAGCGGCAGGTCGGACACCGTCCAGGCCTGGGGGTCCTTGCGTCGGAGCTTCCGTACTTCATCGGGGCTGAGCCAGGGGGCGCACATCCTGAGGTAGGCAGGTACGGACCACAGGTCCCCGACGAGGTCGGCGGCGTCGAGCAGCGGCCATGCGCGGTTGAGGGTTGTGATCAGCTCTTCGTCGTGCAGCAGCGACCTCCGGAAGAGATCGGGCGAGACGTCACCGCCGTGCTTCTCCATCAGGATCGTGAGCAGCTCCTCCCAGATCTGCTCGCGTGCCTCGTTGTGCGGAGTACCCGGGTCGGGTGCTTCGAAGGCCTCGGCCCAGTCGTCGGCGCTCAGCCAGATGTCGGCCCAGTCGGTCGCGACCGTCATCCCCTCGGCCGGCGGCTCTTCGTAGAACCTCACCGCCGTCTCGATCGCCCGCACCATGTTCGAGGACGACTTCAGGAGGGCCACGCTCGGATCGGCCTCGATCGCAGCTCCGGCTCCCTCGGCGACGAGGTCCCGCACGGTGCAGGTCTGCACGCCCTCCTCTCCGAGGCTGGGAAGGACGTCGGCGACGTAGGCCAGGTAGGGCTGGTGCGGGCCGACGAACAGCACGCCGCCCCGACGGTGCCCGAGGCGCGGGTCGGAGTAGAGGAGGTAGGCGGAGCGGTGCAGAGCGACGACGGTCTTCCCCGTCCCCGGACCGCCGTCGACGACAAGAGCGCCGCGGGATCCCGCCCGGATGATGGCGTCCTGGTCGGCCTGGATGGTGCCGAGCACATCTCGCATCCGAGGTGACCTGCTGCTGCCCAGGCTGGCGATGAAGGCAGACTGGTCGTCGAGCGCGGCGTGCCGTTCAAGCCCGTCAGCGGTGAACACTTCGTCCCAGTAGTCGCTGATCCGGCCGCGCGTCCAGCGATACCTGCGGCGACTTGCCAGCCCCATCGGGTTGGCGTGGGTCGCCGCGAAGAACGGCTCGGCTGCGGGGGAGCGCCAGTCGAGCAGCAGTCGACGGCCCGCGCTGTCGGTGAGGCCGAGTCGTCCGACGTACACGGGCTCGGGGTCGTCGGCGCTGACGATGTGTCCGAGGCACAGGTCCAGACCGAAGCGACGCAGGGCGCGCAGGCGACCGGTCAGCCGGTGGATCTCCGTGTCCCGGTCCATCGCCTGCCGGCCGATGCCGCCGGGCGCCCTGCGCTCGGTGTCGAGGCGGTCGGACAGTTCGGTGATCGCCTGCTCGAGGCTCTCCGCGATGCCGGCGAAGTGCTTCTCGTCGCCGGCGATCAGCATCGGGTCGGCCTTGGGGGAGAGGTGGTCGGGCAGGGCGAACGCGCTGGTGGTCAGGGGGTTCATGTCATCAGCTCCGGTCCGAGGTCGCGTCCGCGAAGTCCGACGCAGCGCGCGCCTGCACTTCGGCGCCGAGCGCCGGCAACCGCAACGCGAATCCCACCACGGGCTCGACGTCACCGCGCGCCCCATGGACCGGCAACAACACACGCACGTCG
This sequence comes from Streptomyces sp. NPDC002004, assembly GCF_053593975.1. Taxonomy (NCBI): domain Bacteria; kingdom Bacillati; phylum Actinomycetota; class Actinomycetes; order Kitasatosporales; family Streptomycetaceae; genus Streptomyces; species Streptomyces sp. NPDC002004. The sequence goes on from NZ_JBSFDP010000035.1 coordinate 26,667, forward strand.
TGAATCTCCTATTTCCGCAGGTTCTGGATCAGGCCAGCGATTCTGCGGCACGACCGGGGCCTTGCCGCAAGCCCCCCGGTGCGCTATACGTTGAGAGTGGCGGGAGGTGGGTACGCCCTCTTTGCCGTTGTGCCTGCCGTGGACGGGCAAGGCCTGCGTGAGAGGCGACGCGCCCCGAGTCGATGCCCACCCGCCCGCTCAGCCGGCGGGCCGGCCGAGCGGGGCCCGTGCCCGGACCAGCCAACTCGCCACCATTACTACCCTGTTGTCGCATCGGGCAAGATCACGTAGGGTCTCCCGCATGAACACCGGACCGGCGCTACGCCACGCACGGATTGGCTATCCGGTGGTGGGCTGATCGCCCAGTGGGTGCGGAGAAGGCACCCCAGTTCGGCACGCGGACCTCCCAGTGCTCGTGCACCACGAGTCCGCTTTTTCGTGTCGAACAACAGCGAGGTCAACCGAATGCCAGTCACGTTCAACCACACCATCATCGCCGCCAAGGACCGCAACGACTCAGCTCGTTTCTTCCGCGAGCTGTTGGAACTTCCGGAAGCACCGTCCTGGGGCCCGTTCACCAACATCCAGCTCTCCGACGGCGTGCTGCTTCAGTTCGCCGAGCCGCCGGTGGAGATCCAGATGCAGCATTACGCGTTCCTGATCGACGACGAGCTTTTCGATCGGGCGTACCGGCGACTGTGCGATCGCGGCATCGAGCACTGGGCCGATCCGCAGATGCGGCGCTCAGGCGAGATCAACAACGAGCACGGCGGTCGAGGGGTGTACTTCAAGGACCCCGCCGGTCACGCGATCGAACTGATCACCCGCCCTTACCTGTAACCGAGGCAGTGTCCGGTCGGGCACCCGGGAACGCGGCGCCCGATCGGACAGCCATCTGGCGAACACCCACTGCTGCCCCAGGGCGCCACGGCGAGCGTGCAGGCCCACGGGGTTGCGCCCACGCGACCGATGAGTTCCGCCTCGCCGTGTCGTCTGCATGTGAGGAACGTCCCCCGCCCGCGCCTGCTGGGGCCCGGGATGAGATGACGAGGAGCGTGCACACCGTGGACCAGGAGATCGTGAGCGTCACCCTGGCTGTCGCCGTGCCCGCCGCGATGGTGTTCGCGGTGCTGGCGGACCCGACGACCCACTCTGCGATCGATGGCACCGGCTGGGTTCAGGAATCCGTCGACCGGGCGCCGCTGACCGAGGTCGGGCAGATTTTCCGGATGGACATGTATCACGGCAACCACCCGAACGGTGACTACCAGGTGGTCAACAAGGTCCAGGTGCTCGACCCACCGCGTGCCATCGGCTGGCTGACGGGGCAGGAGAAGGGCGACGGTCAACTGGAGTTCGGCGGCTGGATCTGGCGTTACGACCTTGTGCCGCTCGGCCCGTCCGCGACTGAGGTCACGCTCACCTACGACTGGTCGGCGGTGCCCCAGTCCATCCGGGAGTACATCCGGTTCCCGCCGTTCGGCCCTGAGCATCTCACCAACTCGCTTCACCACCTGGCCAAGCTCGTGTCCGGTAGGTGATGTCGTCGACCGAGGTGACCATCAGTACCGGATACCTCGAATGCAGACGATGCCGGTCGGCGCCCGCTGTATCCGACTGACGCCCAGTGAGCGGTGCTCGAACCGCTGCTGCCGGTCGCGGTGAGGCAGGGCCGGCCGCCGGTTCACCCGCGGCGGCGTTCGGTCGACGGCTGGGAACTCGCGGCCTTGAGGATCGGCCTCACCCTCTGCGGGGTGACCCTCACCGTCCTCGCGTATGCCGTGTTCGCGTGGAGGCTGCGCGACCGGAGCGCCGACGTCCGCCTGCTGCAGCACGATCGGGAACACTGATCCGGGCGGGGCACGGCCTCCTGGCCGCTCGTCCCACGGGCGTGGGCGTGCCGAGTCGTCGAGAGTCGTGCGTTGCGGGCCGAGACGAGTGAGCGGGCACGTGGCTTCCTCGGTGGCTTTCTGACCCTCTCCATCGCTCTGGGAACCCAACTCCGCGGTCGAACCATGCACTTGACGAGTCCCTCTCCGGGCTCGAGCAGCCACGTCGCCACGGGCAGCAATCGAGTGGGTGACACGCCGCCACCGGCAACCGATGGCGCATCGGGTCGTGAACGCATGGTGCGCTGACTCGCAGCAAAGAACTCAGGGGTTCCGCATCACCGGGAAGTGATGCGGAACCCCTGAGTCAACGGCGGAGCCTACGACCTGGCTAGGCCACGTTGACCGCGCTCCAGGCGGCAGCCACGGCCTTCGCCTCGGCGCCGTCCGCGCCGTACAGGTCGCCGGCCGCCTTCAGGGTCGCCTGACGGGCGGCCTTGTAGTCGGTCGTCGAGGTCATGTAGGCGGTGAGTGCCTTGTACCAGATCTTGTACGCCTTCTCCCGGCCGATCCCGGTGACCGTCGAACCGTCCGACGTCGGAGAGTCGTAGTCGACACCGTTGATCGTCTTCTTGCCGCTGCCCTCGGACAGCAGGTAGAAGAAGTGGTTGGCGATGCCGGACGAGTAGTGGACGTCGAGGTCCCCGGCGCCCTGCTTCCAGGCGTCCAGCGAGTTGCCGTCCTTGCTGGGCTTGTCCATGTACCGCAGCGGCTTGCCGTCGCCGCTGATGTCGATCTTCTCGCCGATGAGGTAGTCGCCGACGTCTTCCTTGTTGTTGGCGAAGAACTCGACCGAGGTGCCGAGGATGTCGCTGGTCGCTTCGTTGAGACCGCCCGACTCACCGCTGTACTCCAGCTTGGCGGTGCGCGAGGTCAGGCCGTGGCTCATCTCGTGGCCGGCCACATCGAGCGAGGTCAGGGGCTTCTTGTTCCCCTCACCGTCGCCGTACGTCATGCAGAAGCAGTCGTCGTCCCAGAACGCGTTGACGTACGCGTTGCCGTAGTGCACCCGGGAGTACGCGCCCTTGCCGTCGCCGGCGATGCCGTCGCGGCCGAGCTCCTTCTTGTAGAAGTCCCAGGTCATCGCGGCACCGTAGGCGGCGTCGACGGCAGCGGTCTGCGGATCGTCGCTCTTGCCGTTGCCCCACTTGTCGTCGTCGTCGGTGACGAGGTCGCCGGTGCCGCTCTCGCCCTGCTTCAGGTTGTAGGTCTTGTGGCCGCCGCGGTCGCCGTCGGTGAGCTCGAAGCCCGAGCCGGTCTTGGTGGTGGAGAGCGGGACTTCGCCGCTGTACTGGCTGGTGCCGGTGCCGGTCTCGACGGCCTGGTACTGGTACAGCTTCTTGCCGGTGTTGGCGTCGGTGACAACGTGCAGACGGCTGGGGGTGCCGTCCTTCTGGACGCCGGTCTTGACGGTCTCGAAGGCGAGCACGGGCTTGCCCTTGCCTCCGGCCCAGATCACCTTGCGGGCGCCGGCTGCCGCCTTGAGGGTGGCGGTGGTGCTCGCCACCGATATGCGGGCGTTGTTGGCCTTCGTGACGCCCTTGAGCTTGCCGTCCTTGGCGGTGTGCGTGATGAGGTCGCCGCCGAGGACGGGCAGTCCGGCGTAGGTGCGGTCGTACCGGGTGTGCACCGTGCCGTCGGCGTCCTTGATGACGTCGCGCACGATCAGCTTTTCCTGGGTGCCCAGGCCGAGGGTCCGGGCGGCCGACGCCGCCTCGGTCTGTGCGGCCTTGACGGCTGCGACCTGGTTGAAGGTCCCGTGGCCCTGGGGGGCGGCCTTGGCTCCTTCGGGGTTGGCGTGAGCCGCACCTGTCTGTGCCGCGATCACGGCTGCGGCGGCCAGGGCCACCAGGGCGGCGGTACGCCGGTTGCTTCCATGGAGGGTCATGCGATCTCCATCGCTCGTTCCTGTGGGGGGATGACGAGCGTGGCACTCGGATGAAGAAGTTGACAGGACGCTGACAGATGCCTCACAACTCCTCAACGATTCCTGTCCGATTGTGATGATGGAGCGTCCGGTATTCGGCCAAGTTTGATCAAACCTCAGCCGACCCGCGTGTCTCAGGTTTATGAAAACGTGAACTCGGCTGACCCTCCAGCACCACACCGCACCCGGGACGTGCACGAGCCGACGTTTGACCTTCCCCATGGAGACAGCTCGCCAATCCGACGTCCACGCAGGGCCGTACGCCCCCGGGGTGGCGCTCGGGGTGTGGTGAGCCGACTGCCCGGCCTGGGCGATCGCCGTACCGCCCCGATCAGCAGATGGCTCCTTCCCGTGCCGCTGCCGCCGCACGAACCCCGGCTGAGGCGATGACCCCCCGGCAGATCCAGGTCGTTGCTTCGCTACCGGGCGCTCCGCTTCGAGGTGGCGTGGAGCGAGCCGAGCAGGTTGAGGGCCTGGGCGCTGGGACTGCCGGATTCGGCCTGGTAGAAGACGAGTTGCTGGCCCGGGGCGTCGCGCACGTCGAAGGCCTGGTAGGTGAGGGTCAGTGGGCCGACGTCCGGATGGAGGAGGTGCTTGGCGTCCTGGGTCTTGCCACGCACGGCGTGGGAGTTCCACAGGCGGGTGAAGTCCGCGCTGTGCTCGGTGAGGGCGCGGACGAGTTCCCGCATGCGGGGGTTGTCCGAGTCGAGGCCGACCGCCTGGCGCAGATGGCCCACGGTGGCCTGAGCCGTGTGGCCCCACCGGGCGTAGAACTGTCGCCCTGCCGGGTCGAGGAAGGTCATGCGGGCGAGATTGTCGGCCTGCTCGAAGGGTGAGTACAGGGCCTCGGCCAGGGCGTTGGCCGCCAGGACGTCCAAGGTCCGGTTGATGACGAACGCCGGTGCGCCGGGGCAGCCGTCCATCAGCTGGCGAAGGGCGGGACCGACCCGGTCCGTGGCATGGGTGATCGGGGTACTCGGCGCGGTCCCGGCCAACCGGTGCAGGTGCGCGTGGGCGTCGGGGCCCAGTCGCAGGGCGCGGCCGAGCGCGTCCAGTACTTGGGCCGAGGGGCGGCGTTCGCGCCCCTGTTCCAGGCGGGTGTAGTAGTCCGCGTTCACTCCGGCCAGGACGGCGACTTCCTCGCGGCGCAGTCCGGCGACCTTCCGCACGCCGTAGCTCGCCATGCCGACGTCCTGCGGCAGCAGGGCCGCCCTGCGTGCGCGCAGGAACTCTCCCAGGTGGTTGTCGGTCATGTCCTCAGGCTAGGCCGCAGGGGAGGCGTGCTGCCTGGGTGTGCCGCACCCAGGCAGCACACGTCCTGGCCGTGGGCCTTCGATCTGCCCAGACTCGGTCGGGCAGGCAGATCCACACCCATGGACGAGGGGAGTCCGTCGTGACGGGGAACAGGGAGCGGGGCCAAGTCGGCGTGGTCGGCATGTGGGTGACCGCGGACGGCCACATCCGCCAGGAGTTGCGGGCGGACGGCCGCTACGACGAGGCCCGCGGTAACCGGCGCAGCGCCTACACGGGCCGCTACACGGTGACCGGCAGTCATATCGACTACGTCGACGACTCCGGGTTCACCGCGACGGGCGACATCCGCGACGGTGTGCTCCACCACGAGCACCTCGTGCTCCATCGAGAGGGAACACAGTCATGACAGACGCAGCAAAGGTCGTGGCAGTCACCGGAGCGAGCAGCGGGATCGGAGAGGCGACCGCCCGCCGGCTTGCCGCCGACGGCCACCGCCTGCTCCTTGGAGCGCGGCGCACCGACCGTCTCGAGGCGCTTGCCGAGGAGATCACGACCGCGGGCGGCACTGCGGCGTTCCGGCGGCTGGACGTCACCGATGCAGCCGATGTCCAAGCCTTCGTGTCCGCCGCCCGCGAGCGCTACGGCCGAGTGGACGTGATGGTCAACAACGCCGGAGTGATGCCGCTCTCGCCGCTGGAAGCACTCAAGGTCGACGAGTGGGACCGGATGATCGACGTCAACGTGCGGGGAGTCCTGCACGGTATCGCCGCCGCCCTGCCCGCGATGCGCGCTCAGGGCGGCGGGCACTTCGTGAACATCGCCTCCGTCGGTGCGTACGAGGTCTCTCCCACCGCCGCCGTCTACTGCGCCACCAAGTTCGCCGTCCGTGCGGTCTCCGAAGGACTTCGCCAGGAGTCCACCGGGAACATCCGGGTCACCCTCGTCTCCCCGGGCGTGACCGAGTCCGAACTCGCCGACAGCATCTCGGACCCCGACGCCAGGGAAGCCCTGCAGACCTACCGCGCCGTGGCGCTGCCGGCCTCGGCAGTCGCGGAGGCCATTGCCTACGCCGTCTCCCAGCCTTCGGAAGTCGACGTCAACGAAATCGTCGTCCGCCCCGCCGCAAGCGCCCAGTGACCCCTCCGGAAAGGACCTGACATGCGACACACCACCACCGACTACGACAGCGTGGCCCGCAGACTGCGGGTCCTGGAGGACAAGGAAGCCCTGCGCACCCTCGTGATCCGCGGGTGGAGGGCGCTGGACCGCAAGGACTGGCAGACCTGGACCGCATGCTGGGCCGAGGACGCGGTGCTGGAGTTCGGACCGTGGGGGAAGATCCACGGCAGAGAGGCAATCCGGGCAAAGGTGGAAGAGGCGGAATCGCCCTATGCGCACATGCAGCATCACATCCTCAACATGCACTTCGATGTGGATGGCGACCAGGCAACCGGCATCGGCTACATGTGGTTCGTCGCCGTCACAACACCCGAGACGATCTACTCTCCCTTCTCCATGGGTGGCACCTACGACTGGGTGTTCCGCCGAAGCCCGGACGGCTGGCGCCTGGTCCGCCAGACGCTCGGCGCAGGCTGGACCGACGGCGAGGACAGACTGAAGAACTTCGCGCAGGCGCGGTTCCCCTGATGCACTGATGCGGCACCCTAAGCGATCATCACCTTCGGCCTGGTGCTGATGGTCCTGTGGCTGGCTGACGGGCCCAAGCTGAACGGGCCGTTCGTTCCCCTGCCGGTAGGCGCCTACATCATGGCCTGGGGCACCATGGGCTGCCCCTTCGACGGAGCGTCCATGAACCCGGCCCGCAGCCTGGGTCCGGATGTGGCCTTGAGGGACGTGTCCACCTGGTGGGTATACCTGATCGGCCCCGTGGCCGGCGCCACCCTCGCAGTCGGTGTGACGCGGATCCTGCGCGGCTCTGCCACAGCCCTGGAGGCCAACGCCGCGGAGGACACACCTCTCGACCAGACGAAGTAGCTGCTGCGCTTCCCGAGGAGTCCGCGCTGGTCGACAACACGGTCCAGGCCTGCCTGGTCTCGCCGGATTCAGCCATCCGAGGCAAGGATGCACCGTGCACGACTCCGGCGGACGGCACCCGGCCGTGTGGCAGGCGCCGTTCCTGAAGGAGCGGCGCGGGTTCTCACTTCGCGCGTCGACCGCGCGGGCTTGACCTCAAGTTCACTTGAGGTAAGAGGCTCTGACCATGACCACGCAGACGGATCACACGGACATCACCATGCTCGTCGACCGGTTCTTCCAGGCCCTGGACAAACGGAAGTTCGCGGCGGGCTGGGCCGGCGACTTCCTCACGGGCGATGCGCGCATGGAGACTCCCTTGGGGGTGTCCCAGGGGACGCAGGCCGTCAGTGCCACCGAGGAGGCGCTCGGGCGCTACGTCCGCACTCAGCACATCGCTTCCGGGATCATCACCGATACGGACGCCGCGGCGGAGCAGGCCACTGCCTCGTGGAATGCCCTGATGACCCACGTCCATCATGACGCCACGCTCGAGAAGCGTGGCGGTGACGCCGACCCACTGTTCACGGTGGGTGGCCGCTTCGAGGCCGACCTCCGCCGCACCCCCAACGGCTGGCGCTTCAGCCGAATGACGGTCCGGCCGATCTGGACGAAGGGGCAGCCACCCCTGGGGCTCGGCGCGCGGTGACTGTTGATGGATCAGAGCGCGGACGGGATGGCCGACACGGACTCTCAGCGCAGGAGGGTGAACTGCCCATCGCGCACCCGGTCGTAGAGCGCTCGCAGCCACGGCAGGCGGACGGCCGGCAGCCTTGCGAGCGTGTCCAGGAACACCCTCCCGTCCGGCCGGAATGTGAAGATCGGGTGCGGTGGCAGGGGGTAGTCGTCGCGCAGGACCCCGTCCGGCAGGGTGCCGGACACGGGAAGCGGCGAGGTCTCCCGCGAGAAGGCCAGATACGCCCAGATCTCCGTGGCCAGTGGCACCGTCGCACCGGCTCCGGACGGCCGCCACGGCTCGCCGGTCCGCGGGTGCCGGGGGACCAGAGCGATGTCGGGGCAGGGCCGGGGCGCGGCGAGCCCAGGGCCGGCCAGGCCCACCGACTTGGCCGGAGGTCCCGCAGGGAGCAGCGCGGCGACCGCACGGCCGAACAACTCCGTGACGAGTCCGTCGGGTAGGTTCACCGGGCCGCCTTCGGAAGCCACGACCAGGTGCGCCAGTGCTGCGGCGGCCGCGGCCTGCCAGCGGGGGTTCCACGCCCCGACCGGCTCGACGGGCGGCGTGCCGCAGGCCTCCCGTGTCACGCATTCCCAGCCGGGCGAGCGAGCCGATACACCGGCCCCAACGCGCCGCACGGCGCCGGGCTCCAGCCACACCGCCTGCCAGAGTGAGCAGTCGTCCATCCGGGTCGCCACCGCGAGCCCGCACCGCTCGCACGCCAGGTTGGGGCCGTCCCTGCCGTCGAGGCCAAGGCAGTAGCCGTCGCACCGGTCGGGGATCAAGACCATGCCGCGGGAGTCGCCGGGTGCGACGACGATCCGCCCCGGTGCCCCGAAGGGCAAAGAGTGCACCGGCGCGTACACGCCGCGGGCCTCGGCCTCGGTCGCCCCGACTTCGTCCCACGGCCGCCACGGCGGTCCTGAGGGCGCCGGGTCGACTGCATACGTCCCCTGCTCCATCAGCGGGGGCAGCAGTTCGTGCCACGCATGGTGATGGGCGTGGACGGGAAGTGCGACCTGGGAGACCGACGTCGTCAGCAACGCACCGCACCCGACGCATGTGAACACGTCCATGCCCCTCCCTGCCCCCGTACCTCGCGGATTCTTCCCGCGCCGCGACCGGCGGCCAACCGCTTTTCACGCCGGGACGGCCCCTGGAAGGCTTCTTGTCGATGATGTGCGTGCGATACATCCCAAGTCGGAAGAATGGGAGGCCCAACTTCGCTGAGGCGGCGCCATCTTGACAGTCCCGTGTGCATGCATGGTGAGCTTTCACGGACAGTCAGCCACTGCCACGGACACGTGACACCGAGATCCTCGGAGTGTTGAGTCGGCACAGCGCACCACCCAAACCCTTATCTGCGTTCTTGGAGTGGGTATGCCACTGCTGCATCGGAAATGGCCTGAGCTGGTCGACTCGCTACGCCACCTTCGGCTGGGCGACGGCCCGACGCCGCTGCGGCGCCTTGAGACGCTGGGCCTACCCGCACAGGTGTGGTGCAAGGACGACAGCGTGTTCGGCGCCGGTGGCTGGGGCGGCAACAAGGTGCGGAAACTGGAGTGGATCCTGCCCGAGGCGCAACGCCGGAGGGCCGGCACCATCCTGACAGCCGGAGGGCTGGGAACCAACTGGGGGCTGGCCGCGGCTCTTTACGCCCGTGAGTTCGGCATCTCCACCGCGATAGCGCTGATCGACCAGCCCATCAACGACGACGTGAAGAGGCAGCTCCAGCGGTTACATCAGTCCGGCGCCACCTTGCACTTCACCCACACCAAGCGCCGGACCGTCGTCATGGCTCCCTGGCTCGTCTGGAGGCATACACACAGCGGACGTCGTCCCTACGTCCTTCCTCCGGGAGGATCCGATCCCATCGGCACCCTCGGCTATGTTGAAGCAGCCTGCGAACTGGCCGAACAGGTCAGGCAGAACGACCTGCCCGAACCCACCCACCTTGTCACCGCCGTCGGTTCCGGAGGAACCGCAGCCGGCTTGGCGCTCGGTCTGAAAATAGCGGGGCTGCAGACAAAGCTCGTGGGAATCGTCGTCAACGACACGCTACGTCTGGACGCCCAGGCCATTGTCGCTCTGGGGAAGAAGAGCGAACGCCTGCTGCGTCGGCGAGGAGCGCCGCTGCCGCCCGGCGAGCTCGATCCGGCCGATGTTCTGGTCCTGCGGGGATGGATGGGCCGCGGATACGGACACACCACCGAGGAAGCCGAAGCCGCACGGGTCCTCGCCGGTACGCAGGAGGACCTCCGCCTCGATCCCACCTACACGGCCAAAGCCTTTGCTGCACTTCTGCAGATGGGATCCGATCGCCGCTTCGGTAAGGGACCAGTCGTCTTCCTCAACACACACGGCCCTAGAAGCGACAGCCGCTGAATGGGAGGGCCGGGCCGGTCTCGGTGAGGCAGCCGTCGACGAACTTCAGGCAGACGGCGGTGGAGTCCTTCACCATGCGCCACTCGGGCAGCGCGATCCTCTGGACACGTAGGGCCTTCACCTGGTTCCAGGCGAACACGCGCTGATTCGCGGTCCTTTCGTGGATCGCGATGTGGCTCGGTCCGATGTGGCCTGTGACACGTCGTCGCCGTACTGCCCTCACGATCGCTGCTGCCGCAAGGGAGGCAGTTGAAGCCGATGGACCGGCTCATGCAGGCAGGAGGGGGCGGAGGGTCAGCTTTCGGGTGCGGGCCATGTGGAGACGCCCTGGCGGATGTCGTCCAGTGAGTCCTGGAGCAGGGCTTTGGCGCGGGTGAACCAGTCCGCCAGTACGGCGATTTCATCCGGGCTGTAGTCGGCGAAGAGCGTGCGCAGGCGCTCGTAGAAGGGGCCGTAGACCTCGAGGATGCGTTCCTGTGCGGACTCCTGCATGACCACGTGGACGCGTCGGCGATCCCGCGGGTCCGGCCGGCGATGAATGTAGTCGGCCTTCTCCAGGCGGTTGAGGACGCCGGTCACCGCTCCGGTGGTCAGACGAGCCCGGTCGGCGAGGTCGCCCGCCACGAGGGACTCGCCGACCTGGGCGGCCTCGATGAGGAAGCCGAGGCAGGTGACATCCGTGACGTTGAGGCCGAGCTGCCGCGCGATGTCCTGCTGCCCGAACTGCGCGGTCGCGATCATCCGGTCCATCGCGTACAGCGCCTGGTCGGCTGTTGCCGCCGGACGCGCCTTGCCCTGCACCATACATCCCCTTAGCATCTAAGTAATTTAGCTCGCGAGGTAAGATATTCCCGTGGCGGTAAGCCCGGGGGTCAACTGCACCAGCATCCCATTTCCCGAGGAGACGGCCATGAGCATGCACGGAGACCACGACCTGGGCCACACGGTCGCCGGCTGGACAGGCACCGCCATGGCCACCCTCGGCAGCACGGTCATGGCGGTGGCGTTCGCCGCAGGATCGACCATGGGACTCGTGCTGGGCGGTGCCGTTGTAGGCGTCGCCGCACTCACCAGCTGGCTTCTTCATCTGGCGGGGTGGGGCAAGGCAGGCGGACCACGGCCGGCCGCACAGCAGCCCTGGCGGGTCCGCGACACGGCAGCACGGCGAGGCCACCCCGACTGCCTCGGCTGCCGTCTGGCAGGCCGCAGGCCCCCGGCCGCCTCGGTGGTCGCCCCTGCTGTCGCGGTCGAACCCGTACCCGCACCCGCACCCGCGGAGCAGATGTCGTAGCCATGGCCTTTTCGGCGAGGGCAGGAATCGGCCGCCGTCAGCCCGGGGTGTCGAGCGGGCGGCCTCGCTCCTGGTCTGCGCCGAGACGGAGCCGACTTGGCGGCAGCCGCCCCGGAAGCCGCCCGCCCCACGTTCCCCGGAAAGGGCCCGGATGCGTCACGCTGCGGTTCCGGGACGGGTGAGCGAGCCGAGGGTGATTGTCAGCGCCATGTGCCGGCCGTCGACGGGTCATACGTCGTGCGCCCGTATGTGCAGGTGACCGGCAAGCGGGTATGCGGGCGGAGTCGCGGGCAGGAGCGTGGTCAGTTCGTACCCGCTTTTCTGTGCGACACGGCATGACGCCGTGTTGTCCACTTGATGCAGGAGCTCGAGGTGCGTCAGACCGTCACCGCCGAAAGAGGTGAAAGCCCAGTCCGTCAGCGCCTGCAGTGCTCGGGGCGCCACGCCCCGGCCGCGCGCGTGCGCTGCGGTCCAGTAGCCGACCTCGGCGGAAGAAGCTTCCGGGGTGACGTTCTTGAGGACCACGTGACCCGTCAACTGTCCTTCATTGCCCGAAGTCTGTGACTCCAGAACGGCAAATCCGAAGCGGTGTCCCGCCTCCCATCCCCGTTGCTGGTCCTGAATCCACTCTGCCGCGCTCGCCTCGTCGTTCACGGTGAGCTTGTCCAGCGGCGCAGGACGTCATCCCGATACAGCTCGACCAGGTCGGCCGCGTCCGCCGGGCTCCAGGGACGCAGTACGAGGGGCGGATGACGGTGTGGCGTCTGCCTCCAGGCGTGGAGCGATCGTGTCCATCGGTCGCCCGCAGTGGCGATGAGTGTCACGTCCGGCCGCGCGGCGGAGCAGTGAGGCTGCAGTGTCATCGAGCTGCCCGTATCCGCAGCGCTGTGACGGACCAGTCGATCACCGGGGCGAGGCGTTCCGGTGCCGGCCAGTCGTTGATCAGCGCGAGCAGCTGGACGTACTGGTCCCAGCGCGGATCGCTCGCGGCTTCCAGACGGTGCAGGATCCACTGGTGCAGATCGGCGTCATCGGGCCGGCCGTGGGCGAGCGCGCACTGAGCGGTGAGCGCGGCGACAACAGGACCGGCCTGCGGCGAATCCGGACTGATGCCGCACGCCACGGTCGGCCCGACGAGATCACGGACGACAGCGACGATGTCCGGGCGCGGTGGCGTGGGGGAGCCGTCGGGCAGGTCACCCACGTGGTCTTCGGCCAGGCGCCGCACAATGGCGCGGAAATCCGGATCCAGGGACAGTTCGGCCAGCTCCACCCATGCCCCGACCTGCTCGTCCGTCGGGTTGTCGGGGAGCTCGGGTGCCATGGAGCGCCGAGCCGCGGCATGGCAGCCGCTGTGCAGGCCGTCGAAGACGGTGCCGAGGAAGTCGTCGATCAGGCGTCGGCGTTCTGCGCGGGACAGTGTGGCCAACTGGTGCATGAGTTCCATCTCCTTGGGAGTTGGCTTGCGTTCGGCGGCGGCCGTGAGCACCGCGCGCCGCAGGCGCAGGATGCTGATCTGCGCGTCCAGTGCGGCGGCGTGCTCCGCGGCGACCTCGCCGAGGGTGAGTTCCTGTTCCACGACCCGCCGGATCACGTCGAGGCCGAGCCCCAGTTCTCGCAGTGTCCGCACGAGGGCGAGGCGAGCGAGGGCATCCGGGGCGTAGCGCCGATAGCCGGCGTGGGTGCGGTCAGCAGGCTCCACGATGCCACGATCGGAGTAGAAACGGATCGTCTTGACCGTCAGCCCGGTGCGCTGGGCCAGTTCGCCGATCGAGTAGAGGGTGCCGCCGTCCATGAACTCAGCTTCCTGTCTCCCCCTGCTGGAGACTCAAGTCTGCGCCTCTCGCCCCACACCCCTGCTCGCTCTGTCCATCCGGAACGCGCGCCTCGACGTTGCCCCATGCCTTGGCCAGAGACGCTCGGATGATGGGGCGCCGTCGAGGTCGGCCGGGTCTCCCCGCCCCCGGTCCATGGTGAGGCGGCGGCCGAATGCTCTGCTCAAGCCGGTCCGGTCGTTGCCGGATGCCGGGCGGGGGCTCAGCCGGCGGGAGCGGAGGCGGGGACAGGAGCCGGGAGCGGCTCGCCGGCCGGATCCGGGTGGCCCGCGGGCGCGGACGCCGCTGGGGCGTCCGCGGACTCCAGGCGGAGCATGGCCTGTTCGTCCGGGGTGCCGGGGGTTGCCTGGTAGACCACCATCCGCTGGCCGCCCGTCCGGGCCAGTTGCATGACCTCGTAGGTCAGGGTCATCGGTCCGACCTTCGGATGCCGGAAGGACTTCTGCCCGCCACCGCGCTCGCAGACGTCGTACCGCTCCCAGAGGCGCGCGAAATCCTGTGACTTGAGGACCAGTTCGCCGACGAGCGCGGTCAGTTCGGGATCGTCCGGGTCGGCCCCGGCGACCGCTCTCAGATGCGCCACCGAGAGGGCGACCGTCTCCTCCCACGGCTCGTAGAGCGTCCGGCCGACCGGGTGGAGGAAGAGGTAGCGGGTCAGGTTGCGCTGGTCCTCCTGCCAGTCCCAGAGCCCGGGCAGCAGCCGTCGGCCGGGCGGGTTCGCGGCCAGTACGCGGTTGTAGCGGCTCACCACATAGGCCGGCAGCGGGCGCACCGAGTCCAGCATCCGCAGGACCGAGTCGCGGACGGTGTGCTCCGAGGAGGCAGGCAGCTCGGAGACCCGGCCGGAGGCAAGCTCCGCGAGTTCGTGGAGACGTTCGTAACCGTCGCCGCGCAGTCGCAGGGCACGGCCGAGGGCATCCACGACGGCGGGGGAGGGGTTGGTCTCCCGGCCGCGCTCCAGGCGGATGTAGTAGTCGACGCTCACTCCGGCCAGCGCGGCCAGCTCCTCCCGGCGCAGTCCGGGAGTGCGGCGCAGGCCCGCGCCGGCCGGGAGGCCGACGTCCTCCGGGCGCACCTGCGCCCTGCGGGCCTTCAGATACCTGCCGAGCTCGGTGCCCCGTACGTCCGTTGTTGCCATCCGGTCATTGTTGCAGGTGGGCGGGGAGCGTGGGGGGCTGTGTCAGGGCCTGGAACGCGGCACCCCGGGAACAGCGCGGTCTGCCGGACAGCCGTGCGGGAGCGCAGAGTTGTTCCCGGAGCGGGCGGCCCGGCCGCCGGGGCCCAGGGGGTGCGAGACACCGGACCGCGGCCCCGGCGGGCTGTGACCGCCCGCCCGACTTCCTCTGATGAACGGTCAACCACGCTCACATCCAAGGAGTTCACCATGCCGGCCACCCCTCCCTCCTCCGCGCCGCTGTCCGTCGTGCCCGCCCGGGGGGAGAGCCTCGGACCGTCGGTGTCCACACACCGGCGACGACAGTCGGACCGAACCCGATCGGCCGCGCCGCCCGCCGATGCCCCTGCCACGCCACGGCGGAGCGGCGTCGAGCTGGTCGCTGCGCTGCTCGGGTTCACAGTGATCACCATCGATGTCTCGGCCGTGAACATCGCGCTGCCTGCGATCCGGGACTCTCTCAGCGGCGGGATGGCCGGTCTGCAGTGGGTGGTGGACGCGTACACGCTGATGTTCGCGGCCCTGATGCTCTCCGCCGGCGCCCTCGCCGATCGCGCCGGTGCCCGCCGCGCCTACGCCTGGGGTGTCGCCCTGTTCACCCTCGCATCCCTCGGCTGCGCGCTTGCGCCCGGCATCGGCGTGCTGGTGGCCGCACGCGTGGCGCAGGGTGGCGCCGCCGCGGTCGTTATGCCGGCCTCGCTGGCGTTGATCCGCCAGGCGTACGACGACGCCCGGGCACGAGCCCGAGCCATCGCGCTGTGGACGGTCGGCGGCTCGGTGGCGATGGCCGCCGGTCCCGTGCTCGGCGGGCTGCTCACGGAGTCGGCCGGCTGGCGAGCGGTCTTTCTGCTCAACCTCCCTGTGGGCGCGGTGATCCTGAGCCTGCTGGTCCGGGTGCCGCGCTCCCCGCGCCGGCCCGCTGCGCTGGACGGCGGTGGACAGCTCACCGCCGTACTGGCCCTGGCCGGGCTGGCCTTCGCCGTGATCGAGGGCGGCCACCTGGGCTGGACCAGCGGCCCCGTGCTGGGCGCTGCCGCCCTCGCGATCGCTTCCGGGTACGCCTTCCGCGTCGTGGAGGCCCGGCATCGCCAGCCGATGGTCCCGCTGGGCATGCTGACGGACCGTCGGGTGGCTGTCCCGCTGGCGGTCGGTTTCGCCGTCAACGCCGCCTTCTACGGCGGGATCTTCCTCCTCGGCCTGTACTACCAGCAGTTGCGTGGGATGTCGGGGATCGCGGCGGGGCTGATGTTCGTCCCGATGTCGGCGGTGGTGACGGCGACCAACCTTGTCTCGCCGCGGCTGGCGGAACGGATCGGGCGGCGGCCCGTGATCGTCGCCGGGCAGTTGGTCTTCGCCGGGGCGATGCTGGCCATGCTGCCGCTGGCCGCGCACACCCCGGTGTGGCTGGTGCTGGTCCTGCTGCTGCCGCTGAGCATCGGCGGTGCGCTCGCGGTGCCCGCGCTGACCGCGCTGCTGATGGACGCCGTCCCGGGGGAGCGCGCGGGGACTGCGTCGGGGCTGCTCAACTCCTTCCGTCAGACCGGCGGTGCGCTCGCCGTGGCCCTCTTCGGCAGCCTGCTCTCCACCACCGGCAGCGGCTTCTCCCTCCCGGGCATGCGTCTCGGACTCCTCGCCGTCGCCGCCCTCCTCCTGGCCACCGCCGGCCTCTCCCGCTCCCTCCTGCCCCGTGGCTGACGTCCCGTCAGTCCGCCTCGTCGGCACATGCGTGCCGGGCGCTGTGACCGAGCGCTTCAGCGGGGCACTGGGCAGTCCGTGTGGCCGGCTGCTGCCTCGCGATATGAACGTTCCCCGCTGGAGGTGGTGCTCGATGTGGCAGGCTCCGTATATGGCGATCAAGGATGAGCTGGAGATGGTGCCCGGCGGCTACTCGCGCATCGACCCGTGGGTGATATCGCAGGACTCCGACGCGGAGATCGAATTCCTGAGCCGGGCGTTCGGGGCCAGGGAACGCGGCCCCCGCATCCTCAACGAGGACGGGACGGTCGCTCACGCCGAGGTGGAAGTGGCGGGCGCGGTGGTGATGATGTTCGACCGTCAGCCTGGTTGGCCGAGCCTGCCGTCCCATCTGAGGATCTACGTCGACGATGCCCAGGAGACGGTGGCGAAGGCCATCGCCTGCGGGGCACGGCTGGTGACACGGCCGACCGAGCTGGCATTCGGTGAAATGGCCGCACGGATCCGCGACCCCCAGGGCCACCTGTGGTGGATCTTCCAGCGTCTCGAGGAGGTGTCTCCCGAGGAGATGAGCAGGCGCTTCGCCGAACCTTCCTACCAGGAAGCCATGGCCTACGTGCAGCAATCCCTCGCAGAGGAACTGGAAAACGGCACCCCGTAAGAAGACCGAGCACCGGCCCGGCGGTCGGTCGATCCACGTCCCGATGCGCGGCGCCCGTACCAGCCACCGCTCCTCGGTACGTGCACAGCGCCCCGTTCCCCGTCTGCCGCCGCCGGCGGGCCCGCCTACTCGACAGCGGGATCCTCGTCCGCGCACCGTGCGGCATGCCTCACCATGCGCTCCGCCTCCTCACAGGACATCCCCACGTCCCGCAGAGCCGCATACTCCGCGAGCGCCACCCGGAAGGCTTCGTCCGCCGCTCGCCACACCCGCCGCTGAAGCTCGAGCTCCTCGCCTCTGAGACCCGCAAGCTTTGCGCGCTCGACTTCGGACGAATGCTCCAGCATGATCAATTCATCGGGGATGTGCGGGTGGCGCTTCGTGCTCACTGATGCTCCCGTAGCAGCGCGAGCCGGCGTTCGTATTCGTCCTCGCCGACCTCCACACGGGCGAAGCGTTCTGCGAGCACGTCCTCGGCTCGTCGGCCTCCCCAGCCGGGCCCAGCAGGGCCGGGTGGGCTGCTGCGACGGGGACTGGTGAGGCGGTGTACGAGAGCGATGACCCCAGCGATCAGCAGTACCCAGAACAGCAGCGTGATCACCATCGCGACCGGCCAGTTACCCCAGCCCCAGCCGTACCACATCATGCCGATCACCTTCCTTCGGCCGCACGACGGGCCTGCAGCCCTCCTCTCCAGGATGGCCGAGGAACGGCGCTCTCGAGGAGGGGCCGAACGGCCCGTGTCCTGAGCCCGTGCCCTCGGCCGCCCTCCCGTGGCGGGCGCGTACCGAGTCGCGCAGCGTGGGCGCCGACGAGGTGAGCCATCAGGCTGTGCGGGTCGAAGCCGGCCCGGATGCGGACCTCCGTCCCGGAGCTCGCCCGTTCTGGCCGCGTCCGGTCTTCCGCGCTCTCCTCCTGCAGACATCACGGTATGCGTACGGCGTGAGGCGGATGCGTCAGCCTCTGCGGGCGACGACGCGCGAGCCGTTACGCCGGCCGTTCCCCCGGGTCATGTCACGAGAATGCGTGACGTGACCCGGGGGAGCGGGCCTGGGCCAATGGGACCCAGTGCGGGGCGGAACGGCCGCCCGCGATGGTGAAAGGAGGACAGCCATGACCGTCCTGACCCGAGTCCGCAAGATCGTCGTCGTCATCGTCTCGACTGCTGCCGCCCTGGTCGGTGCCGGCTCGGCCTTCGCGTCGTCCGGGCCCGGGCCGCTGGGCAGTGACCCGTCGGGAGCGAGAGTCGTGCAGAAGAGCCCGGCGAGGAGCCTGTTCGGCGGCAGCGGACCGATGGCGTACTACTACTACAACGCACGGATGTGACCCATGGCGGCGGCTTCCGTGCCTCCCGGCCCCACAGGCCGGGGGATCGGCAACAGGCCGGCGTTCGAGCGGGACGGGCTGGGCTTTCTGCTCCGCCAACGGGAGTACGGGGACCTGGTCCGGTTCGACGACAGCCTGTACATGGTCAACTCGCCCGACCTGGCGGCGCAGGTGCTCAAGCACACCAACAGCACCTACGCCATCTCCCGGGACCTGCTGGGCGACCAGGTCGACGGGAGCCGCGCGTCCGAGGACCTGGCGCGCTGGATGAGCGCCCGCCGTGTGGCCGGGCGCAGCCTGAACCGTGGCGGTCTGCATGCGCTCGGGTCCCGCATCGCGGTGATCGTCGCCCGACACGCCGAAGGCTGGTGTGTCCGGGGACGGATCGAGCCGATCGGGACGCTGGAGGAGCTCAGCGCCTGCATGATCGCCGAATTCTGTCTGGGGCCCGCTTCCGGCGCGGTTCCGGCGCTCGTCGCCCGGCTTCAGGACGCGCGCCTGCCCGGTCCCGGGGCCTGGCAAGGCCGGGCATCCGGCTTCCGCCGTCGGCGCCTGCACCGGGCGGGGAAGGAGCTGGAAAGCGAGGTGTCGCGCCTGCTCGGACAGCGCGCCATGCAGCCGCACGGGGGCTCGGAGGCCGTCGCGGACGTGCTGATCGCCGCCTGCGACGAGGGCGCGCTCACCCGGGAGGACGCCGTCAGCGTCGTCGTCGCCAATCTCTTCGCAGCCCATGAGACCACCGCTGCCGCACTGGCGTGGCTCTTCCTGCTGATGGACCGGCATCCCGGCATACGCCGACAGGTGGAAGACGAAGTCGACCAGGTGCTGCGCGGGCGGCGGCCCACACCGGCCGACCTCCCGGACCTGCCGATCACCGGAGCGGTCGTCAAGGAGACTCTGCGCCTGTACTCGCCCCTGTGGTACCTGGAGAGAACGGTCGAGGCGCCGACCATGCTCGGCGGGTGCCCCCTGCTTCCTGGCCGGCGTGTGGCCGTCAGCCCGTTCGTGCTGCACCGGGACCCACGCCTGTACGACCGGCCACAGACGTTCCGCCCGGAACGCTGGATCGAACGGAGCGCAGAGGCGCTGCCGCCGGGATACTCCTATGTGCCCTTCGGTGGAGGCCCGCGCATGTGCCTGGGCGCGCAGTTCGGGACGACCGCCATGGTCATCGCCGTCGCAACCGTCGTCAGCCGCTACCGGCTGAGGGAAGCCGCCGGCTCCGCACCCGCGTTCGACTCGCGGACCATCCTGCAGCCGCGGGGCCTGATCCTGAATGTCACGGAACGCCGCAACGGCAGGCGAGACCGCTGACAGCGCAGCATGGCGGGTGACCGGTCGCCCCGGCCGTCTACAGGAGAAGGGGATCGGTGGCTGCGTAGCTCGCGGCAGCGAGGCCCGAGGACTGCTCGTCCGGGAGAAGGAGGTCCGTGACCAGTCCGGCGACGGTGCGGTGCCAGAGGCCGGAGCGGTGGAGCATTGCGTGGTCCCCGTGTCGGATCAGGATGATGCCGGCGCGGGCCTGCGAGGTTCGGGCCCGGTGGATGTAGTGCGTGGAGGCGCTGGGGCTGGTGACCCTGTCGCGGTTGCCGTGCAGCACCACAGCCCGCTTGCCCTGAAGATGCCGGGTGGGTTCCTCCGGCGGTAGCCAGGGTGCCAGGGCGACAACGCCGCGTACATACGGATGGGACGCCGCCCGCAGAGCTGCCCTTCCTCCCATGGAGTGGCCGATGAGGATGACGGGCACGGGTCCCGTGAGCTGCTCGAGTTCGTCGAGAGCGCGGTAGGCGTCCCGGAGCGGATCACCCTGGTTCCACCCTATGTGCCGGTAGCGCACCTGCCCCAGGACGGCTTCCTGCAGGGAGACCGCCGACGCTGCCGCGCGGAGCACGGGGTGCATTCTCAGCGCCGCCAGATGCCAGGGCTGTGATGCCCGGTAGCTGTCCGCCCGTCCTCCGTGCAGGGTGATGACCGCAGCACGTGGCTGCTGCGGGCAGTGCCGGACCCATAGAGCCGAACCGGCCGACTCTCCGCCGTGACCTCGCATCATCGGTAGGACGCCTTTCTTCCCGGAACCATTGTGCAGCGACATCTCGCGCGGAGAACCCGTGGCTGTCACGGGAAAGGCTTGGTACGCGCCCGCACCCGCGTAAAGGGTGCGCGTATCCGCTGTCTGCGCCCGAAAGGGGTGAGCGAGCGAGTGGTCGGCGAAGTCCGCTCCTCGGGCTGTTCGGGTGCGTGACTCGCCCTGGGACGACGGGTCCGGAAGCCCCGGCCAGGATCCGGCCGGTCCGACCCTCCGGCCGACGACGGGCGCGCGAGCTCACGCGCCCTTGGGGGAGGAACGCCGGGCCGCGGCAGGTTGCGAGGGTCGCAGAGTTGGGGGCCCGGTGCGATCACGTGATCTCTGCGGCATTGAGCGGTCGGCGTGCTCGGCCGCGCCGGACTTCCGGGTGTCAGACGTTCGGGCCGACCACCGGGCCATCCCCGGCGTCGGTTGTGGTGGACGGCGGTTCAGGCCGGCCGAGCCAGGACACGAACATCCCGTCGGGATCCCAGCGGGCCCGCAGGGCGTCGAGGCGCCGGAGGTTCTCGGTGGACACGAAACGATACGGACGGTTGAGGAGGTTCTCGTCGGCCAACTGGATGCCGCTGGCAAACGGCTCCCACGCACGCAGGTGGTCGGTGACCCACTTGGTGTACATCGGGTCGTCGGCCGGGTCGGTCCAGGCCGCATACAGCCCGTAGTACAGCTCGTCCTCGACCGAGTACGCCATCGACGGGCGTTCGGGCTGTCCCTCGTATCCTCCCCAGTTGAACACCACCAGGTGCGACGGCGCCGGGGGCCAGGTCTTCAGCATGTCCGCGAAATTGGGCCACAGGTCATCGAAGGAGGCGTGGGTCCACATGTTGTCGGCCAGATAGCGCTTGGTCTCGTCGTAGTGGACATCGGTACCGAGGCGGCTCAGGGTCGAGGTGTCCGTCAGCTCGTTGAGCCGAGTCGCGAGTGCCTGAGGGCGTGCGGGACACGACTCGTAGAGCGACAGTTGCTCCCTGGCCTCGTCCTCGGTATCGGTGAAGGCCGTCGCGTTGAGTGAGATGAGCGGCTCGTCGTTCGTCATCGGGTCGCGGCAGCACATGAGATTGATCTCCGTCGGCGTCTTGCGGCCGATCTCGTGGACGAACCGGTAGACGTCCGGTGCGGCCGACGCCGGCCAGAAGTAGCCGCTGTTCATCGTGACGCGCATGCGCGGATACAGCTTGACGTGGAACCGGGTCACAACGGCGAAGAAGCCGGGCCCTGCGCCACGGGCCGCCCAGAACAGGTCGGCGTTCTGCGTTTCGTCGGCGTGGATCCGCTCGCCGTTCGCCGTGACCACGTCGACGCCCGTGACCGACATACACGCCGGCCCGTAGTCCCGCCCGGCCCAGGCGAACCCGCCCTGCAGCAGATACCCACCGATGGAGACACCCGTGCAGTGCCCCGTGGGGAAGAAGAGGTTCTGCTCCGCCAGAAGCGCATTGAGTTCTGATCCCTTGATACCGGGCTGGGCGGTGCCGGCCATCGCCTCCGCGTCGACCGCCACGTGCCGCAGGTTCGACAGGTCGATGAGCACCGTGCCGTCGCGCAGATGGGACCCGGACCAACTGTGGCCCCCGGAACGCACAGCGATCTGCAGACCTTCCGCCCTGGCGAGCTGCACCGCACCGACGACGTCGTCCTCGTTGTTCGCCAGCACGATCACCTCGGGGTAGCGGTCCGGCACCCCGGCGTGCCAGCAAGCCTCCCGGCGTCGGCTTTCGTAGCGGTAGTCCCCCCGCCGCAACACCCTGCCTTCGATCCGGATCGGCATGCCCTCTCCATTTCAGGAATATTTGTGGACCGGAGCCACCATGGCGAACTGAATCGGCAGCCGTTACGGAATGACTCGGACGAACGGCACAGCAGGTGCGGCGAGAAGCCCGGCGTCTTCGGAGCGTTCGTCGGCATGCATGCCCAGGTGCGGTCGGCGGGTTGGATCGGGGTGCGGTTCGGTCTCTTCAGCCATGCCGCGGCTCCGTCATGGTCTCCCTCGTCAGCCGTTGTCCGGAGAGCTTCACGACGTGGGAGGTACCGATGACCTTGCCCTGTGCATTGAGCGCCTTGACCTGGAAGTACGGCCCGGGGGCGTTCGTGGTGACGGCTGTCTCGAATCCGGAGCGTGGGGTGCTTCTGTCGACGACCGACAGGTGGTGGGGGTCGGACCCGGCGAGTACCCGCCATGCTCCGGTCTGCGTCGAGCCGTTCCAGGAGGCGTAGACGACGCTGCCCCCGCCGTGGGCCCGTGCCGCGGCACTCGGGGGGTAGTAGGGAGTGCCGGTCCATTCGTTCCGGAACGCTCGGTACGAGATGTCGGAGCCCGGCTGCTTCGCGTCGTAGAGCAGGTTCTGCGAGCCGTCTGCCTGGGTGTTGCCCGGCCCCGCGTACTCCGAGTAGTAGGGGCTCTGGCCCCATCCGATGAATTCGTTGCCGTTGCCAAGGGCCTGTGTGTTGCCCTGGGTCGGGGATTCGAGCGGAGGCTGGTGGTAGTAGGTCCTGTCCACGGTCGCCTTCCGGGTGCGGAAGTCGAGGTTCAGGATCAGGCCGTGCGACACCTGTTCGGGGGCGCCGTCGGGCAGGTCGCAACAGCCGTCGTCGAACATGCTGATCCGGTTTCCGGGCCGGAACCGGGCGTCGTGCTGCCAGTAGAAGTCCGCGTTCGGGCCGAAGGTGAAGTCGCTCTTCCTGCCTCCGATCTGGTAGCGGATACGGCCGGACTTCTTGGTGACGCCGTAGATCGCCCACATGTTCCGGGCCGAGATCAACAGGTGACCGTCGGAGTCCTCGTCGACCGAATTGATGTGAAAGGCATCCCACACTCCGTCCGACGACGACGCACTGGAGACCGGCTCCTCGGAGTCCGCGGGGTTCAGGTGGTCCAGTGCGTTCCACGAGAAGACAAGTCTGCCGGTGGCGAGGTCGACCTCCTGGATTTCACTGTTCTCGATGGCGCCGTTCTTGGGGCCGCCGTAGGGGGTGAGATCCATGGGTACGGGCCTGGAGGCGATGAACAGCGCGGTGCCCCTGCGGGTCAGGGTGAATTCGTGCTCGTCCGGGTAGTAGCCGTGATGCGCGAAGACCGTCTTGAGGAGTCGGTAGTCGGTGTCGTAGATGTAGTAGCACCCGCCCGGTTCCGGGGCGCCCGCCGGCAGGTTCGTATACGTCGGTGGCAGGGCGAGGCTTCCTTGCCAGAAGGTCAGCACCGGTTGTCCCCGGTCCCTGCGGGCGCCGTAGTAGGTCTGGACCTTGAAGTCGGCGTTCTGGAGGTTCGTGGAGGGGAGTGGGCGGAACCAGACCGGATCGCCGGCGTTGTCGTTGATCAACGACCCGGTCTGGCCGATCATCCTGTCGGCGCTGAACGGGCCGACGAAGATGTCTCCGCGCGCCGTTCCTGGCTTGTTCGCAGTCACGGTGACCCGCATGGGGTGAAGCCCCGGCTCCGAGACGAAGCTCCACACATCGCTGCCGGAGAGAATCGGGGGTGGGGTGATTTCCCCCGGGGGGAAGGGCTTCGTCGCGCACAGGTGATCTTCCCCTTGCGGTCGCGCCGCAGCCGGGGACACGGATCCTGCGACGGCACACCCCGCAACGAGCACACACGCGCCGACCGTGCGGCCGGTCCAGCCTCGCGCTCGGCAAACCTGCAGTTGTCGCGTCACCATGGCCGACCTCCTGGGGACCCGGCACCCACTTCACCCAGGGCGGTGCCGCTGGTCTTCGAACGCTCTGTCCGGCTAGCCCCTCACCGGCCCCGGCAGCGACCCGGAATGATCAAGATGGGGGTGTTCCTCGGGCGAAGGTAAGTGACAGGGGCGGTTCGTGACGGCTGAAAGTCACTCAGGTGGGCCGTTCGGCAGACGTGGCCTCACTCGGACGAGTAGCAGTCCGCGGGAGCGGCAGCAGCCTCGGCCGCGCAGCCCAAGGAGCTGGCCCCATGCACAACCTCGCCACGAGAACGCCCGCTCGGTCCGGAACGGAACCGGGCACCGTGTCCAGTACTGCACCCACACCGACTACCAGTCGCGCGTTGCATCCACCCCTGCCGGCGCGTGCGGAAACCTGCAGGGCCGCTACCGGATCGTTCCTTCAAGCCGCAGTAACTGCCAGTCCCCGGCTGAGGGTGGACGTGGCAGGACGATGCCGAGGCGGCATGACTCCGCTTCGCCCACCTGATGCGCTGTCAGCGGTGCGCCGCCTGCTTTCTACTGAGGCCCGCCTCCAGCAGCGCGTCGAGAGTCGCCACGCAGGTGGCTGGCCACATGGAGTGGGTGTGAATCCCGGGGGTCCATGAGAGGACCAGGGTGGCAGTGAGGAACGTTCTGAGCCAGCCCAGTCCGTATTCGGTCACCCTGGCCCGGGGGCCCTCTCTGCCGATGGCGTTCCGCAGGATCACCCGGAACGGGATCAGCACTGCGGAGGCGACGAGCGCGCACGGCAGTGCGAAGAGTACGGCCCAGAAGACCGCCTCCATGCCGTCCAGCTCGATCACGCCCGGAAAGGCGGCTGCCGTGGCGAGCACGACGATCAGCAGGAACGTGCCCACTGATCCGGCCACGATGACCGCGACGCCGGCCCCTGCTGCCGCCACAAGCGACTTCTGCCCGGCGCTGAGCGTGGCCCACGACTCGTCGTCGTCCTGCATTGCGTCGTTCCCTCGGCTCAGACCGCGACGGGCTTGGTTGTCTTGACCACGTCTACCCCTGACACCGCGGCGGTCGTCCGGGACCGTCGTGCCGGCGGGGGAGCAGCTGCCGCGCCGTACATGCCGGCCCTCAGCACCACGCCGGTGACGGCGATCCGGCCGCGAGCAGGCCTGCGGGTTTCCGAACATGTTGCTTCGTGAGACACGAGGTTGTCCCCCTGAATGGATGTGGAGCTGAAGGTCCGCGCTCATCGGGACGCCTGGTCAGGGAACGTCCGCCCTGTGAGCAGCGGCGATCATCTTCCGGATGAGGTGGCCGGAATGTCAAAAATATGAGTTCTTTCTGAGGTTTGATCGTCCCGGACCGACCGCTCGTGGGGACGGTCTGAATGGCTTCACGAGCCGTAATGAGCTTCTCGACCCTCACACCGTGTCGGACGGTCGGTTCGGAGGTGTCATGTTCACGATCGGAGACTTCGCTCGACGTGGCCGCGGCTCGGTCCGGACGCGTCGAGCCCGGCTGCTCCCCGCGGGGTGACACGATGCCCGGTCCGTCTGTCGCACCTACGGTGGTGGCATGGCGGTGATCAACGGTTGGAGACGGAGGGGCCGAGCCCGGTTCCGAGCGGTGGACGCACTGCTCCCGGCCGTGCTGTTCGTGCTGTCGGTCGTGGCTGCCTCGGTCGACCCGCACCAACGCCAGGTCCAGCTGCGCTGGCCTGCCTTGGTGCTGGCCGCGGTCGGCTGCTCCGCCCTGGTGCGACGCGGCAGCCGCCCGTTCGGGGTATTGGCCGTGGCGGTTGTCTGCGGTGTGGTCTTCCAGGTGCTCGGTTTTCGGGAAAGCCCGTTGGTCACGAGCCCGGTACTGGTGTCCGTGTATTCCGTGGCCGTGCGGACGGACCGGCGCACGACCTGGACCACAGCATTCGCGTCGGTTGTGGTGCTGGTGGGAGCGGCCTCGGTGTTCGCCTCGCAATCGTGGCTGGATCCGGACAACGCGGCGATGCTGGCGTGGACGGCCCTGTCGGCCGCCGTCGGGGACGGAGTGCGCTCACGCCGTGCCTACGTGGCGGCCGTGGAGGAACGGGCGGAGCACGCGGAACGGACCCGTGAGCAGGAGGCGCAGCAGCGGGTGGCGGCCGAGCGGGTCCGGATCGCGCGGGAACTGCACGACGTGGTGGCGCACCACATCGCCCTGATCAACGCTCAGGCGGGTGTCGCCGTCCACGTGGCGGAGCGGCGGCCGGAGCAGATGCTCGCCGCCTTGGAGGAGATCCGGGACACAAGCCGTTCCGCACTGGACGAACTACGGGTGACGGTGGGTCTGTTACGGCAATCGGACGAACCGCCGGCGCCACGGGATCCGATGCCGGGCCTGGCCCACGTACCGGCCCTTCTCGCGTCGTTCGAACGCGCGGGCCTGACCGTCAGCCACTCCCTGCGGGGCGCCGCAGAACCGCTGTCGCCGGCGGTCGACCTGGCCGCGTACCGCATCGTCCAGGAGGCCCTCACCAATGTGCGCAAGCACGCCGGGGTCGAGAGCGCCCGGTTGTTCCTGCGCTACCGCCCTGAATGGCTGACGATCACCGTGGAGGACGACGGTCGTGCCGGAGGGCACCAGGCGCACCCCGGGACCGGCCACGGGCTCATCGGGATGCGTGAGCGTGCCGCCACAGTCGGGGGCTCGCTGTCCGCTGAAACACGCCCCGAGGGTGGTTTCACCGTGACCGCCGACCTGCCGCTTCGACCCGGCGCGCCGGTGGGCGGCCGTGCAACGGACGAATCCGTCGAGGAGAGATCGGCATGACGATCCGCGTACTGCTCGCCGATGACCAGGCCCTGCTGCGGGGGACCTTCAGGATGCTGTTCGACTCCGCGGACGACATGGAGACCGTGGGCGAGGCCTCCAATGGTCGCGAGGCGGTCGAGCTGGCGACGACGCAGCGTCCGGACGTACTCCTGATGGACATTCGTATGCCCGACATGGACGGCCTCACCGCGACACGGCTCATCAGCGGGTCCGAAGACCTCGCGGGGGTGAAGGTCCTCATCCTGACCACCTTCGAGGACGACGAGTACGTGGCAGAGGCGCTGCGCGCGGGCGCGAGTGGCTTCCTCGGCAAGGGCGCGCGGCCCGAGGAGCTTCTGACTGCCGTACGCACCGTCGCAGCCGGCGAGGCACTGTTGTCCCCGTCGGCCACCCGGGTGCTGATCACGCGATTCCTGGCGCGGCCGGAACCGTTCCCGGCCGCGACGCACGAGCAGCTGGAGCGCCTGACGCCACGGGAGCGCGATGTCATGGGTCTCGTCGCGCTCGGCCTGTCGAACGACGACATCGCCGAACATCTGTTCGTGAGTCCGCTGACTGCCAAAACCCATGTCAACCGCGCCATGACCAAGCTGGCGGCCCGGGACCGCGCCCAGCTCGTGGTCATCGCCTACCAGTGCGGTCTGGTCAGCCCGGCCACGGAACCGGGCCCCGCACCAGCATCCATGCCCTGACCTGCGCACACACCCTTCCACGTCCTGTATGGGCCGTAGGCCGGCCCGACGCGTACCGCAGCCGTGGTAGCCGGAAATCGCTGCACGGGGACGACGCGCCGGGGACCGGTCCCGGGCGAAGCTGAAGGTCATGAACGGAGGTTTCGCCATGATCGAAGCCCACCGCCTGACCAAGAGGTACGGAGACAGAACCGCTGTCGAGGAGTTGTCCTTCACGGTGCGCCCCGGCATCGTCACGGGGTTCCTCGGTCCCAATGGAGCCGGCAAGTCCACCACCATGCGGCTGATCCTCGGGCTGGATACACCAACGGCGGGGCATGTCACCGTGAACGGCCGCTCCTATGCATCGCACGCCGCACCCCTGCACGAGGTCGGGACGATGCTGGAGGCCCGCGCCTTCCACACCGGCCGCACCGCGTACCACCACCTGTCGGCCCTGGCGGCCACCACGGGCATCTCCCGCCGGCGCGTGAACGAGGTCATCGACCTCGTGGGTCTGCGCGAGGTCGCCGACAGACGGGCCGGAGGCTTCTCACTGGGCATGGGCCAGCGCCTCGGGATCGCCGGCGCGCTGCTCGGCGACCCCGCCACCGTCATCCTCGACGAGCCGGTCAACGGGCTCGACCCGGAAGGCATCCGGTGGATCCGCAATCTCCTCAAGGGCCTGGCGAACGAGGGGCGCACGGTCTTCGTGTCGTCCCACCTCATGAGCGAGGTGGCACTCACCGCCGAGCATCTCGTCGTCATCGGCCGCGGCCGCCTCATCGCCGACACCTCGGTCGAGGACTTCATCCGCGGTGCAGCACGCAACGTGGTGCGCGTGCGCTGCCCGCACATCGGCCGCTTGAAGCGTCTGCTGGCCGGCCCCGACGTCACCGTCAGCATCTGCGGGCCGTACACCTTGGAGATCACCGGCCTGACCAGTGACCAGATCGGCACCGTCGCCGCCGCGCACAGGCTCACCCTGCTCGAACTGTCCCCGCAGCAGACCTCGCTGGAGGACGCATTCATGGAACTCACCCGTGACGCAGTCGAGTACCGCGCGAACGCCGACTGCGAGCCGGTCGGAGCAAGGAGCGCGTCATGACCACGAGCCTCACACCCACGCCCGTCGCGACGGCGCATCCCGGCAGAGTTACCGTGCCCCGCGTCCTCAGGTCCGAATGGATCAAGCTGCGTACGGTCCGCTCCACGCCGATCACCCTGCTGGCCGCCGCTGCCGCGATGGTCGGCCTGGGAATGCTTGTCAGCCACCTGCGGGCAGGCCACCTCGACGCGCAGGAAATGGCACACTTCAACGGAGCCGAGGTCAGCCTGGGCATGTACCGGCTCGCACAGTTGGCCGTCGGTGCACTCGGCGTTCTGGTCTTCACCGGTGAGTACTCCACCGGAATGATCCGTGCCACGCTCACCGCTGTCCCCGGGCGCCTTCCCGTTCTGGCGGCCAAAGCGGCCGTCTTCACCGGAGTCGTCCTCGCATCGATGACAGCAGCCTGCTTCGCTGCCTTTTTCGGCGGCCAGGCGGTCCTGTCCCCCCACCACCTGGACACCCGTCTCTCCGACCCCGGTGTCACCCGGGTGGTCATCGGCACGGCCCTCTACCTCACCATCGTCGGACTGCTCGGTGTCGCCCTGGGCGCCATCATCCGCAGCTCCGCCGGAGCCATCGCGACCCTCGTGGGCATCCTGCTGGTCCTGCCCGGACTGGGAGCCCTGCTCCCGGCCGACTGGGCGCGGCACATCACCCCGTACCTGCCCAGCAACGCAGGGCAAGCCGCCCTCTGCGTCGTGCCCGATCCCGCGATGGCCCCCTGGGCGGGCCTGTCACTCTTCGCCGGATACGCCGCCGTCCTCCTGGGCATGGCCGCGGTGCTCCTCAAAAGCCGCGACGCCTGACCGCTGCCTCAGGTGCCGCTCGGCCTCGGCAGTCCGGCCCGCGCCCCACCGGTTCGGTGACCGGACGGCCTCCGCCCGACGGCTGTTGCCGAGAGCACCGACAGGCCGCGCCAGGAGCCCTTCCGCCGTCACTCCGCCGCAGCGCCGCGCACAGGTCGCCGATCGCCTGCCGACGGTCCCGAACCGTGCAGCCCCGCCAGGCGTGCGGCGTGCACCTCCGCAAGAGAAAGGACACCCCGCTCATGTTCACGTCCCCCCAGGAATGCCGCACGATCCGTGACCTTCTGGCCGGTCACGCACTCAACGCCCTCGCACCGGACGAGGCGAGCACCGTCGGATCCCACTTGGCAACCTGCCATGCCTGCCGCGACGAACACGACTGTCTCGCAGCGGTGGCCGGACACCTGTCCCTGCTCCGCGACGCCCTGGCCTTCGACACCGCTCGACGACAGCAGACAGGTGTACCCGGCCGGACGGAATGCCGGCACGTATCACGAGTACGGCCTCGGCGGCGCACCCGAGCCCGAGCGGCCCTCGCCGGTCAGCTCACCCTCTCGCAATGGGTCAGCAGGCTCGCGTACGTCAGGTGAACCTGGCCGCCTCTGGTGGGCCCGCACCCTCCAGGACACCGGCGCAGGCACGCACCGCCGTAAAGTCCTCGTCGCCCGACGCAACGCCGCCATGCGTGCCGCCCACGTCCGCGGCGTCGACCGGGACGTGATCATCCGGGTCGTCGGCTTGAGCGGCGGCAGGTCCGCAAGGCGCTGCGCGGGGAGCCGACGACGCCCTAGCCCGTCAGGGGCCGGACATTCCAGAAGTTGAGGTCCCCGTGCCCGAAGTCCCTTCGGGCGCGGCCCTCTTGTCGTCCGTGCTGTGTCCGCGCAGCGGAGACAGCTGCTGAAGGGGCGTCGAGCTGCTCCGGCCACGAGGGGTACGGGCGGTGCGGAGGCGGACGACGGCGTCGAGGCCCCCGCGGGGTGCGGCCTCCAGGGTGACCTCACCGCCGCTGGCGTGGGTCAGCCGCTGCACCATGGGCAGGCCGAGGCCGGTGCCGTCGTGTGGGGCGTCGGCCGCGCGCCAGAAGCGGTCGAAGGCGCGATGCCGCTCCGCCGCGGTCATGCCCGGGCCCTGGTCGGTCACGTGCAGCTCGACGACCGACAGCGTGCGGCCACCGCCACCAGGAGCGCTGATGGTCGTGAGGGTGATGTCGGTGCCCGGCGGGGAGACGCACAACGCGTTGGAGAGCAGGTTGTCGATGATCTGCTCCAGAGCGCCCGGCACCGCCCACACCCGGCCGACCCGCTCACCGGCCACGGTGATGCCGACGTGCTGTTCGCCGGCGAACGCCGTCCAGATGGACGCGCGGTCGGCGACGACGGCGTCGAGATCGATGGCCTCGGGTGTGATCGCCGAGTTCTCCAGCCGGGCCAGGGCGAGGAGCCCCTGGACCATACGGCTGAGGCGCTCGACTTCGCCGATCGCCTCGTCGAGGCTCTCCTGCGCACAGGGGGCGAGGTGGGGCTCGAAGTTCTCCAGACGCAGGCGCAGCGACGTCAGCGGGGTCTTCAGCTGGTGCGACGCTTCGGAGGCGAAGGCCTGCTGGGCGTGCAGCAGATGCTGCAGCCGGGTCGCGGTGCTGGTGAACGAGGCGGCCAGCCTGCGCAGTTCGGGCGGCCCGCGGTCGGTCGCCGGTGGATGGGTGAGGCGGCCGTCGGCGAGTTGCGAGGTGGCACGTTCCAGGTCCCGGACGGGGCGGGTGATGGAGCGGGCCAGCGCCGAGCCGATCAGGGCGACGGCTGCCAGCACCCCCAGCCCGACCGCGGCGAGCGCCACCCATGTGGCATGGACCTTCTCGGCGAGGTGGGCCAGGGGATACAGCGTCCGCACGACGCAGGGGACATGGTCGCTGGAGCTGCCGGGCACGGTCACGACGAGTACGTCGTCGCCCGTGTCGTGCCGGATCCCGCTGGTGGGCCGGGCGCGCAGCGCTGCGGCGATGTCCGGCTCGGCGGAGAGATCCCTGCCGACCGCGGATGTGGCGGCGGTGTCGGCGAGGTCGACGCCGTTCCGGTCGGCGACGGCCACGGTGCTGCCGGTGCGACGCGCGTAGGTGCGGGCGAGTGCCGGCAGGTCGCCGGTCAGCCCCTGCTCCAGCTTCTCCTCGCAGACCGCTGCGAGCGTCACCGCGCCCAGCTTCGCGGTGTTGGAGAAGCGGGACAGCTCGCCGCGGGCGTAGACGAATCCGAACGGCACTTCGAGTGCGAGCAGGACGAGCAGTATCAGGCTCAGATAGCTGAGCAGGAGGCGACGGGTCACGCGGTGCCTTCCTCTCGGCCGGCGTGCGAGACGGGGACGGCGTCGGGACCGGTCGGCGGGACCAGGCGGAAGCCGATGCCGCGGATGTTCTCGATCCAGGAGGAGTCGCCGAGCTTGCGGCGCAAGGCCGCGATGTGCACGTCGAGGGTCTTGGTCGGGCCGAAGAAGTCGGGCTCCCAGGCCGTGTCGAGGATCTGCTGGCGCGAGCACACGGCTCCGGGATCCTCGGCGAGGCAGGCGAGCAGGTCGAATTCCTTGGGGGCCAGCGCGATCGATGCCCGGTGCAGATGGACCTGGCGGGTACGGCGATTGATGGTCAGGGGACCGATGTGCTGGGCACCGGGTGACCGCATCGCGTCCCGGTCGCCCGGAGATTCCGGCTCCGCACGGCCTGCGTCGGCCTCCACCGGCCGGGTGCGTCGGGTGACCGCGCGGATCCGGGCCACCAGTTCGCGTACGCCGAACGGTTTCGACACGTAGTCGTCCGCGCCCATCTCCAGGCCGAGCACCCGGTCCACCTCGTCGCTCCTCGCGGTGATCATGATGATGGGCACGGGGGAGCGGGCCCGCAGCGCCCGGCAGACGTCGATGCCGTCCATATCGGGCAGCCCCAGGTCCAGTAGCACCATGTCCGGAGCCGACGCGGCCAGTCCGCCGGCTCCGGTAGGGGCGTGTTCCACGGTGAACCCGAAGCGGCGCAGGCCCTCCATCAACGGCTGGGCCACCCGCTCGTCGTCCTCGATCAGCAAGACACGCATGACGACAGGCTCACAAACGTCGGGCGCATTGTCCGGAGAAACCGCCGAAATCTCCCCCGAGCCAGTGACCCTTTACGGATCGTGGTGCCACGAACCGACGTGTGGGGGCTTTTTTCGCCCGATACCTACGCCGGGTGGCGCAGCCGCCGGGGGGACTGCGGAAGGAGATCCAGCGTAGTGACAGTGCGGGGTAAGGAACTGGTTAAGAATTCGGATTTACGGCATGCCCGTCACCGCTCCGGCTTCCGATCGAGCATCAGCAAAGCCCTTCAGATGCACGTGACTTGGGTGACCCGAGGGCACTCGGCCGCTCGATTTCCGGCATCGCACGATCCGGACGACGTGCGTCACCGGAATCCCGAGCCGTGCGGCTGAGACCGTGCCGCGGCCGGGAAATTCACCGAACCCCCAGCCGTCGCGGCCAAGCGCGCTTCATGTTCGCTGGGAATCCGCTTACTCGGCGTGTCGTAGTGTCGCTGGACAGCGGAATCCACACGAATGCCGAACGAAGTGCCCCGTAAACAGCACCAGGAATGAGCCATGCCGAATCCGCACATCATCATCATTACGCCGCCTCGCTCCGGACGAGGACGCCGAGCGTGAACGCGACCACGATCCACGAACTGCGCCGCCTGCGCCCCGACCTGGTGGAGCCGTACGCAACCGCGCTCCCGGGAGCGCGCGCAACCGTGCTCGGCCGCCTGTGGGGGGCCTTCGCACGGGAGGAGCTGCCCGGCGTGACCCGCCGTCACCGGGACGGGGACACGCTGGTCCTCACCCTTCGGCACGGTGACCGGCTCACGGCACCCGCCTCCTGCGCCGACCGGTTCGCCCGGGTGGCCGACGACTTCACCGTGTCCGGGCCCCACGGGCCCGTCCGGGCACCGAGGACGCTGCTGGCACACCTGGGACTGCGGACCCCCGCGGCGTCACGGCTGGCGGACGAGCTGGACAACAGCGTGACCAACCTGGCCCTGGCCCGCGCAGCGCACGCCGGGCGGACCGGCCCGCCCGGTGACTCGATCGACGCCGAGCAGGCGGTCGTCGACGGCCACCCGCAACACCCGTGCTGCCGGACCCGCACCGGAATGTCGGTCGCCGAGGTGCTCGCCTACGCGCCCGAGCACCACCCGGTGGTCGAGCTCGCTCTGCTGCCCGTCCCGGCCGGGCACTGGCACGGCAGCGGCATCTGGCCCGAGGAACTGCGCGACGGCGACACGGTCCTCGTACCGGTCCACCCCTGGCAGCGGGACCACATGCTCGCGCGCGACGCCGAGGTGGCGGGGACGATCCGCGCGCGGCCCCTGTTGTCGCTGCGGACGCTCGCACCGCTGGACGGCCTGCGCGGCCGGCACATCAAGACGGCGCTCGACGTGCAGGTCACCAACTACCGGCGCACCATCTCGCCGGCCGAGGTCGCCGACGGCCCGCTCCTGTCGGACCTGGTCGAGGCAGTCCTGGACAAGGCCGGATTCGGTGAGAGCCTGCGGGTCCTGCGCGAGCTGGGCGGCGGCACCGTACTGCGGGGCGACGGACCGTCCGCGAGCCTGGCGGCGATGATCAGGGAGTCCACCGACATCCACCTCGGCACCTCCGAGATCGCGGTGCCGCTCACTGCGGTGCACGCGACCGGAGCCGCCGTTGCACAAGGCGATCCGGTGCGCTGGCTGGCGGAGTTCGCCGGCCTTGTGCTGCCACCTGCGCTGACACTGCTGTCCATGGGCGTGGCCCTGGAGGCCCACGGGCAGAACACCGTGGTCGTCCTGCGGGACGGGCGTCCGGTGCGCGTGCTCTACCGGGACCTGGACGGAGTCCGGGTCAGTCCGCGACGGCTCGCCGGGTGCGGGTTCACGCTGCCGCCCCTCATGGGCA
The DNA here is from genome assembly GCF_053593975.1 of Streptomyces sp. NPDC002004. NCBI lineage: Bacteria > Bacillati > Actinomycetota > Actinomycetes > Kitasatosporales > Streptomycetaceae > Streptomyces > Streptomyces sp. NPDC002004. The sequence continues at coordinate 60,880 of NZ_JBSFDP010000035.1, forward strand.
CCCGCGCCGGCGACGACATGGACTCACTGCGCACCAAACTCTTCGGCGGGCTGCTCAGCGGAGTCTTCAGCGAGCTGGTCGACGTCTTCGCCCGTACCCTGGCCGCCGACCCGTCAGCGCTGTGGGAGACCGTCGCCGAGGCAGGCCGCCGTGTGTACGCCGACCTGCCGGACGACGGGGACGCGGCAGCGTTCTTCGGCGACACGCTGCCGCTGAAGGCGACCATCGCGATGCGCCTCGCCGATGCGCCGGGCAAGGCCCAGTGGACTCCCCTTCCCAACCCCCTCGCACGCCTTCGCAGAACCGGAGCGACCGCATGAGCACCTCCACCACCTCCACCGCATCCGACGGCTCGACCACCACGCCGGCGGATGGGCGCCCGGCTACGACACGGCGCGACCAGCATGCACGGACCGCGGACACCGTCACCGCCCACACACTGCTCAACTGCCTGATCCGTGAGCTTTCCGCCCCCGAGCACCAGGTCACCGTCGACCAGGACCACCTCCTGATCCGACTGCCCCGCCGCGACCTCCTGCTCCGTGCAGCCCTGCGCCGGGTCTCGCTCATCGGCTCCCACCGTTTCCTCGGCCCGGTGCAACGGCTCGACGAAGGCGCATGGGCCACGATCGACTGGCGTGAGCTGGCCGGCCACATCCAGGACGAACTGGAGCTGCGCACCGACACGGCCAACGAGGAGTTCCTGCCCCAGGTCACCGACAGCCGTGACACCATCCGCACCATCCTGGAACACCGCGCCCGCCGGACCCCGCACAGGGACCCCTACCTGGCGTCGGAGCAGTCCCTGGTCTTCGGCCACCGCTTCCATCCCACACCCAAGGCCCGCACCGGCGACCCAGCGGACTGGCTGGCCTACGGGCCGGAGACAGGAACCCGCTTCCGCCTGCGCCATCTCGCCGTGCGCCGATCTCTCGTACGTGAGGAGGGCGACCTGAGCGAGCTGGACACGCTGTGCCCACCGGGCGAACCGGGATACGCGACGCTCCCCGTGCACCCCTGGCAGTACCGGCTGCTGCGCAGCCACCACCTGCTGCGCGAGGCCATGGACGCCGGCGACGTCGTCGACACCGGCGTCCACGGCCCCGAATTGGCGCCGACCGCTTCGGTGCGCACCCTGTACCAGCCGGACGCCGACACCTTCCTGAAGTTCAGCCTGAACGTACGCCTCACCAACTGCGTCCGCAGGCACGCCCATTACGAACTGTCCGGCGCCGTCACCCTCAACTCCGTCGTCCAACCCGTGTTCGCCGTCCTCGCCGACCGTTTCCCCGGATGCGGCCTGCTCGCCGAACCCGGCTACCGCACCCTGGACACCGGCGGGGACACCGACCTCCTGGAGGGCTTCGGCGTCGTCGTACGCTCGGGGCTGCGCCCCCACCTGCGTCCCGGCGTGACACCCCTGCTGGCCGCCGCGGTCGCGGACGAGTACCCCACCAGCACGGCCCATGTGTCCCACCTGCTCGCCCGTGGCGACGGCGACGTCCTGAGCTGGTGGGACACCTACCTGAGACTGCTGGTGCCGCCGGTGCTGGCCGCCTACTTCGAACACGGCGTCGTACTGGAACCCCACCTCCAGAACGTCGTCATCGGAGTGAACGCCGACGGCACGCCCGCGCAGATACTCCTCCGCGACCTCGAGGGCACCAAGCTGCTGCCCGGCCACCATCGGCACACCCTCGCCGGTCTGACCGACGACGTCGGCGCAGCGCTCACGTACGACGCCGAACGCGGCTGGAACCGTGTCGCGTACTGCCTGCTCGTCAACCATGTCACCGAGCTGCTCAGCGCCCTCGCCGACCTCGGCCCGGCACGCGAGCCGGCCCTGTGGGGCCTTGTCCGCGACCACCTCGACTCCTACGCCCGTACGGCCGCCGAACCGGCGCGACTGCGCGCCCTGCTCTCCGGCGTCCCGCTCCCGGCCAAGGCCAACCTCCTGCTGCGCTGGAACCGCCAGGCCGACCGGCACGCCACCTACGTCCCCCTTCCCAGCCCGCTCGGCGCGGACTTCCCCCGCGAGGTGATCCGGTGAGACCCGCACTGCTCCACCACGTCCACCAACTGGCCGACGACGACCTGCCCGCCTACGTCTACGACCTGTCGAGCCTGCGTGAACACGCCCGCGCCATCCGGGCCGCACTCCCGGAGCGCGTCGAGCTGCTGTACGCGACGAAGGCCAACTCCGACCCCCGGCTGCTCAAGACTCTGGCCGGGCACCTCGACGGATTCGAGGTCGCCTCGGGCGGCGAACTCCAGCATGTGCGCGGTCTCCTCCCCGGCGCGCCGATCGCGTTCGGCGGCCCCGGCAAGACCCCGGCCGAACTGGCACAGGCGCTGGACACGGGTGTGCAGCGCCTGCACATCGAGAGCGAACACGAGCTGCGCGTACTCACCACCCTGCTGGGCGACCGCACCACCGACATCCTGCTGCGCGTCAACCTGCCGGTCGCGCTCGGCCCGGTCGCTCTCGCCATGGGCGGTCGGGCCGCCCCCTTCGGCCTGGACCCCGCCCAGCTGGACCGCTGCCTGGAGGTCGTCGCCTCGGACCGGCGCATCCGCCTGCGCGGACTCCATGTGCACCTCGCCAGCGGACTGCGGCCCACCGCCCAACTGGCCCTGGCCGAGGAGGTCCTGGGCTGGGCCGACGACTGGGCCCGCGGGCGGGATCTGGACCTCGCCGAGGTCAACGTCGGCGGCGGGATGGGCGTCGACTACTCCCGGCCGCAGGAGGTGTTCGACTGGGCGGCCTACGGCGCCGGTCTGCGCCGGATCCTGACCCGCTACCCCCGCCTCACACTGCGGATCGAGCCCGGCCGTTCGGTCACCGCGTACTGCGGCTGGTACGTCACCCAGGTCCTGGACGTCAAGTTCAGCCGGGGCCAGGCGTTCGCCGTCCTGCGCGGAGGCACCCATCATCTGCGCACACCCGCCGCGAGACAGCACGACCAGCCTTTCGACGTGCTTCCCGACGACTCCTGGAACCAGGCATGGCCCCGCCCGGAGGCCCGTGACGAACCGGTCACGCTGGTAGGCCAGCTGTGCACGCCCAAGGACGTCCTGGCGCGCCGCATCATGGTGGAACACCTCCGCGTGGGCGACCGGATCGCCTTCGCCATGGCGGGCGCCTATGCGTGGAACATCTCCCACCATGCGTTCCTCATGCACCCCCACCCGACCTTCCACCACATCGACGACACGGCGACGGCCACCCACGTGGCCGAAGCGCCGACCCCTGGACGGGAGGCGGCCACCGACGTGGGGGAGTGCGTTCCGGACGCGCGCGCCCTGCAGACGTCGTGAGCGTGCACCACCGTGCCCGCGCAAGTCGAGGGAAGGCAGTCCCCAACGGGGTCCTCGCCACGCTCGGGACCCGAAATCTCCGGCGCTTCCTGATCGGCCAGCTGACTTCCAACATCGGCACCTGGATGCAGCGTGCCGCACAGGACCTGCTGGTTCTCCAGCTGACCGGCAACAGCGGTGGCGCGGTCGGCGTCGTGACCGCTCTGCAGTTCCTGCCTCAGACCCTGTTCGGCCTGACCGGGGGCATGCTCGCCGACCGCTTTTCCAAGCGGCGGTTACTCCTGACCACCCAGTCGGCCATGGCGGTGCAGTCCCTCCTGCTCGGGGCGCTGACCGTCACCGGCACGGTCACCCTGCCGTCCGTGTACGCGCTGGCTTTTGCCCTTGGCACCGCCACCGCCCTGGACGGCCCCGCACGCAACGCGTTCATCTCCGAGCTCGTCACCCGTGAGCAGGTCGCTTCCGCAGTCGGCCTGAACTCCGCCCAGTTCAACGTCGCCCGCATCCTCGGCCCCGCCCTCGCGGGCCTGACCGTCGGCGCCGCGGGAATCGGCGTGGTGTTCCTCATCAACGCCGCCTCGTACGCGGCCGTCCTGTACGGCCTGGTCACATTACGACCCGAAGAACCCCGTACCCCCGTCCCGCCCAGGCGTGGCCGCGCACGGCTGCCCGATGCCTTCCGTCACATCGCCGCGACCCCGGAACTGCTCCTGCCGATCACGGTGACCGGCATCGTCGGCACCTTCGGGCTCAACTTCCAAGTCACCATCAGCCTCATGGCGATCACGGTCTTCCACTCCGGCGCAGCGGCCTTCGGCTGTCTCTCGGCCGCGTACGCCACGGGCAGCCTTGTCGGCGCGATTCGCGGAGCCGGCCGCCGGCGGCCACCCGACGCACGACGCCTGGTCACCGCAACCGTGGTCCTCGGGACACTGGAGACCACGCTGGGTCTGATGCCCGGCTACGGCACGTTCATGGCCCTGCTGATCCCGACCGGCTTCGCCTCGGTGACCGTCACCACGACGGCCAACGCTCTGACCCAGCTCCATGTGGAGCCACGCCTGCGCGGCCGCGTCCTGTCCGTCTACTTTCTGGTCCTCCTCGGCGGCACCCCCATCGGCGCCCCCCTGGTCGGCCTGGCCTCGGACGCCTTCGGCGCCCGTTCCAGCCTGATCCTCGGCGGTCTTGTCTCGGCGGCCGCCGGGCCGGCCCTCATGGCATGGGTCACCGCACGCAGCCGACGTCCACTGCGACTCGAACAGCGCCGAAGACGGAGAGCCGACGGCGAGGCTGGACGACCGGCCGAGACCGGCCCGCCGCTCACCGAACATCGCAGCCCCCCGGCGGATCCCTCCAGCACGGCTTCCACCAGCCGACCTACCAGCTGAGCACGGTCCGGGGTCCGCGCGCACCGGCATGCGCCGTCGACGTACGGACGCCGGGTTTCGCATTGCATTCCCGGGGGCTGAGGAAGCCGTCGGTGTGCGGGAAGGGTCTTCGTGCTTGTGGGATCCGGTCAGTCAACGGGCGGGGGAGTGCCAGGTGGTGGTCGGGGCGCCGTAGTCGATGGGCTCGTTCAGACGGCCGCCGCGGTCCGCCGGGCGTCCGGCGCGATCGCGCTTTACGCACAGCACAGGCGTGGGTACGGCGGTCCGCGGGAGAGGTCCTGTCCGGGCGGCCCCCCGGGCATCCGGCGCGGGGCGGTCAGGCAGTCGGGAGTCGGGAGGCGTTGCGGCGCGCCGCCAGCAGGTGGGCCACCGCCTCCGCGGCCAGCACCGCCACCACCGCCTGTGGCGTGAGGACCTTGCCCAGGGCGATCACGGCCAGGGGGACCAGTACACCCGGCACGCCCCAGGGTGCCGTCCGGCGCAGAGTACGGCCGTACCGCAGGCTGATGCCGGAGTGCGCGGCGTGGTAGAGGGCCTGGCCGCCGGCCAGGGCGATCAGGGCTCCGGTGGGCAGCCGGTGGTGGCCGGCGTCCGAGACGGCGGTCCCCAGTCCGGCGGCGAGCGCGGTGATCCCGGCGACGGCGAAGAAGTGGAGGAAGGCGACCACGTCCCGGGCCATGGCGTACATCTTGCCCGCAGGTTGCAGGCGCAGGTGGTGTTCGGCCGCCGGAGTCGCGAAGTCGAAGTACGACCACCACAGTGCGGCCAGTAGCACGAAGCCGAGCACGCCGACCAGGGCTGCCTGGCCCGTCCAGGTACCGGACATGGCGCTGATCAGCGCGATCACCGACTCACCGAGCACGATGATGACGAACAGGCCCACCCTCTCCACCAGGTGCTCGACGCTGATCGGCCCCGGCAGGGAGTTGCCGCGGCCTGCGGCGATGATGACGACCTCGATGGCCAGCGCAACCGCCCACAGCACGAAGCGCCCCGGGGCCGGCACAGCCGCCGAGGCCGCCCACAGTGCCGCCGTCACCACACAGTAGGTGAAGGGGCGCCAGCGGGGGACCCGTTGGTCCGCAGGCAGGTCCCGGGAGGTCGCGGGCCACCACTGGGCGAACATCACCAGCCGGGTGGCGGCGAGAGCCAGGGCGAAGACGGGGGCACGGGCCCCGAGACCGTCGGGGACGGCGGCGCTCATCGCGGCGAGCGCGAGCATCCCGGCGAGCATCAGCAACCGGGCCCGGGGGCGGTCGTCGTCGAAGAGGTTGGCCTGGAACATGAAGTTGATCCAGGCCCACCAGGCGGGGGCGAACAGGACGAGGAAGGCGACGAAGTCGCCCGGTCCGGGGTCTCCGTGCAGCCCTTCGGCGAGTTGGGCGACGACCGCCACGAAGACCAGGTCGAAGAAGAGTTCCGGCCAGCCGGCGTGGCGGGCTCCCGGTTCCGGTGCGTCAGGGGGGACGGCGGTCGGCGCGGCGTTCTGCATGGCCGCCACCGTAGTGTCCGGCGGGCCGATCCGGCCCCGTCCGCACGAGCCGCCGCCGATACCGCGACGAAGGCCGACGGCGGCTACCCGGGCACAGGCATGAGCGGCCTCGTCCGCCTCCCCGGGCCTCGCCCACGCTGGACGAATGCGTGGGCCGGGCACCGGCCGACCGCGTCCACACCGACTCGAAGATCAGTCACAGGACCGGCTGAGACATCCTGATCATCAGCCGCGGGGGCTGCTGATCCGTTCGGGTTGGATCACGTAGATCACCCGGACCTGGTCGCGGCCCCCGAACCAGGGGTAGGGGCCGCCGAGGTACTTCTGCGCGAGCGCCTCGATGTGGTCGACCGCCCCCTCGGTGGTCACACTCACCACACGGCCGCGGATCTGAACGTAGGAGGCAGGTTCCGAGGGGTCGGCGACGGCGACGGCCACCCGCGGGTCACGCGCGATGTTCCGGGTCTTCTGATGCGACTCGACGCTGTTGATCAGGACGTGCTCCCCGTCGGTGTCGACCCATGTCTGGGTGAGCTGGGGTGAGCCGTCGGGCATCGTTGTAGCGATGTAGCAGGTGCTGGGGCGGCGCAGCAGCGCCACCACGTCCTCGCCGAGAGGTACGGGCACGGGGTTCTCCAGGGGGCGGTTCGGTGACGTACCGGGGCAACGGTAGTCACGGCACGGGACCAGGACTTCGCCCCACCCCCCTCAAGTGCCTTCCGCCCCGAACAGACCCCAACAGCTCTGCTCGCCGGCGCCTGCGACTCCCGGCCCCCTGATGTCCCAACCCGGTGCCAGGGTGGCCCGAGGTCTTCGCCGGCGAGGAGCACCGCCACGCGCCCTCACTTGCAGACGAGGATGCTGTCGCAGTAGCCAATTCCCTGGGGGGCAGGGGCGGTGTGCGGGAGGTCTTTCCGGCTGTTGAGGACGTAGTACCCATCGCTCGGGCCGGAGCCCGCCCCAATGACGATCAACGTCTGTTGTCCCATGGTCTCGTGTGCCGGGCTCACGACGTAGTCGTTGAGTGCCTTGCAGAGGTTCAACGTCTGGAAGCCGTCGACGTGGACCACTCGGTAGCTCCGCGGGTCGGGCTTCGGCGGACTGGGCTGCTCGTCGACTCCGGTGACCGTGGTCAACCGGTTGGGCCGACTCTTCAGATCCTTGGCGACCGTGCCCGCTTGGCGGGCTTTGTCGAGCTCTGCCTTCACTCCCGGGCGGACACTGGACATGTGGATGTGCAACTGGTCGTGCGAGCGGCTCCCGACCGCGTTGACCCCCAGCCCGGTGCTCCCCCAGGGCGGGCTCGAGAACCAGAAGCCTCCGGAGCCGGTGAGCTGCCCGCGGATGCCGGCTCCGCAGCCATGGCGCTTTGTCGACGCATCTCGATCAGACCGGCAACAGGCGGGCGACCAGGGCGCCGAGCTGCTGGGCGTTGCGGCATTCGTGCATCTCGACCAGCTCGGCGTAGGCGAGCGCGGCGGAGTCTCCCGTGCCCCACTGGGAGCGCTGCTCGGGGTTCAACCAGTAGACACGGCGGGCCTGGCCTACGATGTGCCGCACGGCGGGAAGGTTCGGGTTGCTCATGTTCGTCCGGGCGTCACCGAGGACGAAGACCGTCGAGCGCGGGCCCACCGCTCCGCCGTACCGCTCGACGAACTCGCCCAGCGCGGTGCCGTAGTCGCTGCTTCCGTGCCAGCCCGTCAGTGTCGCCTCGGAGTTGATCCGAGCACTCAGGCCCGCCGGAGCTGCCGTGCCGTGCTCCAACAGGCGGGTCACCTCGTCGACCCGGTTGACGAAAGCGAAGGCCCGCACCTTGCTGAACTGATCGTGCAGCGCCTGCACGAGCAGCAGTGTGAAGTCCGAGAAGCCGGACACCGAGCCCGACACGTCGCACAGCAAAACCAGTTCGGGGCGGACGGGACGGCGCTTGCGCAACACGAGCCGTATCGGCACGCCGCCCGTCGACAGCGAACCCCGCAAGGTCCGCCGCAGGTCGATCGTCCCGCGCGCGGCACGTCGGCGGCGTGCGGCGAGCCGGGTGGCCAGTTTGCGGGCGAGTGGTTGAACCGCCCTTCGCAGCTCCGCAAGTTGTGCCCGTCCCGCGAACAGGAAATCGACCCGGTCGGCGGTCGGGGCGATGGCCCGCCGTGCGATCTCGTCGACGCCGCGCCGCTCGGCGACGCGGCGCCGTGCCTCCGTGACGACCTGTCCGCGGAACGCTTCGATACGTCGGCGGATCTCGTCGTCGAGCAGCCGGTCGGCGAACCCTGCAGTGCCGGACTGTGCCCGGATGCCGTCACGGACGCGTGCCAGGAGTGTCTGGGGCCGGAGCCGCTCGAGCGTCTGGTAGGACGACCATCCGTCCGAGCCCTGCGAGGAGCCGTAACCACCGAACCCGTCGACGGCCTCGACGGCCAGTTGGCCCAGCAGCGCCTGGTCGCCCGCGACGAGCGCGGCCGCGATACGGTCACGCAGGTCGTCCCGGTCCGCGGGCGCGGGTGTGCTCGGTGCCCCGACGGCGCGCGGAAAGTACAGGTCGAAGACCCGGTCGAACGTCACCCGTTGAGCCGTGCTGTGCAGCAGCGTCGCGGCCAGTCCCTCGCGCAGCCGCTCACGATCCGTCAGGCCGAGCGCCGCCACCGCCTGCGCCGCGTCGACGGTCTCCCCGGTGCCGATGCGGATGCCGTGCCCGCGCAGTGCCCCGACGAGACCCGTCAGCCGCTCCGCGACAGCCGCCGTCGGCGTGCTCACAGAGCATCCAGGTCGAGTTTGGCGCCCGCCTTCGCGATGTCGTCCTGATGCTTGAGGATCACACCGAGAGTGCTGCGTACGACGGTCTCGTCGAGCGTGTCCGCGCCGAGCGCGAGAAGAGTGCGCGCCCAGTCGATGGTCTCGGCGACCGACGGCGACTTCCGCAGATCCATCTCGCGAAGCGCTCCGACCACCCGCACCACGGATTCGGCCAGCGCCTCACCGAGCCCCGGGACCTTCAGCAGCACGATGCGCCGCTCCAACTCCTCCTCCGGAAAACCGATGTGAAGGAAGAGGCAGCGGCGGCGCAGCGCCTCGGACAGCTCGCGGCTCGCGTTCGAGGTGAGGACGACGAACGGCCGGCGCACCGCGGTGATCGTGCCGAGTTCCGGGACGGTGACCTGGAAGTCGCTCAGCACTTCGAGCAGCAAGCCCTCCACCTCGATGTCGGCCTTGTCGGTCTCGTCGATCAGGAGCACCTTCGGATCGTCGCCCCGGATGGCCGTCAGCAGGGGACGCGCCAGCAGGAACTCCTCGCTGAAGATGTCCGTGCGCGTCTCGTCCCAGGTCTCGTCACGGCTCGCGCTGATGCGCAGGAGCTGCTTGGCGTGGTTCCACTCGTACAGGGCGCGCGACTCGTCGACGCCTTCGTAGCACTGCAGCCGGACCAGCCGCGCCCCCGAGACCTGTGCGACGGCCTTGGCGAGTTCCGTCTTGCCGACCCCGGCGGGGCCCTCTATGAGGAGCGGCTTGCCGAGGCGGTCCGCGAGGAAGACGGTCGTGGCGACCGAGGGCGACGCCAGGTAGCCGGTCTCGGCGAGGCGTGCGGAGACGTCGTCGACGGATGTGAACAGCAACGGGGCCTCCAGCTCGGCGGGCACAGGTCCGGACGTACTATCTAAGCGCTTGTTCAGAGATGTGTCACGCGGATGCGTCGGCACGGGCCCACACCCACCCCGGCGCGGTCACCCGGAGGACGACGGCCTCTGCACGGCCTGCATCACTGCCGATTCCCGCCCTCGGGAAGGAAGCCCTCAGGGTGCCCGGGG
>NZ_JBSFDP010000036.1:0-69431 GCF_053593975.1 Streptomyces sp. NPDC002004
CCGCCGCGTCCCGAGGGGGCGCGGCGGCCGCTCGGCGTAGTTTGTCGGCATGCTGCTGCCCAACTCCCGCACCGAGCCGGACGGTTCGGCCGTCATCCGGGTCCTCGGCTACAACATCCGTTCGATGCGCGACGACGAACGGGCCCTCGCCCGGGTGATCCGCGCCTGCGCACCCGACCTGGTGCTGATCCAGGAGGCCCCCCGCTTCTTCCGATGGCGGAAGAAACTCGCCCGGCTGGCCGCCGCGTCCGACCTGGTGGTCCTCTCCGGCGGCGCGACCGCCGCGGGACCTGCACTTCTGTGCTCCCTGCGCGCCACCGTCGAACGGACCGAGGACGTCCTGCTGCCCCTCACCCCAGGTGAGCACCGGCGCGGCTTCGCGACCGCCGTGGTCCGCTTCGGCGGCGCCCGCGTCGGTGTCCTGAGCTGCCATCTCTCCCTGGAGCCGGACGAGCGCTACGAACAGGGCGGCATGCTGCTGGACCGGCTGGCCGGTCTGGGCGTCCGGCACGCCGTCGCCGGCGGCGACCTGAACGACCGCCCCGACGGCCGCACCTTCCGCCGGCTCGCCTCGGACCTCCAGGACTGCTGGGCCGTCAAGCCGTGGGGCGACGAGTACACCTGGATCCAGGACGATCCGCACCGGCGCATCGACGCGGTCTTCGCGACCCCCGGGATCGAGGTGCTGGGCTGTGGCGTGCCCACGGAGCACCCCGGTGTGACGCGCAGGGACCTGGAAGCGGCCACGGACCATCTGCCGGTCCTGGCCGCCCTCCGCGTACCGGCGGCCGAGAACGAGTCCCCCGGGTCACGCAGGGGTCCCGGGGTGCTCTGATCAGGGGATCGCGCGGGGCTCCCGGGGTGCTCCGATCCACGGGTCACGCAGGGATCCGGGCGGTCCGAGCCGCGGGGCGCCCTCGCCTCCGGCGCCTCAGACCACCGCCCCGCGCCCCGGATCGTCGTCCCCGTCGTCGTCCTCCTTCATCCGGACGACCAGCGTGGCGAAGCCGCCGAGGAAGCCGCCGATCCCGAGGGTGGTCAGCCACCAGGTCATATCCCAGCCGAGGACGACGGCGACCAGCAGCAGGACGGGGCCGCCGATGACAGCCAGCCAGGCGAACTTGGCGGTCGTGTCGGCGGCGGGCAGCGGTGGCGGCTCGGGCGGCACGAAGTGGCCCTCGTCGTCGGGGCCGAAGTCGTCGTCGGACGGCTCGGGCGGCGTGTAGTCGCGCGGGCCGCCGCCCACGCCGGGGGCGAAGGACACCGATCCGCCCAGGCGCTGCGCGGGACGCTTTCCGCTGTCACCGCCGTCCTCGTCGTCCCCGGTGGCCTCCCCCGGACCGAAGGGCGGCAGGGCCAGGTCCTCGACGGAACGGAAGGGCCGGGCGCCCGGCGGGTCCGGCGGCTCGTCGCCGTACCCGGCGACGATGGCCGCCCACGCGGCCTCCTCGTCCAGCGGAGTCTCCTCGCCGGGCGTTCTCTCCGCAGGACGCGGCGACTTCTCCGGGGGCGCCGCGCTCCCGTCGTCCGGCTCGCGACTCTCGTCGCGGTCCGCGTCGTGCTCAGCCACCGGTGGCCGTCCCTTCCTGCCGACTCGCTTGGGGGTCCCTGTTCCCTGGGGCGAGCCGGTCGATGAACGCGAGGCTCTCCTCGAAGATCCGGTCCGCATCATGGTCCAACGTCGCCACGTGGTAGCTCTGTTCCAGCAGGATCTCCGTGACGTCCGTGGAGGAGACACGGCTGAGCACACGGGCCGAGTCCGCGGGCGGCACCACATGGTCCTGCGGGCTGTGCAGCAGCAGCATCGGCTGGGTGACCTGCGGCAGCTCGCCGTCGACGAGCTTGAAGAACTGGCGCAGCGAGTGCGCGGCGTGCAGCGGCACCCGGTCGTACCCGATCTCCTCGGAGCCCTCCTTGGCGATGTCGCTGGCGATCCCCTTCGTCGTCCGGACGAGGTGCCGGGCCACCGGAAGGGCGTACGCGGCGAGGCCGTGCACCTTGTTGCCCGGGTTGACGACGACCACGCCCGCGATGTCGTCCCCGTGCTTCGCGGCGAGCCGCAGGGCGAGCGCGCCGCCCAGGGAGAGCCCGCACACGAAGACGGTCCTGCACCGGTCCCGCAGGGCGCGCAGTTCGCGGTCCACCTCCGCGTACCAGTCCTGCCAGCCGGTGAGCTGCATGTCCTCCCACCGGGTGCCGTGGCCCGGCAGCAGCGGCAGCGACACCGTCAGGCCGCGTTCGGCGAGATACTCCGCCCAGGGGCGCAGCGACTGCGGGGAACCGGTGAAACCGTGACAGAGGAGGACGCCGATCTCTCCGCCCTCGTGGGCGTACGGCTCGGCTCCAGGAAGGACCGGCACCTTCGGTCTCCTGTTCGTGTGAGGTCAGGCAGGAATGGACGCCGACATCGTGCACGTCGTGCGGAGGTACGGGCAGCGGAACGCGCAGAGGTGTCGGGCGTACTTCACCGTACGCGACCGCGCTGACACCGACCAGGGTCGTCGGTCACCTCGAACGAGGTCCGGGTTAAGGTCTGACCCACAGACACAGGAAGGCAGTGGGTTGATCTACGGCGCAATGAAGTTTTCCATCGGGGGGCCGCTGAAGCTCGCCTTCCGGCCGTGGGTGGAAGGCATCGAGAACATTCCCGCCGAGGGTCCCGCCATCCTGGCGAGCAACCACCTGTCGTTCTCGGACTCGTTCTTCCTGCCCGCGATGCTCGACCGCAAGGTCACCTTCATCGCCAAGGCGGAGTACTTCACCACGCCCGGTGTCAAGGGACGACTGACGGCCGCCTTCTTCAAGGGCGTCGGACAGCTCCCGGTCGACAGGTCCGGGGCCCGGGGGGCGGGCGAGGCCGCCATCAAGAGCGGTATAGAGGTGCTCGAGCGCGGCGAGCTGTTCGGCATCTACCCGGAGGGCACCCGTTCCCCGGACGGCCGTCTCTACCGGGGCAAGCCGGGCGGCCTCGCGCGCGTGGCGCTCGCGACGGGTGCGCCCGTCATCCCCGTCGCGATGATCGACACCGAGAAGATCCAGCCCCCGGGGAAGGTCCTCCCCAAGCTGATGCGCCCCGGCATCCGGATCGGCAAGCCCCTCGACTTCCGCCGCTACCAGGGCATGGAGCACGACCGCTTCGTGCTGCGCGCGGTGACCGACGAGGTCATGTACGAGATCATGAAGCTGTCCGGCCAGGAGTACGTCGACATCTACGCGACCGCCGCCAAGCGGCAGATCGCGGAGGCCGCCAAGGCGCAGAAGCAGGCGGACAAGGCGGCGGACGCGGCGCAGAAGGCGTCGGAGAAGCAGGGGCAGGGGGAGTCCGACTCGTAGCGCGGCGCGTCGGTTGCGAGGGGTGGGGGGGCATGGCCAAGCGCGAGAGAGTCATCAGGATGTCGGTCGAGCAGCCGCTCTGGCGTGCGCTCACCGTGTACCGCGTCCTGACCATGGTGTACGCGGTCGGCCTGTTCGTCGCCGCGTACAACACCTTCGTCCGGCCCTGGGTCGCCGTCGGCTACTTCTCGGTCCTCTTCGTCTGGACCGTGGCCACGCTGCCGAAGGTCGCGGGGGCCGCGAGCTGCACCAAGCGGTTCCTCGTCGCCGACCTGGTGATCGCCCTCACCGGCATTCTGCTCACCCCGGTCGCGGACTCCCACCAAAGGATCGTCGAGGGCGGCCCGACGCTGCCGTCGATCTGGACGGCCGGCGCGGTCCTCGCGTTCGCGCTCAAGGGCGGCTGGCGCTGGGCGGCCGTCGCGTCGACGCCGGTCGCCGTCGCCAACATCGTCCAGCGGGGCGCGCCGAGCCGGGACACCGTGCACGCCGTGCTGCTGGTCTGGATCGCCTCCATCGCCATCGGCTACGTCGTCGAGGTCGCCCGGGCCTCCGAGCGCACCCTCGCCCGCGCCCTGGAGATCGAGGCCGCCACCCGGGAGCGCGAGCGGCTCGCCCGGGACATCCACGACGGGGTGCTGCAGGTACTGGCGATGGTCCAGCGCCGCGGCACCGCCCTCGGCGGCGAGGCCGCGGAGCTGGGCCGTATGGCCGGCGAGCAGGAGGTGGCGCTGCGCACCCTCGTCGCCGGCGGACTGGTCCCCGCCTCCCGCGCCTCCGAGGACGTGGCGCAGGGCGCGGTCGTACGGCTCGTGGAGGAACCGGACGACGACGAGCCGTGCGACGTCCGCTCGCTCCTGGCCCCGCACGCGTCGGGCCGGGTCACCCTCTCCGAACCCGGTGCCCCGGTCCTGCTCGCGCCCACCGCGGCCCGGGAGCTCGCGGCCGCCGTCGGCGCCGCCCTGGACAATGTCCGCAGGCATGCCGGAGAGGGCGCCCGCGCCTGGATCCTCGTCGAGGACGAGCCGGACGACGTCGTCGTCACCGTGCGCGACGACGGCCCGGGCATTCCCGAGGGCAGGCTCGTCCAGGCCGAGGGGGAGGGCCGGCTCGGAGTCGCCCTCTCCATCCGGGGGCGGCTGCGGGACATCGGCGGAACGGCCGAGCTGATCTCGGTGCCGGGCCAGGGCACGGAGGTCGAGCTGAAGGTACCGAAGGTTTCACGGGGGAAGGCGGAGCACCGATGAGTGAGCAGCAGGGCCCGATCAAGGTCATGGTGGTCGACGACCACCCCATGTGGCGGGACGCCGTCGCACGCGACCTGGCCGCGTCCGGTTTCGACGTGGTCGCCACGGCGGGCGACGGGGAGCAGGCGGTGCGGCGTGCCCGGGCCGCGTCGCCCGACGTCCTCGTCCTGGACCTCAACCTCCCGCTCAAGCCCGGTGTCCAGGTCTGCAAGGAACTCGTCGGGGGCAACCCCGCGCTGCGCGTGCTCGTGCTGTCCGCGAGCGGTGAGCACGCCGACGTCCTCGAAGCGGTGAAGTCCGGCGCCACCGGCTATCTGCTCAAGTCGGCGTCCACGGAGGAGCTGGTCGACGCGGTGGGCCGCACGGCCGTCGGCGACCCGGTGTTCACCCCCGGTCTCGCCGGCCTGGTCCTCGGCGAGTACCGCAGGCTGGCGTCGGAGCCGGTGCCGTCGGAGCCGGACGAGCCCAAGGCGCCCCGCCTCACCGACCGTGAGACCGAGGTGCTCCGGCTCGTCGCCAAGGGCCTGAGCTACAAGCAGATCGCCGAGCGCCTCGTCATCTCGCACCGCACCGTCCAGAACCACGTGCAGAACACGCTCGGCAAGCTCCAGCTGCACAACCGTGTGGAGCTCGTGCGGTACGCGATCGAGCGCGGCCTCGACGAGGAGTGAACACGTGGTCGGGGTGCGCCCCACCTTCGAGTGAAATTCGTTGATCAACTCGCCGCTGTTTCACCGGAATTGACTCTTCGCCCCATCCCGGGAGGACCTGGGTCGCCGTTAGTGTGACCCGCGTCACCTCACTCGGAGCGAAGGGACCTTTCCATGCGGGTCGGAGTACTGACCGGGGGCGGCGACTGCCCCGGCCTCAACGCCGTCATCCGCGGCGTCGTCCGCAAGGGCGTGCAGGAGTACGGCTACGACTTCGTCGGCTTCCGGGACGGCTGGCGGGGGCCCCTCGAGGGCGCCACCTGCCGTCTGGACATCCCTGCGGTGCGCGGCATCCTGCCGCGCGGCGGCACGATCCTCGGCTCCTCGCGCACCAACCCCCTCAAGGTCGAGAACGGCATCCGCCGTATCAAGGACAATCTCGCCAAGTACGAGGTGGACGCCCTGATCGCGATCGGCGGCGAGGACACGCTCGGCGTGGCCGCGCGGCTCACCGACGAGTACGGCGTCCCGGTCGTGGGTGTGCCGAAGACCATCGACAACGACCTGTCGGCCACCGACTACACCTTCGGTTTCGACACCGCGGTCGGCATCGCGACCGAGGCCATCGACCGCCTGCACACCACCGCCGAGTCGCACATGCGCGTCCTCGTCGTCGAGGTGATGGGCCGCCACGCCGGCTGGATCGCCCTGCACTCCGGCCTCGCGGGCGGGGCCAACGTCATCCTCATCCCCGAGCAGCGCTTCGACCTCGACCAGGTGTGCGCCTGGGTGACCTCCCGGTTCAAGGCCTCGTACGCGCCGATCGTGGTCGTGGCCGAGGGCGCGATGCCCAAGGACGGCGACATGGTCCTGAAGGACGGCACGACCGACTCGTTCGGCCATGTCCGTCTCTCCGGCGTCGGTGAGTGGCTGGCCAAGGAGATCGAGAAGCGCACGGGCAAGGAGGCCAGGACCACGGTCCTCGGCCATGTCCAGCGCGGCGGCACCCCCAGCGCCTTCGACCGCTGGCTCGCCACCCGCTTCGGCCTCCACGCCGTCGACGCCGTCCACGACCGCGACTTCGGCAAGATGGTCGCCCTCCGCGCCACGGACATCGTCCGCGTCCCGATCGCCGAGGCGACCGCCAGACTGAAGACGGTCGACCCGGCGCTCTACGCGGAGGTCGGCGTCTTCTTCGGCTGAGAGCCCCACGGCACCCGGGGCCGGGCCACCGGCCGCTGTGCTCCCGGTGCCGCAGGGAAGACTCCGGGGGAGGCGGCTCGGCCCCCGGTTCCGGGCGGCCGCGGCACGGGCACGCTCAGCCGGGCAGCCTGGGGGCGGTGGTCCGTCCCACCAGCTCCCGCACAAGATCCGCCCCGCGCAGTGTCAGCACGGACTCCGGATGAAACTGCAGGCTCACGAAACCGGCCCCCCGCAGCGCATGCACCTCCCCGCTGCCGACGGCCCGGCTCACCTCGATCCCGTGGACCGCCAGCTCCGCCTCCGCCGCGTCGTCGCACCGCGCGACGAAGCTGTTGTAGAAGCCGACGGTCTCGACCTGCCCGAACAGGTCGACCTCGGTCTGTGCCCCCTGGTACGGCACGTCCTTCCGCACGATGTCCAGTCCCACCTCGGCCGCGATCAGCTCATGACCGAGGCACACACCGAGCACACCGTGCCGGTGGGTGCTCAGCACATCGGCGGTCAGCCCCCGCAGGAACCGCATCTTGGGATCGGCCGTGTCGGACGGGTCCCCCGGCCCGGGCCCCAGCACGAGCGGCCCCTCGTGCGCCAGCACCGCCTCCCGCAGCCCCGGCTCGTCGTACCGCCGCACCGTCGCCTCGAGACCCGACGAGCGGAGCAGATGGGCGAGCATCGCCGTGAACGTGTCCTCGCCGTCGACGACGAGCGCGTGCCCGGTCAGCTCGGACGGGCGCTCCTGCATCCGCAGCCAGAACGGCGCCAGCCCAGCCCGCCGGGCGTCCAGCGCGGCCCGCACCCGCGGGTCGTCCGCGAGCCGTACCCCGGCCGAGCCGGCGCGGAGCCGCCCGGGGCGCACCCCCAGCGCGGTCAGCACCCCCGCGGCCTTCGCATGGGTCTCGGCGACCTCGCCGAGCGGGTCGGAACCGCGTACGAGCGTCGCGCCGACCGGCACCCGCAGCCGCCCGGACGCGTCGATGTCGGCGGTGCGGATGAGGATGGGGGAGTCGAGCGACTGGGTGCCGTTCGCATCGCGGCCGACCAGCGCGAGCGCCCCCGCGTAGTAGCCGCGCCCGACCCCGTCCGGCCCGAGGGGCTCGTACCGCTCGATCACACGGCAGGCGTTCTGCACGGGGGAGCCGGTGACGGTCGCCGCGAACATTGTCTCGCGCAGCACCTCCCGCACGTCGAGCGAGGAGCGCCCGCGCAGCTCGTACTCGGTGTGCGCGAGGTGCGCCATCTCCTTCAGCCGCGGCCCGACGACGACCCCGCCCATGTCGCCGACGGTGCACATCATCTTCAGCTCCTCGTCGACGACCATGGAGAGCTCCTCGATCTCCTTGCCGTCGGCGAGGAAGTCCAGCAGGTCCTCGGGGGTCGGCCCTCCGGCGGGATACCGGTAGGTCCCGCTGATGGGGTTCATGACCACGGTCCCGCCCGCCATCCGGACGTGCGCCTCGGGACTCGCGCCGACCAGGGTGCGCTCCCCGGTGTGCACCACGAAGGTCCAGTACGCCCCTCGCTCGCCCACCAGCAGCCGCCGGAACAGCGCCAGCGCGTCGGCCCGCCCGAACCCGGGGATCTCGCCGGTGTACGTACGCCGGATCACGAAGTTGGCCCCCTCGCCGCTGCCGATCTCGTCGCGCAGCACGCGGCCCACGATCCGCGCGTACTCCTCGTCGGCCACGTCGAAGCCGCCGTCCGTCACCTGCACGTCATGGGCGGGCAGCTGCTCCAGGGCCTCGGCGAGCGGCAGCTCGTGGATCTCCTCGGCGGTCAGCACGGAGAGCGGTGTGCCGTCGTCGCGTACGTCGAAGCCGCGCTCGCGGATCTGCCGGAACGGCACCAGTGCCAGCGAGGGCAGCTCGCCGACCGGGATGTCCGCCAGCCGGGCCACCTCGTGCACCGGGCCGGTCAGCACCTCGACGGTGTCGTGGTCGCGGCCCGGGGTGCGGCGCCGGAGCAGGGCGAAGGGCGGGCCTTCGGGGGACAGGAGAGTGCGCAGGTCCATCGGTGTTCCTTCCGTACGAGGGGGTCGTGGGAGAGGAACGGCCGGAAGTTCTCGGAAAAGACCGAAGGCCGCCCCTCGGGCGGCCTTCGCGAGTCTGGGTACGCGCAGTCAGCGGGCCGCCGGATGAGCGGTCCACCACCAGGACTGGTGCGTCTGCGCGAACATACGGGGCACCCTACCCGACCGTCCGGGCACGGCCGTCGCCCTGCGGACACCGAGGGCCGCGTCCCGTCGTGCCGGGCGCCGTGGAGCGGTACGTTCCGAACGCCGTGGAGCGGTACGTTTGTCTCATCTGGTGAGCGGGGGAATGGACGCCGGACCCGACCCCGTAATGTTGTCGAGGTGACCGTGAACGCTAAGCCCACCGCAATCGGTGGCAACACCTGGCGAGACCTTCCCGCGGCGCAGCAGCCCGAGTACCCCGATGCCGAGGCTCTGCGCGATGTGATCGCGGACCTCGAGTCGTATCCGCCGCTCGTCTTCGCGGGCGAGTGCGATCAGCTGCGTGCCCGGATGGGAGCCGTCGCCAAGGGCGAGGCGTTCCTGCTCCAGGGCGGCGACTGCGCCGAGGCCTTCGACGCCGTGTCCGCCGACCACATCCGCAACAAGCTCAAGACCCTGCTCCAGATGGGCGCCGTGCTGACGTACGCCGCGTCCGTGCCCGTCGTGAAGGTGGGCCGGATCGCGGGGCAGTACTCCAAGCCGCGCTCCAAGCCCACCGAGACCCGTGACGGGGTGACGCTGCCGACCTACCGCGGCGACTCCGTCAACGGCTTCGAGTTCAGCGAGGCGGCCCGCATCCCGGACCCCGAGCGCCTGAAGCGGATGTACCACGCGTCCGCCTCCACGCTGAACCTGGTGCGCGCCTTCACCACCGGCGGTTACGCCGACCTGCGCCAGGTGCACGCCTGGAACCAGGACTTCGTGAAGTCGTCGCCGTCCGGCCAGCGCTACGAGCAGCTGGCGCGGGAGATCGACAACGCGCTGAACTTCATGCGGGCCTGCGGCACCGACCCGGCCGAGTTCCAGACGGTCGAGTTCTTCGCCTCGCACGAGGCGCTGCTGCTCGACTACGAGTCCGCGCTCACCCGCGTCGACTCGCGGACGGGCGATCTGTACGACGTCTCGGGCCACATGGTCTGGATCGGCGAGCGCACCCGGCAGCTCGACGGCGCGCACATCGAGTTCGCGTCGAAGATCCGCAACCCGATCGGGATCAAGCTCGGCCCGACCACGACGGCCGAGGAGGCGCTCCAGTACATCGAGCGCCTGGACCCGGACCGTGAGCCGGGCCGGCTGACCTTCATCGTCCGCATGGGCGCCGACAAGATCCGCGACAAGCTTCCCGAGCTGGTCGAGAAGGTCACGGCATCCGGCGCGGCGGTGGCCTGGGTGACCGACCCGATGCACGGCAACACCTTCGAGGCGGCGTCCGGCCACAAGACCCGTCGCTTCGACGACGTGCTCGACGAGGTCAAGGGCTTCTTCGAGGTCCACAAGGGCCTGGGTACGCACCCGGGCGGCATCCATGTGGAGCTGACCGGCGACGATGTCACGGAGTGCGTGGGCGGCGGCGACGAGATCTTCGTCGACGACCTCCACCAGCGCTACGAGACGGCGTGCGACCCGCGGCTCAACCGCAGCCAGTCGCTCGACCTGGCCTTCCTGGTCGCCGAGATGTACCGCGACCAGTGAGCCGGTAGGTCCGGTGGGCCGGCATGGCCGTACGGGGCGTGGATCCATGTGATCCGCGCCCCATCGCCGTCTCCGGGACTTTTGCGCCACCGGGGCTCCGGGTAAGGTTAGGTTTGCCTCACCGATCAATCGGGACGGCGCAAACGAATCGATCCCGTCCAGGGCCGGGGAGGTGAACCGCGTGTACATCTGCAGTTGCTTCGGTGTGACCGAGGACCAGGTGAAGAAGCACGCGGAGGCCGGTGCCTGCACCCCCCGCCAGATCGCCTCGGCCTGCAAGGCCGGCACGGACTGCGGTTCCTGCGTACGCCGCATCCAGTCGCTCCTGGGCCGCGGTGCCTGCCCCCGGCGTGAGCTCGTCGAGCAGGGCAAGCCCGCACTCTCCCGGGTGGGCCAGGGCGAATCCCTGCTTCCCCGGGCGGACCGGGGCGAGCCCTCGCCGGTCACGGTGCTGGACGAAGCGCCCCAGGTCCTGGACGAAGCGGCGTAGCCGCGCGGGGCCGGGGCCCGCGCCGGGACGTTTCCCCTAACTCTCCGGCTGCTCGATCAGCTGTGCGATGTACAGCGGCTCACCCAACTTCTCCACCAGCTCCAGCTGGGTGTCCAGATAGTCGATGTGGTGCTCCTCGTCGGCGAGGATCGACTCGAAGATGTTCGCCGACGTGATGTCGCCCTTCGCCCGCATCACCTCGATGCCGCGCCGCAGACGGTCGATCGCCTCGACCTCGATCTGCCGGTCCGCCTGGAACATCTCGGTGACCGTCTGCCCCACGCGCACATGGAAGAGCCGCTGGTAGTTCGGCAGGCCGTCGAGGAACAGGATCCGGTCGGTCAGCACCTCGGCGTGCTTCATCTCGTCGAACGATTCCGCCCGGGTGTACGTGGCGAGCTTCGTCCAGCCGAAGTTCTCCTGCATCTTCGCGTGCAGGAAGTACTGGTTGATCGCGGTCAGCTCGGCGGTCAGCTGCTCATTGAGGAATTCGATGACCTCGGGGTCGCCCTGCATCGCAGAGGCTCCTTCCAAGCGGGTGACTGGGCAGGTGCGCGCATCCTCGCACCGGCACTCTGACCAGTCCAGTAAGTGCACGCTTAGTACGAGTTGCCCCAATGGTCTCTTGGCTGGTCATCGGCACCGGTCGCGGTCTGTCAGGATGGAGGCATGGGTCATCCGGTGGGTCGCACGTCTCGACAGGCAGCAGAGTCGGAGCTTCCGCCGGGACAGCGTCTGCAGCGGGGATGGCCGGTCACCCACTACGGTCCGGTGCCGAAGTTCCGGCCCGAGCGGTGGGAGTTCAGGGTCTTCGGCGCGACCACCGACGGCGAGAAGCACTGCTGGACGCACGACGAGTTCACGGCCCTTCCGTACGCCACCGTCGTGGCCGATCTGCACTGCGTCACGAAATTCAGCATGCTCGGGGCCGAATGGGGCGGCGTCCCGGCCCGTACCGTGCTGGAGCTCGCGCCGCCCGCGCCCACCGTCACCCATGTCATGGTCTGGGCCGAGTACGGCTTCAGCGCCAATCTGCGGCTCTCCGACTTCATGTCCGAGCGCACGATCTTCGCCACCCACAAGGACGGTGAGCTGCTCACCGCCGAGCACGGCTTCCCGCTCCGGCTGATCGTCCCGCATCTGTACGCCTGGAAGGGCCCGAAGTGGGTCCGCGGTGTCGAGTACATGACCGCCGACCGCCGTGGCTTCTGGGAGGAGCGCGGCTACCACAACATAGGCGACCCGTGGCGGGAGCAGCGCTACTCGTACCAGGAAGAACTCGGCGACGGCCCCGAGTTCTGAGGGACGGGTCGTCGGGGCCGTCGCCGCGGTGGCTGTTGTCAGTGGTGGTGGCCGTGTGCCACCGCGTGGCCCTTTCCGCGGCCGATCATCCACCTGTTGACCGGCGTGGTGACCACGAACGCGAGGGCGAGTGACACGGCGAGCGAGCCCCAGAACAGCGCGTCCGTGAGGGCGGCGTCCATGGCGCTCGGCCAGAGTGCGATCACACCGTTGTCGATCAGCTCCATCACGGCGATGGACAGGGTGTCGGCGGCCAGGGCGACCCGGAAGGCCGTCCGGAAGTCCACACCGGCCCGCAGGACGCCGCGCAGCGTGAGCGAGTAGCCGAACACGAAGGCCAGGGCGATCGCGAGGACCATCGTCGGGACATTGCCCCACCCGAACGCGGTGCCTGCCACCATGCCGAGCACCTCGCCGATCGCGCATCCGGTGAGGCAGTGCAGCGTCGCCCGGGCCGCCGTGGCCCAGCCGACCCCGGCGGTCCCGTGCGCGTGACCCTCGTGGTCCGTGCGCCGGCCGTCCTGATGCGTCTCGTGCCCTGCGTGCCCTGCGTGCCCCGAGAGTGCTCCGCCGTCGCCGGCATGCGCTCCGTATCCGGCGTGTGTCCCGCGTCCTGCGTGTGCCTCGTGCTGCATGGCGTCCCCCCAAAGCGGTCCGGTGCTCCTGTCGTCAAGCAGGAACGCAATACCCCCAGGGGGTATTCCATCGAGGATTCGTGGCGTGCGCCGAGCAGGTCCGGGAGCGGTTACAAGCCGGCTCAGCCCTCCCTGAGCTTCTTCAGCCGCTCCACGTCCGCCGTGTGCCCGTCCTTGCCGCCCGGCGTCTCGATGATCAGCGGTACGCCCGCGGTGGCCGGGTGGGTCATCAGGGCCCGGAACGGCTCCTCGCCGATGTGCCCGGCGCCGATGTTCGCGTGCCGGTCCTTGTGCGCCCCGACGACGTCCTTGGAGTCATTGGCGTGGATCAGCTTCAGCCGTCCCTCGCCGACCGTGTCGACCAGCAGGTCGAGGGTCCGGTGCATGCCGTCGGGGCCGGTCAGGTCGTGGCCCGCGGCGAACACATGGCAGGTGTCCAGGCAGACGCCGAGCTTCGGATGGGCGTCCAGCGCCTCGAAGTACGGAGCGAAGTCCCAGGTGCGCGAGCAGAGCGAGGCGCCCTGTCCCGCCGTCGACTCCAGCAGCAGGAACGGGTCGTCGTCGTGGGTCAGCTCGTCCAGCAGGGGCAGCATCCGCTCCCGCACCTGGGCCAGCGCGACGGCACGCTCGCGGCCGCCGGTCGCCGAGCCGGTGTGCACGACGACGCCGAGCGCGCCGATCCGGCGGGCCCGGCGCAGCGAGTGGCGCAGCGACGCCACGGACCGGTCGACGGTCGCCTCCGTGTGCGAGCCGAAGTTGATCAGATACGGCGCATGGACGTACGCGGGTATGCCCTCGGTGGCGCAGGCGGCGCGGAACGCCTCGTCCTGCGCCGGGTTGCCGTCGGGCGTCGCCCAGCCGCGCGGATTGGCCACGAAGACCTGAACGGCCTCCGCGCCCATGTCGCGTGCGTACGACAGCCCGACGGAGGCGAGGCCGCCGGACACGGGGACATGGCCGCCGACCGGGTTGCGGGAAAGGATGCTGCTGGTCACGCGCTCCAGGGTGGCACGGTGGCGACGCCGGCCGAACCGCGGGCCGCATCGCGGACCCCGGGCCGTGGCCCGGAGGCCCGGGAGCGCCGGAGTGGGAGCTCCCCAGGGAGCGCCGGTGTGCGAGGGGAGCCCGGTCGGTGTGCAGGGCCCCGTGTGCGAACTCCCCGGGAGCCCGGCGGTCCGTGGCTCCCGGGGCCCGCGCTCGCTCCGGGCTACCTGATCTTGATGGTGATGGTGTCGCCCTTGGGCGCCTTGTCGCCGCCGTGCACGGACTGCTCGGTGACCGTGTCCCCGAAGAGCCCGAGGAGCCCCCGGTCCAGGTCGACCTTGAATCCGGCGTCCTCCAGGGTCTTCGTCGCATCGTCGACGCTGTCCCCGACGACGTCCGGCACCTTGATCATCTCCGGGCCCTTGGAGAGCGTGAGTGTGACCGTGTCGCCCTCGGCCGCCTGGCGGCCGGCGTCCGGCGACTGCTGGGCCACCATGCCCGCGTCGAACTCCGAGTTCACCCTCTGCTGGGCGATCCTCACCTTGAGGCCCTTGTCCACCAGGTCCGAGGTGGCGTCGTCGACGGACTCGCCCGAGACGTCCGGGACGTCGACCCGGCTGCCCTTGCTGACCGTGAGCGCGACGGCCGAGCCCGCATGGCGCTTGGTGCCGGCGTCGGGGTTGGTGCCGATCACCTTGCCCCGGTCGACCTCGTCGCTGAACTCCTGGGTGACCATGCCGGGCGCGAGGCCCGCGCTCTTCAGCTGGGCCTTCGCCCTGGCCAGCGGCACACCCTCGACCTTGGGCACCCGCACGGTCTCCGGGCCCTTCGAGATCGTCAGCCCGACCTTGTCGTTGTCGCGGATCCGCGCCCCCGCGGCGGGGTCGCTGGCGATGACGGTGCCGCGCGGGTCGGTGTCGCTGTACTTCTGCACGACCGAGCCGACCTCGAGGCCGGCGGCGGTGAGCTGCTTCTTCGCCTCCGCCTCGGTCTTCGTCAGCAGCGGCGGGACCTTGGTGAACTGCCCGGCGTTGATGTACCAGACGCCCGCGCCGAGGCCGAGCACCAGCAGCACGGCCACGACGCTCGCGAGCACACCGCGCCGGGGCCCGCGACGGCGGGGCGGGGCGGGGGGCGGGGTCTCCAGCCTGCTCGTCCGGAGCACCCCGGACTCGTCCTCGTTCACCGGCAGCGGGCGCGGCATGGTCATCACCGCGCGCGGGATGACGCTGGTGCGGTCGTCCGCGTTGTCGTGCTCGCCCTCACGGGCCCCCGGCGGCACCGCGTCCAGCTGCTCCTCGGTGAGGGCGGCGCGTGCCTCCCGGACCCGTGCGAGCAGCGCCACGGCGTCGTGCGGCCGCATCTCCGGCGTACGCGCGGTGGCGGACGCCACCAGCTCGTCCAGCTCCACGGGGAGCCCCGGAACCAGGGCCGACGGAGGCGGCACGTCCGCGTGCAGGTGCTGGTAGAGCACCTGGGCAGGGGAGTCCCCGGAGTGCGGGCGGCCGCCCGTCAGCATCTCGTAGAGGACCACGCCGCACGCGTACACGTCGACGCGCGGGTCCGCGGTGCCGTGCTCGATCTGCTCCGGGGCGAGATACGACACGGTGCCGAGGACGGCACCGGTGGTGTTCGTCACCGTGTCCACGGCCCGTACGAGACCGAAGTCCGCCACCTTCACCCGGCCGTCGTCCCCTATCAGGACGTTCTCGGGCTTCATGTCGCGGTGCACGAACCCGGCGCGGTGGGCGGCGCCCAGCGCGGCGAGGACCGGCTCCAGAATGTCCAGCGCGGCCCGCGGGCGCAGTGCGCCGCGCTCCCGCAGGACGTCCCGCAGGGTGCAGCCGGCGACGTACTCCATCGCCAGATACACGTACGCCCCGTCCGTGCCCTGGTCGTAGACCCCGACCACATTCGGATGGGACAGCCGCGCGACGGACTTGGCCTCGCGGATGAACCGGTCCACGAACGACGCGTCGGCCGCCAGCGTCGGGTGCATCACCTTCAGCGCGAGCACACGGTCGAGGCGGGTGTCCACGGCCCGGTAGACCGTGGCCATCCCGCCGGCCGCGATCCGCGCGTCGATGCGGTAGCGGCCGTCGAGCACCTGCCCGACGAGCGGGTCCTTAAGGGTCGTATCCACGCGACGAGTCTACGAGCCGCCATGGACAGCCCGTGCAGCCCGGCGGCCTCCGGGTCCGTACTGCAGCCGAGCTGTGACAGGTCACCATCACACCGCCGGGAACGGGCACACCCGGGGCGGCGACGGGCGTGCCCGGCACCGGGCGCACCCCCTAGAACGCGGGCCGCTCCGGGTCCAGCCGGGCCAGGCCCGCCACGGGCGAGGACGCCTCCGCGAAGTGCCGGCGCGGAATCCGGCCCGCCCGGTGCGCGAGGCGCCCCGCCTCCACGGCGTGCCGCATGGCCTCGGCCATGAGGACCGGCTCCTGCGCACGGGTCACCGCGGAGGCGAGCATCACACCGGCGCACCCCAGCTCCATGGCGAGGGCGGCGTCCGACGCGGTCCCGGCGCCCGCGTCCAGAATGACCGGCACGCGCGCCTGCTCCACGATCAGCTGGAAGTTGTGCGGATTGCGGATGCCGAGCCCGGAGCCGATCGGGGAGCCGAGCGGCATGACCGCGGCGCAGCCGACGTCCTCCAGCTTCCGCGCGAGGACCGGGTCGTCGTTGGTGTACGGAAGGACCGTGAAGCCGTCGTCGACCAGCGTCTCCGCGGCGTCGAGCAGCTCGACCGGATCGGGCAGCAGGGTCCGCTCGTCGGCGATGACCTCCAGCTTGATCAGGTCGGTGCCGAGCGCCTCACGCGCGAGACGGGCCGTGAGGACGGCCTCACCTGCCGTGTAGCAGCCGGCGGTGTTCGGCAGCACCCGGATGCCGAGCCGGTCGAGCACGGACAGCACCGAGCCCTGCGTACCCGGGTCGATACGGCGCATCGCGACCGTGGTCAGCTCGGTGCCGGAGGCGACCAGGGACCGCTCCAGGACGTCGAGGCTGGGCGCTCCGCCCGTCCCCATGATCAGCCGGGACGACAGGGACGTACCGCCGATGAGGAAGGCGTCGTCGGCCATGGTGTCAGCCTCCTTGGACGGCGGTGAGGACCTCGACGCGGTCCCCCTCGCGCAGCGTGGTCGTCGGCCACTGCGTGCGCGGGACGACGGTTTCGTTGAGGGCCGCGGCCACGCCGGACGGGGCCGCGGTCAGAGTCGAGACGACGGTGTCGAGGGTGGTGCCGGGCGCGACGGCGCGCACGGCACCGTTGACGGAGACCGAGACGGATGCCGGTGCGCTCATGCGGGCTGCTCCACGAGGAGGGGCCGGGCGCCGAAGCGCCCGGGGCTGAAGGGGCGTGCCTCGTCCGGCAGCTCCCCGGTGGTCAGGACGTGCGCCATGACGTCGCCGGTGACCGGTGTGAGCAGCACGCCGTTGCGGTAGTGGCCGGTGGCCAGCAGCAGACCCGGCAGCGCGGTCGGGCCGAGCAGGGGCGCGTTGTCCGGGGAGCCGGGGCGCAGTCCGGCACGGGTCTCGATGAGCGGCAGCTCGGTGATGCCGGGCACCAGTTCGTGCGCGTCGCGCAGCAGCTCGTAGACGCCGCCCGCGGTCACCGTCGTGTCCCAGCCCAGCTCCTCGCTGGTGGCGCCGACGACCAGCTCGCCGTCGGCACGCGGCACCAGGTAGACGTGACTGCCGCGGACGACGGCGCGCACGGTGCGGCTGAGGAACGGCGCGTACCGCTCGGGCACCCGCAGCCGCAGCACCTGTCCCTTCACGGGCCGCACCGGCGGCAGCACATCGTCGGGGACGCCGGTGAGCCTGCCGCTGAGGCTGCCCGCGGCGAGCACCACCTGCTCGGCGGCCAGCCCGGTGCCGTCCGCGAGGACGACACCGCGGGCGCGGTCGCCCACGACCTGCAAGCGGTCCGCCCACTGCCGGTGGAAGACCACTCCCGCGCGCTCGCACGCGGTCACCAGGGCACCGGCGAGACGCCGCGGATCGACCTGGTGGTCGCCGTCGACGCGCAGCCCGCCGCGTACGCCGGGCGCGAGCAGCGGTTCGAGCCGACGGCAGTCGCGGCCGCTCAGCCACTCGGACTCGAGCCCCGACCGGTGTTGCAGGGCGTGCAGTTCCCGCAGATGGGCCCGGTCGTCCGCGTCCAGGGCGACGGCGAGCGTGCCGCACTGCCGGTAGCCGAGGTCGAGCCCGGTGGCCTCGGTCAGCTCCGCCGCGAAATCGGGGTAGCGGCGCGCGGACGCCAGGTTCAGCCCCAGCAGGGTCTGCTCGCCGTAGTGCAGTTCCGTGACGGCCGCCAGCATGCCCGCCGCCACCTGGGCGGCTCCGCCGCCCGGTCCGGGGTCCACGACCGCGGTGGCGAGCCCGCGCTGCGCCGCCCGCCAGGCCGTGACCAGTCCGATGATGCCGCCCCCCACGACGAGGACGTCCGCCCCCGAGACGGGGACGTCTGATGTACACGACATGGGCGTCCAGCCCCTCCCTTCGCCGGCATGACCCGGATCAGGTTCGTACGGTCGGAGGCCGCTCCAGCCTCCCTCTCAGCCCGCTGCGACCGGGCTCCCGCGAGTGCTTATCGTTGGTCACCCTAGCTCTTCGCCCCGCACCGCAGTAAGGGAGCCGCCCGCCATGGTCCGTTCGCTGGACGGCCGCGTCCTCGCCCCCGTCGTCGACCAGTCCCCGGGGCAGGTGGGCACCAGGACCCGCTTCGAGTACCGCGAGCAGGACGGCGTGATCTGGGCCGACTACGCGGGCGGCGACGTCGTGCGCGGGCACCTCGTGGGCACCCGTGCGGGCGACCGGATCGACTTCCGCTACGTCCAGCTCACGGTGGACGGCGGGACCTCCTCCGGGCACTGCGTCTCGACCGTCGTCGAGCTGCCGGACGGGCGGGTGCGCCTGGAGGAGACCTGGCAGTGGGAGTCCCGGGAGGGCAGCGGAACGAGCGTGGTCGAGGAGCTGGTGGCCGCAGCCCCCCTGACTGACTGAACGTCAGTTGTCTATGGTGATCGGGTGAGCGACGAGAACCTGGCGCAGGGCGGCGCCGAACTGCGACGACGGGCGGAGCGACGCGTGGTCGTCGCCGGGGCGGGCATGGCGGGGGTGCAGACCGCGGTGGCCCTGCGCGAGCAGGGGTTCACCGGGCCGGTCACGCTGATCGGCGCGGAGCCGCACCAGCCGTACGACAGGCCACCGCTGTCCAAGGCCGTGCTGCTCGGCAAGGCCGAGGGCTCCGCCCTCGACGTCGACTTCGAAGGGCTCGGCGTCGAGCTGCGGCTCGGCGTCGAGGTCACCGGACTGCGCCCCGCCGACCACGAACTCGACACCGAGGCGGGTCCGGTGCCGTACGACGTCCTCGTCGTCGCGACCGGCGCGGAACCGATCCGGCTCGCGGGCTCGGAGGGCGTGCAGGGCGTCCATCTGCTGCGCACCCTGGACGACGCCGAACGCCTGCGCCCGGTCCTGGCGGCCCAGCACGACATCGTGGTCGTCGGCGCGGGCTGGATCGGTGCCGAGTTCGCCACGGCCGCACGGGAGGCGGGCTGCGCCGTCACCGTGGTCGAGGCGGCGGACCGCCCGCTCGCCGGGGCGCTGCCCGCCGAGGTCGCGGCGCCGATGGCCGGCTGGTACGCCGAGGCGGGCGCCGTGCTGCGGGTCGGCGCGCGCGTGGAGCGCATCGAGCCGGGGGCGGTGGTCCTGGACGACGGGACGCGGGTGCCGGCCGGGGCCGTCGTCGTCGGCATCGGTGCGCGGCCCGCGACCGCCTGGCTCGCCGGCTCCGGGGTCGCGCTCGGCGCCCAGGGCGAGATCGTCGCCGACGACCGGCTGCGCACCTCGGCGCCCGACGTCTACGCGGTCGGCGACTGCGCGTCCTTCCCGTCCGCCCGCTACGGCGAGCGGCTCCTCGTCCACCACTGGGACAACGCCCTGCAGGGACCCCGGAGCGTCGCCGCCGGCATCGTCGGCGAGGCGCACGCCGCATACGATCCCGTGCCCTACTTCTGGTCCGAGCAGTTCGGCCGGTTCGTCCAGTACGCGGGTCACCACGCGCCCACCGACACGCTGCTGTGGCGCGGCGACCCCACGGGCCCCGCCTGGTCGGCCTGCTGGCTCCGCGGCTCCCGCCTCACCGCCGTCCTCACCGTGGGCCGTCCCCGCGACCTGGCCCAGGGCCGCAAGCTGATCGAAAGGGCGACCCCGCTGGACCCGGACCTCCTGACCGACCCGGCGCGGCCGCTGAAGGCGGCGGTGCGGTAGCGCGCCGGCCGGGCTTCCGGGCGGCCGCCGTCCGGCCGGCCGGGAGTCCGGGTGTGGCAGGGACGACTGGGACCGCGACAGCCGGAACCCGGCCGGATGGGGACGGCGGTGACGGGAACCCCAACGGCCGAGTCCCGCCGTGCCGGACCGCCCCGGGGCGGCGCCCGCGCAAACCGGTTTTCCCAAGGCCACGGGCACTCCGGGTGCCTCCCGGCCCGGCGCCCGGACCCGGGCCCGGCTTCCGGCTGTCGGTCCGGGATGGCACGCTTGTGCCGTGACCGAGATTGACGCAAAGATCGATGCTCTCGTCCCCGCCTGGCTCACCCTCCCCGACATCGCCGAACAGATCGGCGTCGAGGTGACGCGTGTCCGGCAGCTGGTCAAGGAGGGCCAGCTGATCGCGGTGCGCCGCGGTGAGAACAGGGCGCTGCACGTGCCCGCCGCCTTCATCGACGGCGACAAGGTCGTCAAGGGCCTCACCGGCACCCTGACGCTCCTGAGGGACGACGGCTTCACCGACGAAGAGATGCTGGAGTGGCTCTTCACCCCCGACCCGACCCTGCCGGGCACCCCCGCGCAGGCGCTGAGCGAGAATCGCGGAACGGAGGTGAAGCGCCGCGCCCAGGCGCTCGCCGTCTGATCCGACAACCCGGCGTACGGACCGCGGGCCCCGTGGTCCGTACGCCACCGACTCCACCCACGGGGGACATCGTCATGCCCGGCCCGACGCCACGCGACCCCTACGCCACGCCGCGCGACCTGCTCGCCGACGCCCGGCTCTACCTCTGCACGGACGCCCGCAAGCGCCAGGGCGACCTCCCGGAGTTCCTGGACGCGGTCCTGGCGAGCGGCGTCGACATCGTGCAGCTGCGCGACAAGGGCATGGAGGCCGCCGAGGAGCTGGAGCACCTCCAGGTCCTCGCCGACGCCTGCCGCCGCCACGGCAAGCTCCTCGCCGTGAACGACCGGGCGGACGTCGCCCACGCCATCGGCTCGGACGTGCTGCACCTCGGTCAGGGCGACCTGCCGGTTCCCGCGGCCCGCGCGATCCTCGGCGAGCGCGTCCTCGTCGGCCGGTCCACGCACGCGCAGGACGAGGCCGCCGCCGCGGCGGCCCAGGAGGGCGTCGACTACTTCTGCACCGGGCCGTGCTGGCCGACCCCGACCAAGCCGGGCCGCCACGCCCCGGGCCTGGACCTGGTCCGGTACACGGCCGGTCTCGCCACCGGCCGGCCGTGGTTCGCGATCGGAGGCATCGACCTCGCGAACCTGGACGAGGTGCTGGACGCCGGCGCGCGCCGCGTCGTCGTCGTCCGGGCGATCACGGAGGCGGACGACCCGGCCTCCGCGACGGCCGAGTTCGCCAAGCGCCTGCGGACGGTGTGAGTCCACCTGGTGGACAGAAACGCCCCCGAGGATGCCCCAAAACGGGTTGGGCCGTCCGAGGCGTGGACAAGAGCCCGGCAAATCCGGCATTTAGCTTCGCTCTGGTTGGGGGACCGTCCCGCCCTGGCTAACCTGCCCATATGGCCCTAGGTACCGCGTCCACCAGGACTGACCACGCCCGCACGGTGCGCGACATGCTTGCGACCGGCGAGACCACGTATTCGTTCGAATTCTGGGCGCCCAAGACGGCGAAGGGCGAGCGGAACCTGTGGAACGCGCTGCGCCGGGTCGAGGCCGTCGCGCCCAGCTTCGTCTCGGTTACGTACGGTGCCGGCGGCTCCACCCGCGCGGGCACGGTGAAGGCGACCGAGCAGATCGCCGAGGACTCGACCCTGACGCCCGTCGCGCACCTCACGGCGGTCGACCACTCCGTCGCCGAGCTGCGCAACATCATCGGCCAGTACGCCGACGCCGGGATCCGCAACATGCTCGCGGTCCGCGGCGACCCGCCGGGCGACCCGATGGCCGAGTGGGTGCCGCACCCGGAGGGCCTCGCCTACGCCGCCGACCTGGTCCGGCTGATCAAGGAGTCCGGCGACTTCTGCGTGGGCGTCGCCGCCTTCCCCGAGATGCACCCCCGCTCCGCGGAGTGGGAGGAGGACGTCCGGCACTTCGTCGACAAGTGCCGTGCGGGCGCCGACTACGCGATCACGCAGATGTTCTTCCACCCCGAGTCGTATCTGCGGCTGCGCGATCTCGTCGAGGCGGCCGGCTGCGCGACCCCGATCATCCCGGAGGTCATGCCGGTCACCAGCGTCAAGATCCTGGAGCGACTGCCCCAGCTCAGCACCGCCGTGTTCCCGGAGGCGCTGAAAGAGAGGATCCTCGCGGTCAAGGACGATCCGGCCGCTGTACGCTCCATTGGCATCGAGTTCGCGACGGAGTTCTGCGCGCGCCTGTTGGACGAGGGCGTGCCGGGGCTGCACTTCATCACACTCAACAACTCGACGGCGACGCTGGAAATCTACGAGAATCTGGGCCTGCACCCACCCCAGGTCTAGACCGGCCGTATCCGGAGGGGCGGCGGCCGACGAGAGGGGCGTACATGGGCTGGACGGTCCTCTACATCGCGTTCGGATTCGTCGCGCTGTGGCTGCTCGGCGAAGTGCTGCTGCAGTACAAGGCACGGCTGCGCTGGCGGCTGCTCGCGTTCGTCGGCTTCCTCGGGGTCGTCGTCGGCGTGCTGATGCCCTCGGTCGTCGTCATCGGTATCGGCGCCGCGGCCTTCGCCGTCGGCCAGACGTACGTGACGCTGTCGTTCCGCCGTGGCTTCTCCACCGGCTGGGCCGTCGGCGGCAGGCCGGGCTCCAGCAAGCGCCGCAGGAGCGAGTCCCGGGACGCGGGCCGGCAGGAGCCCACGCTGGAGGTCTCCGGCCTCGAGTACGACGGGGCCGACGACGGCCCCGAAGGGTCCGAGGCGTCGTGGGAGGCCGCCCCGTCCGCCGGCCAGGTCTACGAGCCCGAGCCGCTGCCCGAGGACACCGGTACGTACGGCGTCTACGGCGACTCGCCGTACGGCTCCGACGGCGAGGCCGCCTACGCCGCTGCGGCCGCGGCCCAGCAGACCGACTACGGCTACGGCACCTACGCCGGGTACGACCAGCAGCAGTACGGCTACGACGCCGGCCAGCAGCAGTACGCCGCATACTCCGACCCGTACATCGGCACGCAGAGCTACGGCGGCCAGCAGGCCTACGACACCTACGGCGGCCAGCAGCCCTACGAGCAGGCCGGTTTCGCGCAGGACCCCTATGCCACGGGCGCCTACGCGCCGACGTCGGCCTCGGAGACCCCGCCCGGCGGAGTCTGGGTACCGCAGCAGCGCAGCGACGACCAGACGACGTACGGAGGGGAGCTGCCGCCCGAGCAGTCCTACCCCTACCAGGGACAGGCGCAGGGGCATTCCGAGTACGGCAGCGGGTACGAGCAGCAGCCCTACCGGTACTGAGAGCCCCGGACGCCTTCCACCGCCGCGGCGGCAGGGCCTCGGCCCCTCACTGCGAACCCCTGAAGTCCGGCCCCTCCACGACCAGTCCCGCGACCAGGGCACCCGACATGCCCGCATGGGGCAGTCCGCCGCCGGGGTGGGACCAGCCCCCCACCGTCAACAGGCCGGGCAGGGCGGTGCTGTTCGACGGGTGCAGATGCCGGCCGCCGGCCGCGGCGAGCGCCGGAGCCGGGACCGAGCCCCCCGGCGTGCCGGTGGCCTCCTCGACGTCCGCAGGGGTGCGGATCTCGCGCCAGAGGATCCGGTCGCGCAGGCCTGGCACCGCGCGCTCGGCGACGGCGATCATCCGCTCCGCGTGACCCGCGGCGTCGGTGTCCCCGCCCGGCTGCCGCGCGGGCACCGTGGCCGTCAGAGTGACCGCCTCGTGGTCGGTGTCCGGCACGAGAGAGGGGTCGTCGGGGCGCAGCACCGTGACCGTTGGCTCGGCGGGCAGGCCGGGGCGGTCACCGAACAGGGCTGCCAATGAGGCCTCCCGGTCCGGCGCATGCACCACCGTGCGGTGCGGCGTGCCCTCGGGCCGGCCCCCGCGCAGCGCCAGCAGGACGGTGAGCCGACTGGGCAGCCCCGTCTGCGGCGGCACACCGCCGGGCTCCCGGACCGCGCGGCCCGGCAGCATGGCGTCGAGCACTCCCGGCGCGACGCCCGCCACCACGAACTCGGCCTCCGCGGTCGAGCCGTCCGACAGCTCGACGCCCGCCGCCCGGCCGTCCTTCTCGATGATCCCGGTCACCGCGGCGCCGAAACGGAACTCGACCCTGCGGGCCACGCAGCGCTCGTACACCGCCCCCGCCAGCGCCCGCATCCCGCCGCCCACGGCCCACACACCGAAGGTCTGCTCCATGTACGGCAGGGCCGCCGCGCTCGCCGGTGCGGTCCGCGGGTCCAGACCGGCCGCGACGGCGTAGTGCTCGAGGAGGGCGCGCAGTCCGGGGTCGCCGCCCAGCTCCAGTTCGGCGATCTCCGTGAGCGTGCTCGCCGCCCGGTCCTTGCGCAGCAGCCGACGGCGCGGCACCGCGGGATACGGCTCGCGCTCCGCCAGCACCTGCCAGTTGGGCCACAGCGGCTCTTCGAGCAGCGGGCGCCGCGAGCGGTCCCAGGCCTCCCGGGCGCGGTTCATGAATGCCGCCCAGCGCGCCCCCGCGCCCGCGCCGAGCGCCGCGTCCAGGGCCTCGCCGACGCCCGCACGGGACGCGTTCGGCAGCGCCACACGGGTGCCGTCCGCGAAGACATGGGCCGATGCCGACTCCACCTGGGAGAGCTCGACGCACTGCTCCAGGGGCTCCTTGCCCGTCTTGACGAAGAGGTCGCGGTACACGGCGGGCAGCTGGAGCAGCCCGGGTCCCGTGTCGAACGCGAATCCGTCGCGCTCGAAGCGTCCCACCGCGCCGCCGTAGGTCTCCCCGCGCTCGTACACCACCACCCGGTGGCCCGCCACGGCGAGCCGGGCGGCGGCCGCCATGGCGCCCATGCCCGCGCCGATCACCGCAATCCGTGCCATGCCAGGGACTTTATCGGCCGCCACCGACAGTCACTCCCGGCGGCTCCGGCGCCCTCCGGGCATCGGCGCCTCAACCCGGTCAGCCCGGTGGCCAGGAGGGGGCCGCGAGCCGCTTCTCCGCGCGGCGCTGCGCCCGGCGCCGCAGGAACCGTCCGATCCGCGAGGCCAGGAAGACCAGGAGCGCGAGGCCGAGCGCCAGGAGCGTGCCCGCGACGACGGCCGCCGCCACGGGATGGAACATGGCGAAGGTGACGATTCCGGCGACGCCGAGGTCCTCCGCCGCGCTCACGACGATGTTGCTGAACGGCTCGGGCGACGCGTTCACCGCCATCCGCGTCCCGGCCTTGACCGCATGACTGGCCAGCGCCGTCGACCCGCCGATCGCGCCCGCCGCGAGCTCCGGCAGCGATCCGCTCTGGCCCGCGAGGAGCGCCCCGACCACCGCACCCGCCACCGGCCTGATCACCGTGTGGACCGAGTCCCACACCGAGTCCACATAGGGGATCTTGTCGGCCACCGCCTCGCACAGGAACAGCAGGGCGGCGGCGATCAGCACATCCGTGCGCTGAAGGGATCCGGGCACCTGGTCGGTCAGGCCGGTCGCACCGAAGAGGCCGAGCAGCAGGACCACGGCGTACGCGTTGATCCCGCTCGCCCAGCCGCTCGTGAAGACGAGAGGGAGTACGGACACGGACGCGATCGTAACCAGTGGCCCGTCCGCCGTCCCGGGGATGAGTACACAGGCCTGAGTATCCGTACTCACTCGGCGAGATGAGTAGCCGTGCGGATGGGTGCGGGCCCGCCCGGACGGAAGAGTGGAGGCACGGACGAGGCACTCGCGCCGGTACCGCCGACACGGGGCGGCGGAACGGTGCGGGGCTCTCGCCCGTCGCTCCCTGCGACCGGGGGAGCGGGAAACCGGGGGACCGGGGGACGACCGCACGGGGGTCGACGGGGGAAACGAGAACGCCGGTCCGGCGCAGGTCTCGCAGGAGACCGGCCGGACCGGCGTCCTCGTCGTCGGCAGAGGGCGGGCGGTTCAGCGGGTACCGCTCACCCGGCCCTGGAGCAGCCGCGACAGCGCCGCGTGCACATCGTCCAGGGAGCGCTCCGGCTGGAACGCCTGCCAGTCGAGCGCGGCGACCAGCACCATGCCGACGAGCGCGGCCGCCGTCAGCGGGATGTCGATCTCGTCGCTCAGTTCGCCGTTCTCCACACCCTCGCGCAGAACGTCCTCGACGACGGCGACGGCCTGCCGCCTGACCACCATCAGCGTGGACTGCCAGGCCCTGTTGGTACGCCACAGCTCGGCGACGTACAGCTGGGTGAAGGCCGGGTAGCGGCCGATGAACTCGAGACCGGCCCTGATCATCGCGTCCAGGGCGTCGACCCTGCTGCCGCCCTCCTTCGCGGTCCGCTCGGCCGCCTCCCTGAGGGAGGCGGTGAGCAGTCCCACACCGTGCTTCAGCAGCTCCTCGAAGAGGACCGACTTACTCGCGAAGTTGTAGTAGACCGTTCCCTTCGCGACCCCCGCGCGCTCGGCGATCTCGTCCACCGTGGTGGCGGAGAACCCCTGCTCTGCGATGAGGGTCACGGCGGCTTCGTAGAGCTTCTGCCGCGTCGCCTGGCGACGGGTGCTGCTGCTGTCCATGGCGTTGATTGTCACAGGCCCCGCTCCCGGGTGAGCCGGTCCGACCCGCTGCGCCGCGCGCTCACAGGCTCAGCTCCGGGTGCAGCCGGTCCAGGGTCCACACCTGCTTGCGGCGCGCCGACAGCGCGGTGAGCGCCAGGGTGCCCACGGTGAACGCCGCGAGCACCGCGCACGCCTGCCAGACGGGTCCCAGGCCGCCGCCCGTGATGAGCCTCCTGAGCGCCGCGACGACGTAACTCATCGGAAGGAAGGGATGGATGGCGTTGAAGAAGTGCGGACTGGTCTGGACGGGATACGTGCCGCCCGCCGACGTCAGCTGGAGCATCAGGAACGCCAGCACGAGGATGCGTCCGGCCGCCCCGAAGCGCGCGTTGAGCCACTGCACGATCGCCGCGAAGCACGCCGTGACCAGGCACAGGAAGCCGATCGTGCCGGCCGCGCGGGCCATCTCCAGACCGATGCCCCAGTGCAGCACCGCCATCAGCGCCCCTGTCTGGAGCGCGCCCAGCGCGGCCACCGGCAGCCAGCCCGCGAGCGCGATGCGCCACGCCGACGCGCCCGCCGCGAGAGCACGCCGGTTGAGCGG
Source organism: Streptomyces sp. NPDC002004 (assembly GCF_053593975.1). NCBI lineage: Bacteria > Bacillati > Actinomycetota > Actinomycetes > Kitasatosporales > Streptomycetaceae > Streptomyces > Streptomyces sp. NPDC002004. Next base: position 27,022 of record NZ_JBSFDP010000036.1, read on the forward strand.
CTGGATCAGCATGTACGCCACCATCGCGCCGACCCACAGGGAGAGCGGGATGAAGTACGGGGCGAACCCGGTGCCGTAGTTGGGCGCCTTGTGCAGGTCACGCGAGGCGAGCTGCACCGGGTCGGCCATGACCTCCGTGCGCAGGTCACGGTCCTTCTTGTCGTAGTCCGGGATCTTGCCGGCGCCGTCGTGCAGTCCGCCCGCGAGCTTCCCCGAGCCGCCGACGAGCTTGAACATGCCGCCGTTGAGGTCGTTCGCGCCGTTCTCGAGCTTGCCGACGCCCGCGTCGAGGTCCGTCGCACCGGTCTGGGCCTTGCTGATCCCCGTGTGGAGCTTCGCCATGCCCTTGGCGACCTTGCCCGCGCCCCTGTTCAGCTTGTTGACCTTGGCGACCGCGCTCTCCAGGTCCTCGTCGAGGTGCGGCGCCGCCTTGGCCAGGTCCCGGGCCTGCCGCTGAAGCGTCCCCAGGTCCGTCTTCAGCGCCGCTTCGTCGCCGTGGTAGTCCTGCACCACGGTGTTGACGTCCTTGGCGATCCGCGCCGCGTCCGCCGCCGCGTCCTTCGCCTTCTTCAGGTCCGCGCAGGCCGGGTCGGGCAGCAGCCCCTTCTCACAACGGCGTTCGTACACGCCGTTGAGCGCGTCGGAGGCCTCGCGGGTGCCGGTCTCGGCGATGGGGGCCGTCCTGACGAGCGTGTCGAGGTGCTTGCTGATGACGCCCGCGGAGTCGGCGACCAGGGTGGCGTTGTCGGCGATGTCCTTGCCGTTGTTCTTCTTCAGGAAGGGCCGCACCTGGGCCGCCGTGCCGTTGACCTTGTCGGCGAGTTCCTGCGTGCCGTCCGCGACCCGCTGAGAACCCGTCTCCAGGTCACCTGCGCCCTTGTTGAGCCTCGTCAGCCCACCGGCGAGCTTGCCGCTGCCGTCCTTGGCGTGCTGCAGACCGTCCGCGAGGTCCTTGGAGCCCTTCTCGGCCTTGCCGATGCCGCCGTTGAGCTTGTCGGCACCCTTGGCGGCCTTCTCGGTCGCGCCGTGGATGTCCGAGAAGGAGATGAAGATCTTGTCGAGGAAGGACCGCGACGCGTTCGTCGAGGCCGCCTTGCGGACCTCCGAGAACACCGACCGCGAGATCTGCCCGACGATGTAGTTGTTGGCGTCGTTCGTCCGCACCTGGAGCGCGCCCGTCTCCGGGGAGCTCCCGGAGCTGGAGGCGATCCGCTTGCTGAAGTCGGACGGCATGGTCAGCGACAGGTAGTACGTGCCGTTCTCGACGCCCTTGCGGGCCTCGGCGGCGCCGACCTCGTGCCACTCGAAGGTCTTGCTGTCGTGCAGTCCCTTGGTGATGTCGTCGCCCGCGTTGACCTTCGCGCCCGCGGCGGTCGCGCCCTTGTCGTCGTTGACGAGCGCCACGGGTATCCGGTCGAGCCGTCCGTACGGGTCCCAGAACGACCACAGGTACAGGGCGCCGTACAGCAGAGGCAGCAGCAGGAGCGCGACGAGCGCCGCGCGCGGGAGCTTGCCCCTGCCGAAGCGCCTCAGTTCAAGCGCGGCGAGCTTCGGCGAGCGCATCGGCCCCCTCCTTGTCGTTCTCGGTGTTCTTGCCGTGGTCGTTCTCGGCCTGCTCGTCGTGCCCGGTGTTCTCGCCGTGCTCGGCGAGCCGGTCGGTCTCGCCGGGCTCGGTGGCGTCCTCGGTCCGGGCGCCTCGGGTGGTGCTGCCGGCGCCGTCGTTGTCGGCCTCGGTGGCCTTGCCGACCTTGTCGGCCAGGGTCTTCGGGGTGGTCCCGGTGTCCCGGTCGGAGCGGTCGGCCCCGGCGTCCTGCGGCGCGCTCTTCGTCGTGCGCGCCGCCGTCGACACCACGAGCGCGCCCTCCGGTGCCTCGCTGCACACGGCCAGGACCGTCGTGCCGCTGTCCGCGATCGACCTCAACAGCGCCCAGGCCTCGGCCCGTTCGGCGTCCGACAGCTTGAGGTCGGTGTCGTCCACGCCGAGCAGCCGGGGCCGGCCGATCAGCGCGAGCGCCACGGACAGACGCAGCGCCTCCAGACGCTCCAGGTCCCGCACCGCCGTCCGCGGGCCCTTCACGAGCGTGGACACGTCCAGGCCCGCCGCGGCCAACGCGGTGTCGACGAGCTGCTGCGTCTGCGCCTTCCTCCCCCGAACTCCCGACTCCGCTCCGCCGGGGCGCGCCCCCACGGCACGCGGCCGCAGCAGCTCGCGCAGCGATCCGCCGAACCGGCGCTGCAACAGCGCCCTCTCCCGCAGGTGTTCGCCGACGGTCAGCGCGGGATCGAGGTCCGTGACCCCGGGCACGGGGCCGAGACCGCTGACCCTGCGTACATGGCCGAGCTGCTTGGGAAGCCGGAACCGGCCGACGGTCGCGTGTCCCTCGGTGGGCTTCATCCGGCCGGTGAGCGCGAGCAGCAGACAGGTGCGTCCGGAGCCGGAGGGGCCCTCGACGGCGATCAGCGAGCCGGGCGCGGCCTCGAAGGTCACCTCGCGGAACACCCACCCGCGCGGGCCCTCGAGCCCGAGTCCCTCTGCGCGGACGGCGACCCCGGCGTCCGCGGCCGGCCCCCCGTCCGCGCGCCCGTCGCCCTTGTGCGGACCGTCCACGGTCCCCCCTCGTGTACTGCTTTTGAACTGACTGGTCAGTTCAAAAGTTACTCCGAACCTGCGATCGAAGCAAAACGGCAGGTCAGAGCCGATTGTCAGTGGTGTGTCGCACGATGAGCACATACGGCCATTGCGCCGTCACACAGACGACAGGAGGCTCGTCATGGCCCGCTCGTCCGCAGCCGCCGCGTCCCGGCGCCGCGCCACCGGCCCTGCCCCCTCACTGACCGGTCCGGCGGGCGACGTGCACCCCGTGATCCGCCGTGCCACGGCCCCGCCCGCCGCCCTCGTTCTGCTCACCCGGGCCCGCGCCACCCTCGACGAGGCGGCCCTGCTCGAGGTGCCCAACGAGCGGTACGCGACGGCGCACCTCGCCGCCCTGCGCACCGCCGCGGCCGTCCTCGCCGCGCGTGCCCGCCCCGAACCCGCGTCCAGGCGCCGGCCCCGGATCCGCAGCGCCTGGGAAGTCCTTCCCGAGATCGCACCCGAACTGACCGAGTGGAGCGCGCTGTTCGCCTCCGGAGCCGATCGGCGGGCCCGCGCGGAGGCGGGCATCCGCGGCGCCGCCGGCGCCCGTGACGCCGACGACCTGGTGCGCGACGTGGCCATGTTCCTGCGCATGGTCGAGCGGATGCTCGTCCTTCAGCCGGTGCTGCCGCAACCCCGGGAGGAGGGGGCGGGGAGCCGCAGGCAATAGGGTGGAGGTACCTGTCATCGATCTGCTCCGCCCCTGAGGAGTCAACTGCCGTGTCGGACCCGATGCGCCCCCGCGCTTCTCTCCGTACCGCCGTGGTCTGGGAGGTCCTGAAGGACGCCCTCGACCGCCGGGTGAAGGCCACGGGCCGGGAGTCGCTGGACGTCCTCGACACCGGCGGCGGCAGCGGCAACTTCGCCGTGCCCGTCGCCGGTCTCGGCCACCGCGTCACCGTCGTCGACCCCAGCCCGAACGCGCTGTTCGCCCTCGAGCGCCGCGCTGCCGAGGCCGGTGTCGAGGACCGTGTCCGGGGCGTCCAGGGCGACGCCCACGGCCTGTTCGACGTGGTGGAGCGCGAGGGGTACGACGCGGTGCTCTGCCACGGCGTCCTGGAGTACGTCGACGACCCCGCCGAAGGCGTGCGCAACGTCGTCGGCGCACTCCGCCCCTCCGGGGTGCTCAGCCTGCTCGCCGCCGGTCTGGGCGGCGCCGTCCTCGCCCGCGCGCTGGCCGGTCACTTCAAGGAGGCCCGGCATGCGCTCACCGACCCCGACGGCCGCTGGGGCGAGGGCGACCCGGTGCCCCGGCGGTTCACCGCCGAACAGCTCACCGACCTGCTGGGGACCGAGGGCGTACGGGTCGGCGCGGTGCACGGTGTGCGGGTCTTCGCGGACCTCGTGCCGGGCGTCCTGGTGGACACCGAGCCGGGCGCCCTGGACGCGCTCCTGAAGCTGGAGGCGGCGGCCGCCGAGCTGCCCTCCTTCCACTCCGTCGCCACCCAGCTCCATGTCCTCGGCGAGAAGGAGGACCCGGCCGGGGCCTAGACCCCCGGCCGCCCCGTCCGCGACCGTGCCGCTGATCAGCGGCGCAGCCGCAGATGGAGTACGCCACAGCACCTACGATCGGGCGGCTGTCGCCGTATGATCGAGGGAGACCGTCCGGCATGACGGACCGCTGGCTGGGGAATCTAGGCCTCAGTGAGCGGGGCGCTGTGGCGTTCCGGATCGGCGAATTGGCGCAGAGGGGCGGGTTTCACGGGGGCGATTCCCTGCCTATCCTGAAGAGGCCCCCAGTCGCCCCGGCGACTGCACGATGAGGAGGACGCCGTGCCGCTCTCGGAGCACGAGCAGCGAATGCTCGAGCAGATGGAGCGAGCGCTGTACGCCGAAGATCCCAAGTTCGCGACAGCGCTTGAGGGAAGCGGGCTGCGTACGTACACCCGGCGACGGGTCTACCAGGCGGTCGTGGGCTTCCTGGTGGGTATCGCGCTCCTCATGGCCGGAATGGTCCTGACCGTTATTTGGGTCAGTGTGGTCGGGTTCCTCGTCATGCTGGGCTGCGCGGTGCTCGCCGTGACCGGCTGGCGCAAGGCGCCGAAGCCCGGGGAGCAGGCGCGCGGCACCGGTCCGCAGGCGGGGCGCCAGGCCAGACAGCGTAAGTCCATGATGGACCGCATCGAACAGCGCTGGCAGCGCCGCCGCGACGAGCACGGACACTGAGCCGCCCCGGGCAGGGGCGGCGCTCTTGACGGCGCATCGACGGCGCCGTCACCCACTGCCGACGACGAGGGGTGACCACCATGTGTGGTCACCCCTCAGGCATATTCACATCGGGCGTCCACGCCCCGCACTTGGCCTCGGCCCGCACGCAGGTGCGGTCGCGCCGGCGGCCGTGTCCGGCTTCACCGGTCTTCGCGTGCCCGGCCGCTTCCGCGGGTCTTCGCCGGCCCCCGGATCGCACCGCCGGGGCGATCCGGGGGCGGGTCTCAGCCCTCCTGACGCTTCGCCCGCCACGCGGTCATCCGTCGCCCGGCTGACGACCGCGCGGACGACAGGCACCGGGTCCCGCGGGCCCGCAGATCCGCCCAGCGGTCGGCGAGCTCCCACATCACGCGGGCCGTGGAGCGCGGGGCGAACCTGGCCCGCAGCCGGCCGCCCCGGCCCGTGGTGGCCGAGAGAGCCGCCACCAGACGCCGTACGTCGTCGGCAAGCCCCGCGACCGGCCGGGGGTGCGGGGCATAGAGAACCTGCTCCACCGCCGCCGCCACCCGCTCCACGGACTCCGCCGCCACCGGGTCGAGCCGGCCGGCCCGGACGATCCGTGCCGCGGCCGTCCGAGGGGTCTCGGAGTCGTGGGGAGCGATCCCGAAGTCCCAAGCCGTGTCCGTCACCTCGGCCCAGGCCCCCAGGGCACGCGCGGCGGCCTCCTCCTCGGTGCGCCCGGGGGCGCCGAGCCGCAGGGCACGCGTGCGCTGCCGCCAGAGCATCGGCAGCAGCGGCACCACCACCACGACCGCCACACCGAGCGCGCCCAGCACCACCCAGACCAGCAGCCGCCACGGGAAACCGCCGTCACCGGAGCCGGGCGCCGCCTGCGTGGCGGCACCGCAGTCACCGAGCCTGCGCGCCTGGGGCGGGCAGCTGTCGGAGGCCGACGGCTGGTCCTGCGGCGCCGAGGACGCCGCCTCGGAGGGCGTCGCCTGATCGCTCGGGGTGTCGGTCGGCGTCTGGGAGTGCGTGTACCCGGGCGCCGTGCCACGGCCCGGCGTCGGCTCGAAGCGGGTCCAGCCCACCCCCTCGAAGTACAGCTCCGGCCAGGCGTGCGCGTCCTTCAGCCCCACCGCCATCGTGCCGTCGGGCGAGGGCGCGCCGGGCGTGAAGCCCACCGCCACACGGGCCGGGATCCCCAGCGTCCGCGCCATGGCCGCCATCGAGAAGGAGAAGTGGACGCAGAAGCCCTGCTTCTGCTGGAGGAACCTGGCGATCGCCCGGGAACCGCTGCCCGCCTCGACCCGGGTGTCGTAGGTGAAGCCGCCGTCCAGGGCGAACCAGTTCTGGAGCTTCACCGCGCGCTCGTAGTCGTTCCTCGCACCCTTGGTCACCTGCCGTGCCGTCCGCGCCACCACGGCGGGGAGCGACTGCGGCACCTTGGTGAAGTCGCGCCGCACGTCGTCGGGCGGCGCAGGCGCGTTCGCGAGCTGCTCCGCCGTCGGCCGCACGATCAGGCTGTTCACGGTGTACTGGGCGCCCCGTGTGGTCTGGCCGTGATCGCCGACGAGGGTGCGTCCCACCGGCTCGTACCGCCAGCGGCCGCCGATCCGGACGCCGCTCGCCGGATACGGCATGGGCAGCCAGTCCTGGGCGTACCAGTCCGCCGCGGAGACCGTCGTGCGGATCTCCGTCCTGCGGACGTCGGGCGCCAGGCCACGCGGCGTGGGGAACGGGGACGGCACGTCCGTGATGTGCCGGACCGCGGGCTTCCAGGTCGTGCCGTCGAACTCGTCGAGGGAGACGATCCGCAGATACAGGTCCTGGGTGTCCCCGGAGTTCGTGCGGTACGACATCACCTGCCGGTCGTCCGGCTGGTTGAGGCTGTTCTGCAGCGAGACCAGGGGGTTCACCGCCGAGATGGTGCCGCCGTCGCCCGGCCCCGCACCGGGGCCGGAGCCCGTGCCGCCGAGCAGGCCGCCGCTCAGGTCGGGCAGCAGCAGCGGCACCAGCACCGCGATGCCCAGCGCCACCGCGCCGATCCGCCGGCCGGTGCGCACCGGTGCGACCGCACCGCCGCTCCCGCTCTCCAGGCCCGCCGACACCCGGCTCGGTCCGCGTGGGGCCCCACCGAAGACCCGCCCCCACTGCGAGAGCCGGTCCCGGCCCTCGGCGAGGAGCAGCAGCAGATAGCCGACCGCCGCCAGCAGGAACTTGAGCCAGCCCCAGTCGCCGTCCGACAGTCCCGCCGCGACCGAGTACAGCGCGAGCAGCGGCAGCCCGGCCGGAGCAGCGCTGCGCAATGTCACCGCGAGCGTGTCCACGGCAAGGCCGATCAGCAGCACGCCGCCGATCAGCATCAGCCGTATGCCGTCGGTCAGCGGCGCCGGAATCGCGTACCTTCCCACGTCGTCCGCGCCCGCCTGCAGCAGCGTCCCGAGATGCTGGAGCGCGTCCGGGCCCGGCAGCACCAGCGCGATCGCCTGCTCGTGGGCGAACGTCATCGTGAGCAGCAGCAGCGTCGTCAGCGCCTGCGCCGCGACGGTCAGCGGCCGGGCCAGTGGCACCCGCCGGGCCGCCGCGCCCACCCCGCTCTGCGCGGCGAGCAGGAACACCGTCTGAAGGATCCAGGTCGCCCGGTCGACCAGCGGCAGCAGCGCACACGCCGCCAGCAGGGTGGCCAGGGCGGCGCACACGGTCAGCCGTGCCCGTCCGCTCATGACCGGCCTCCCGCCGCACCCGCCGACGAGGCGGAGGTCATCCGGCCGCTCTCCCGGTCCGCCTGCCGCCACACGGAGGGCAGGGACGCGCCAGGTGGCACCACGACGGCCGTCCAGCCGGCGTCGTGCAGCATGCGCAGCGTGTCCGCGGGCCGGCCGGTGCCGTGCATCCACTGCTCGCTGTCCAGCAGGAAGGCGACCGCCGCACCGCTGCGCTGCCGCATTCTGGCGACCACGGACGCCTGGGTCTCGTCCAGGTCGCCGAGAAAGGCGACCAGCAGCCCTTCGCTGCCGCCGCGCAGCGCGTCGTACGCCCGGGACACGCCCGCACCGTCGGAGTGGTCGATCACCGCGAGGGTGTCCATCATCAGCCCCGCCGCGTCCGCCGACTCCTGCCCGGAGCCCACGAAACCGTCGGGTCCCTCGCCGGGCACGGACGATCCGGTGTCCGTCAACATACGTACCGAGAAGCCGCGTTCGAGCAGGTGCACCAGTACGGACGCCGCGCCGGAGACCGCCCACTCGAAGGCGGAGTCGGGGCCCGCGCCGTCGTACGCGATGCCGCGGGTGTCCAGGAGCACCGTGCAGCGGGCCCGCTGCGGCTGCTCCTCGCGGCGCACCATCAGCTCGCCGTACCGCGCGGTGGAGCGCCAGTGCACCCGGCGCAGGTCGTCGCCGTACCGGTATTCGCGCGGGATCACGTCGTCCTCGCCGGCCAGCGCGAGGGAGCGCTGCCGTCCGTCGCCGTACCCCTTGGCCTCACCGCTCATCCGCACCGGCGGCAGCGGCTCGACGCGCGGGACGACCGTCAGCGTGTCGTGGGCCGAGAAGGACCGGGTCAGCTCGCAGAGTCCGAACGGGTCGGTGAGCCGCAGTTGCAGCGGGCCCAGCGGATAGCGCCCGCGCAGATCCGAGCGGACGCGGTACGACACCTCCCGCCGGCCGCCCGCCTCCACGCGGTCCAGCACGAACCGGGGCCTGGGCCCGAGGACGTACGGCACCCGGTCCTGGAGCATCAGCAGCCCCGTGGGCAGCCGGGAGACGTTCTCCATGCGCAGATGGACGCGGGCCTCGGACCCCGCGGGCACCCGGGCGGGGGACAGACGGCGGCTGCCGGTGACCTGATGACGGGTCCGGTACAGCACGGTCGCACAGATCAGCGGCAGGGTGGCCAGCAACAGCCCCACCCGCAGCAGCTCGCCCTGTCCGAGCACATAGGCGCACATGGCGGCGGCGATGCCCGCGGCGAGGAAGGAGCGCCCCCGGGTGGTCAGCCCGGCGAGTGCGATGCGCAGCCCTCCCCGGCGGTCTTCCCCGCCGGCGTCGTCCGCGCCGCCCTCGTCCTCCGCTGCCGCGATCCCCCCGAACGTCATCACAGGCTCCGCGTGCCGGGCGGCTGCTGGCGGTAGCCGAACGCGCCCGGCGCGGGTCCGCGGCCCGATGCGAACGGGCCGTTCGCCGGGGGCGTCGCCGGGACGGGTGTGCGCTGCAGGATCTCGCGGACGATCTGCTCGGACGTACGGCGGTTCAGCTGTGCCTGGGCGGTCGGCAGGAGCCGGTGCGCGAGGACGGCGACGGCGAGGTCCTGGACGTCGTCCGGCAGGGCGTAGTCCCGGCCGCCGAGTGCCGCGGACGCCTTCGCGGCGCGCAGCAGGTGCAGCGTCGCGCGCGGTGAGGCGCCGAGTCTCAGCTCGGGGTTGCTGCGCGTGGCCGCGACCAGGTCGACCGTGTACCGCCGGACCGCGTCCGAGACGTGCACCGCCCGGACCGCGTCGACGAGCTTCACGATGTCGTGCGCGTGGGCCACCGGCTGGAGGTCGTCCAGCGGGGAGACGCCGCCGTGCACGTCGAGCATCTGGAGCTCGGCCTCCGGGCTCGGATAGCCGACGGAGACCCGCGCCATGAAGCGGTCGCGCTGCGCCTCGGGCAGCGGGTACGTGCCCTCCATCTCGACCGGGTTCTGCGTGGCCACCACCATGAAGGGGCTGGGCAGTTCGTACGTCTGCCCGTCGATGGTGACCTGGCGCTCCTCCATGGACTCCAGGAGCGCCGACTGGGTCTTCGGCGAGGCGCGGTTGATCTCGTCGCCGATCACGATCTGGGCGAAGATCGCGCCCGGCTTGAACTCGAAGTCCCGGCGCTGCTGGTCCCAGATGGACACACCGGTGATGTCCGACGGCAGCAGGTCCGGTGTGAACTGGATACGCCGCACGGAGCAGTCGATGGACCGCGCCAGCGCCTTGGCGAGCATCGTCTTGCCGACGCCCGGCACGTCCTCGATGAGCAGGTGGCCCTCGGCGAGCAGCACTGTCAGCGAAAGCCGTACGACCTCCGGCTTGCCCTCGATCACGCTCTCCACCGACCTGCGGACACGCTCCACGGTGGTGGTCAGATCAGTGAGGCTCGCTCGATCGTCATAGGTCGTCACCCGGCCCTCCTCGGCCCTTTTCCGGGCCGACGCTCTGTACTGCGGACCGGCCCACCCCGAAACACGGACACCATGCGTGAACCGTTCAGTTCCGCGCGATGTCACACACCCGCATTCTTGTTGCCGTTACCGGTTCGTGTCACCGCCTGTGGATAACTCGCGGGTGATGGCGGGACTCCCACGGGTGACCGCGGGAGCCCCGCCGGGCGCCGCGACGACCCCCACGGGAGATCGCGGGACACGTGCGGGAGCTACGGCGCCGGACGGTCGGGCCCGGCCTCAGGCCGGATCGATCTCCCGCAGCAGACCCGTCTTCACGTCGAAGACGAAGCCCCGGACGTCGTCGGTGTGCAGGAGGAACGGCGAGGTCCGGACACGCTGCATGGACTGCCGTACGTCCTGGTCGACGTCCCGGAACGACTCCACGGCCCAGGCCGGACGCTGCCCGACCTCCATCTCCAGGTCGTGCCGGAACTCCTCGGTGAGGGTCTCCAGGCCGCAGCCGGTGTGGTGGATCAGCACCACGCTGCGGGTGCCGAGGGCACGCTGGCTGATGGTCAGGGAGCGGATGACGTCGTCCGTGACGACGCCGCCCGCGTTGCGGATGGTGTGGCAGTCGCCCAGCTGCAGACCGAGCGCACGGTGCAGGTCGAGCCGGGCGTCCATGCAGGCGACGACCGCCACCTTGAGGACGGGACGTGCGTCCATCCCGGGATCGGTGAAGGCGGCGGCGTAGCGCTCGTTCGCGTCGACCAGACGGTCGGTGACCGTGCTGCCGTCACGTATGGTGTCGGGCTCTGCGGGGATCGATGCAGAAGTCGTCATACCCATGAAGGTAATGGTCAAGGGCTGGGCAGTCCTGCTGTGGGAGCGGACAAAGAACGTCAATGAGCCTTGTTGTGACGTAACCCACAGGGCGGGGGGCGTACGGCCGTCCGGGGGAACGGGCCCGATCCACGCCCCGGCCGGGCGAGCTCCCGCGACGCGCAGGCCGGTTGATTGACCGCGCGACACGGTGGACTAAAGTGACGCGAAGCGGGAGGCCGGAAAGCAACCCCCTGCTGGATCGAAGAGTTTCAAGCCGTGGAGGCCGCCAGAGTCTCCCCGCGTGCGCGGTGCGTACGTACGGCTCGGCCTCCTCCCGCTCCCGGTCGGCCGACGCCACTTCCCCGGCGCCGGCGGTCCGTTCCCCTTCGTGAGCGGGCGGGGACCCGGCAGTGCGTACGGCCGCGCCCGACCTGAGAGGGCACAGTGCAAGGGCGCGATGGGGGTACCCCCGAACAGGGTGTGGGGGAGCTTCCGCACGACGGTGGTGACGTGCGACCGGAGTCGCAGGCCCGGCACGTCCCGGTGATGCTCAGGCGCTGCCTGGATCTGCTGTCCCCGGCGCTCGCCGAACCGGGAGCCGTCGTCGTCGACTGCACCCTCGGCCTCGGCGGCCACAGCGAGGCGTTGCTCAGCACCTTCCCCGAGGTCCGCCTCATCGGCCTGGACCGCGACAAGGAGGCGCTGCGCCTGTCCGGCGAGCGGCTCGCCCCGTACGGCGAGCGGGCCACATTGGTGCACGCGGTCTACGACGAACTGCCCGAGGTGCTGGACCGGCTCGGCGTCCCGCGCGTCCAGGGCGTCCTCTTCGACCTCGGCGTGTCCTCGATGCAGCTCGACGAGGCCGACCGCGGCTTCGCGTACGCCCAGGACGCCCCGCTCGACATGCGGATGGACCAGACGACCGGGATCAGCGCCGCCGAGGTGCTGAACACCTATCCGGCGGGCGAGCTGGTGCGGATCCTGCGTGCGTACGGCGAGGAGAAGCAGGCCAAGCGGATCGTCTCCGCGATCGTTCGCGAGCGCGAGAAGGAGCCGTTCAGCAACAGCGCGCGGCTCGTGGAGCTGATCCGGGACGCGCTGCCGCAGGCCGCCAAGCGCACCGGCGGCAACCCCGCGAAGCGCACCTTCCAGGCGCTGCGGATCGAGGTGAACGGCGAGCTGAGCGTGCTGGAGCGGGCCATCCCCGCGGCGGTGGCCGCCCTCGCCGTGGGCGGCCGGGTCGCCGTCCTGTCCTACCACTCGCTGGAGGACCGGCTGGTCAAGCAGGTGTTCGCCGCCGGAGCGGCGAACACGGCCCCGCCCGGGCTGCCCGTGGTGCCCGAGCGCTACCAGCCGCGTCTGAAGCTCCTCACGCGCGGTGCGGAACTCCCCACCGACGCGGAGATCGCCGAGAACCGGCGCGCCGCCCCGGCCCGGCTGCGCGGCGCCGAGCGCATCCGCGAGGAAGTCACGGAGTGACCGCCGCGTGACCGGCACGCCGGAAGCAGCCGCACCAGCGGGGGCCCTCGACGGACGGGCCGCCCGCCGGTCCGCGGAGCGGCCGGACCGCCGGGTCATGGCGACGGCGCCGGAGGGTCCGGAACACCGGGACACCGCGACGGCCCCGGAAGCCTCGGGCCGCCGCACGGCCCGGGACGCGTTGCACTGTCGGCAGATGGGGGAGGCACGCATGGCTAGGAAGCCCGAGCTGCGGGGGAGGGCGGCCCGGTTGGCGCGGCTGCTGCCGAGCGGGTCCAGCCGGGCCGCTCGTACGCCGTTCGTGCTGCTCGTGGTGGCGCTGCTCGGCGGCGGCCTGATCGGGCTGCTGATCCTGAACTCCTCCCTCAACGAGGGATCCTTCCAGCTCAGCGAGCTGAAGAAGCAGACCACCGAGCTCACCGACGAGCAGCAGGAGCTCCAGCGCGCCGTCGACTCGTACTCGGAACCCGGCGCCCTGGAGCGCCGCGCCCGCGAACTCGGCATGGTCCCCGGCGGCGACCCCGTCTTCCTCAACCCCGACGGCACTGTCCGCGGCGTCCCCCATGCCGCCGCACCGTCCGCGCTCGGCCCGGCCGACCCGCACCTGGTGCCTCCGGAGGTCCTGCAGCTCGCGCCGCGGCCGGCCCTCTCGCCCGCCCGGCCGTCCGCGGCGGGCACCCCGTTCGGGACCGCCCCGGCGAAGCCCCGCCCCGACAGGCCGGTCCGTCCGGAACGCACGTCCACGAAGCCCGCCCCCACCACCTCCGGCAGGTGACGCCGTGACCGACAGGGAACCCCCGCGGCGCCGCGTTCCCGGGCCCGCCCGGCCCGCGCGCACCGGCCGCCCCGCGGCCCGCCGCCCGGGCGCCTCGGACCTCCCCCGCTCCCGACCCCGCTCCGGTGGGGGGACCCCGGTGCGCCGCCCCCGCCCGTCGGCGCCCAGGGGCCCGCGGACCATCCGGCTCGGCAGCCCCCGGCCCCGGCTGCGCATGGTCAGCCTCGGCCTGACCCTGGTGATGCTGGCCTTCGTGGTCCGGCTGCTCCAGGTGCAGGCCGTCGACGCCAGCGCCTACGCCGCCAAGGCCGAGACCAACCGCTACATCAGCCACACGCTCGCCGCCGAGCGCGGTCAGATCACCGACCGCAACGGCGTGGCCCTGGCGATCAGCGTCGACGCGTACGACATCACCGCCGACCCGACGATGTTCACGTCCGGGACGACGAAGACCGACGACGCGCCCGAGCAGGCCGCGGCCCTGCTCGCCCCGATCCTCAACCAGAGCGTCGACACGGTCACCAGAAAGCTCCGCACGCCCAGGACGCGGTACGTCCTGCTCGCCCGGCGTCAGACCCCGCAGGTCTGGAAGCAGATCAAGGACCTGAAGACGGCGCTCGCCGACAGGGCACAGTCCGACCGGACCGCCGTGAACGTCCTCGCGGGCGTCTTCCAGGACCCCAGCAGCAAGCGGGTGTACCCGAACGGCGACCTGGCCGCCGGGATACTGGGCTGGGTCAACGCCGACGGCAAGGGCGGCGGAGGCGTCGAGCAGCAGCTGAACGGGGAGCTGTCCGGCAAGAACGGCAAGATCACGTACGCCCAGTCGGGCGGCCGTCAGGTGCCCACCGCGGGCAGCGACGAGAAGCCCGCCGTGCCCGGCTCCGAGGTCGAGCTGACCATCGACCGCGACATCCAGTGGGCCGCCCAGAAGGCGATCGCCGACCAGGTGAAGAAGTCCGGGGCGGACCGCGGCTACGTGGTCGTGCAGGACACCAGGACCGGGCAGGTACTCGCCCTGGCGAACGCCCCGGGCTTCGATCCGAACGACCTCTCGCAGGCCAATGCGGCCACTCTCGGTAACGCCGCCCTCCAGGACGCCTACGAGCCCGGCTCCACCGCCAAGGTGATGTCGATGTCGGCCATCCTCCAGGAGAACGTCGCGACGCCGGACACCCATGTGACCGTGCCCAACCGGCTGCACCGCGGCGACCGGCTCTTCCAGGACGACGTCGACCACGCCACCTGGTACCTCACGCTCAACGGGGTCCTGGCCAAGTCGAGCAACATCGGCACGATCCTGGCCACCGGACAGCTCGGCAAGACCCAGCCGGCGGCGAACCGGATCCTCTACTCGTACCTGCGCAAGTTCGGCATCGGCAGGCCGACGGGACTGGGCTTCCCGGGTGAGACCGCCGGCATCCTGGCACCGCCCGCCAAATGGTCCACTTCGCAGCAGTACACGATCCCTTTCGGCCAGGGCTTCTCCATCAACGCGGTGCAGGCGGCCTCCGTCTACTCGACGATCGCCAACGGCGGCGTACGCATCGAACCCTCACTCATCCGCGGGACCAAGGGGCCCGACGGACGCTTCACGCCCGCCGCGAAGCCCGGAAAGACCAGGGTCGTCAGCAAGAAGACCGCGACCACGGTCGCGCAGATGCTCGAATCCGTCGTCGACGACGAACAGGGCACCGGCATCAAGGCCCGCATCCCCGGGTACCGGGTGGCAGGCAAGACCGGCACCGCGAACCGAGTGGATCCGGCCACCGGCAAGTACCACGGCTACACGTCCTCGTTCGCCGGGTTCGCACCCGCGGACAACCCCCGCATCACCGTCTACTGCGCGATCCAGAACGCCACCAGGGGCAGCTACTACGGCGGCCAGATCTGCGGACCCATCTACAAGAAGGTCATGGAGTTCGCCCTGAAGACCCTTCAGGTGCCGCCCACCGGTGCACCGCCCGCCCGGCTGCCGGTCACCTTCGCACCGGGGGGATGAACCGAAACCGTCCACGACCCGCCTCGGAACCGCCCGAGACCCGCATCGGGCCGCCCGGGACACCGCCGGGGAGCCGACCAGGAAGAGCCCGTGACCATGATCACCTCACACGCCGGGAAGCCCGTGACGGCGACCCCCTCCGACCCCGGGAAGCGCCCGTGACAACCATCACCCCCGGCTCCGGGAACCATCCCGCGCCACGTCCCTCGCCGGTGCCGGACCACGCCTCGGACGGGCCTCGATTTAGCCCCGAGCGCGGTACGCCCGGTACGCTCACCGCCGTGTCACACGCTGATCAGTCCCAAACTGCCCATAAGGGCGCTCCCGCGCATCGTCCGGGACCGCCCCGACCGGTCCGTGTCTCCGCCACACCCCTCGCGGAGCTCGCCGATCAGCTGGGTGTTCCCGTATCCGCCGACGCCGAGGTCACCGGCATCACGCACGACTCCCGCGCGGTGCGCCCGGGCGACGTCTACGCGGCTCTGCCGGGTGCCCGGTTCCACGGTGCCGACTTCGCCCCGCAGGCCGCCGACCACGGTGCCGCCGCCGTGCTCACCGATCCGACCGGCGCCGAGCGCGCGGCGGCCACCGGGCTTCCGGTGCTCGTCGTCGACGACCCGCGCGCGCGGATGGGCGAGCTCGCGGCGACGGTGTACGGCCGCCCGGGCGACCATCTGCTCCAGATCGGCATCACCGGGACCTCGGGCAAGACCACGACCGCGTACCTCGTGCAGGGCGGTCTGGCCGCGGCCGGCGACGGTGACCGGGTCGGGCTGATCGGCACCGTCGAGATGCGCATCGGCGACGAGCGCATCAAGTCCGAGCGCACCACGCCGGAAGCCACCGATCTCCAGGCGCTGTTCGCCGTCATGCGCGAGCGCGATGTCGAGGCCGTGGCCATGGAGGTCTCCAGCCATGCGCTGGTCCTCGGCCGTGTCGACGGCTGCGTCTTCGACGTCGCGGTCTTCAACAACCTCAGCCCGGAACACATGGAGTTCCACTCCGACATGGAGGACTACTTCCGGGCCAAGGCGCAGCTCTTCACCCCGAAGCGCAGCAAGAAGGGCGTCGTCAACCTCGACGACGAGTACGGCCGCCGGCTGGTCCGGGAGGCCACCGTCCCGATCGTCACCTTCTCCGCCGAGGGGCACCCGGACGCCGACTGGCGCGCCGAGGACGTCGAGGTCGGCCCGCTCGGCTCCACCCTCACCGTCGTCGGCCCCCGGGGCGAGCGGGTCACCGCCAGGGCGCCGCTGCCCGGCCCCTTCAACGTCGCCAACACGCTCGCCGCGATCGCCACCCTCGCCGTCGCCGGGCTCGACCCGCAGACCGTCGCCGACGGCGTCGCCGCGGTGCCGGGCGTGCCGGGCCGGCTGGAACGGGTCGACGCGGGCCAGCCCTACCTCGCGGTCGTCGACTACGCGCACAAGACCGACGCCGTCGAGTCCGTGCTGCGGGCGCTGCGCAAGGTCACCGACAAGCGGCTGCACATCGTGCTCGGCTGCGGCGGCGACCGGGACAGGACCAAGCGGATGCCGATGGGCGCCGCCGCCGCGCGGCTCGCCGACACAGCGGTGCTGACCTCCGACAACCCCCGCTCCGAGGACCCGCTCGCGATCCTCGCCACGATGCTCGCGGGCGCCGCCGAGGTGCCCGCCCACGAGCGCGGCGACCTGCTCGTCTTCGAGGACCGGGCCGACGCCATCGCCGCGGCCGTCGCCCGTGCGGAACCGGGCGACACCGTCCTGGTCGCCGGCAAGGGCCACGAGCAGGGCCAGGACATCGCCGGAGTGATCCGCCCCTTCGACGACCGTCAGGTGCTGCGCGAGGCCATCGAGGCCGTCCAGAAGGCCCGGGCCGCGCAGGCTGCCGAGGTCCCGCAGAACAACCAGAACACACAGGGATGAATTCGTGATCGCCCTCTCCCTCGCCGAGATCGCCACAGTCGTCGGCGGGCAGACGTACGACATACCGGATCCGTCCGTCCGGGTCACCGGGCCGGTGGTCCGGGACTCCCGTGAGGTGGAGCCCGGCAGCCTCTTCGTCGCCTTCGTCGGCGGGCGCGTCGACGGCCACGACTTCGCCGCCGACGTCGTCGCGGCGGGCGCCGCCGCCGTGCTGGCCTCGCGGCCCGTCGGCGTGCCCGCGATCGTCGTGGACGACGTGCAGGCCGCGCTCGGCGCCCTCGCGCGCGCCGTGGTGGAGCGCCTCGGTGCCACCCTCGTGGCGCTCACCGGCTCCGCGGGCAAGACCAGCACCAAGGACCTCATCGCGCAGGTCCTGAACCGCCATGCGCCGACCGTGTGGACGCCGGGCTCCCTCAACAACGAGATCGGGCTGCCGCTGACCGCGCTCAGCGCCACCGACGCGACCAGGTACCTCGTCCTGGAGATGGGCGCCCGCGGTATCGGCCACATCCGGTACCTCGCGGACCTCACCCCGCCGAGGATCGGCGTCGTGCTGAACGTCGGCACCGCGCACATCGGCGAGTTCGGCGGCCGCGAGCAGATCGCGCAGGCCAAGGGCGAGCTCGTCGAGGCCCTTCCGGAGGACGGCGTCGCGGTCCTGAACGCGGACGACCCCCTCGTACGTGCCATGGCCTCGCGGACGAAGGCACGCGTGATCCTCTTCGGAGAGGCCGACGAAGCGGACGTACGCGCCGAGAATGTCCGGCTCACGGAGAACGGACAGCCCTCCTTCAGCCTTCTCACACCCTCCGGGTGCAGCGACGTGACCTTGCGCCTGTACGGTGAGCACCACGTGTCGAACGCGCTCGCCGCGGCCGCCGTCGCCCATGAGCTGGGCATGTCCGCAGACGAGATCGCCCGTGCGCTCTCCGAGGCGGGCACCCTCTCCCGCTGGCGCATGGAGGTCACGGAGCGCCCGGACGGCGTGATCATCGTCAACGACGCCTACAACGCGAACCCCGAGTCCATGCGGGCGGCGCTCCGCGCGCTCGCCACCATGGGCGAGGCCGCACGGGCCCGGGGGGGTCGTACGTGGGCGGTGCTCGGTCAGATGGCCGAGCTCGGGGACGAGGCGCTCGCCGAGCACGACGCGGTCGGACGGCTCGCCGTCCGGCTCAACGTGAGCAAGCTCGTGGCAGTCGGGGGCAGGGAAGCGGCCTGGCTGCAGATGGGCGCCTACAACGAGGGTTCGTGGGGTGAGGAGTCGGTGCACGTGTCCGACGCACAGGCGGCGATCGACCTGCTGCGCAGAGAGCTGCGCCCGGGGGACGTCGTACTCGTGAAGGCCTCCAGGGCGGTTGGCCTGGAGCGGGTTGCCATGGCGCTGCTCGACGGAGCCGGCGAGGGTGAGGTTGCCGCCCGATGATGAACCAGATCCTCTTCGCGGGAGTCATCGGCCTCTTCCTGACCCTCGTGGGCACTCCGCTGCTGATCAAGCTGCTGGCCCGCAAGGGTTACGGCCAGTACATCCGTGACGATGGTCCGCGCGAGCACCACAGCAAGCGCGGTACGCCGACCATGGGCGGCATCGCCTTCATCCTGGCCACGATCGTCGCGTACTTCCTCAGCAAGGTGATCACCGGCAAGCCGCCGACGTTCTCCGGGCTGCTGGTGCTCGGTCTGATGGCGGGCATGGGCCTGGTCGGCTTCCTCGACGACTACATCAAGATCGTCAAGCGCCGGTCGCTCGGCCTGCGGGCCAAGGCGAAGATGGCCGGTCAGCTGATCGTCGGCATCGCCTTCGCGGTGCTGGCGCTGATGTTCGCGGACAACCGCGGCAACACGCCCGCCTCCACCAAGCTGTCCTTCGTCACCGACTTCGGCTGGACGATCGGTCCGGTCCTCTTCGTGATCTGGGCGCTGTTCATGATCCTCGCCATGTCGAACGGCGTGAACCTCACCGACGGCCTCGACGGTCTCGCGACCGGCGCGTCCGTGATGGTCTTCGGCGCCTACACGTTCATCGGCGTCTGGCAGTTCCAGGAGTCCTGCGCCAACGCGCAGACCCTCACCAACCCGGCCGCATGCTTCGAGGTGCGCGACCCGCTCGACCTCGCCGTCGTCGCGTCCGCGCTCATGGGCGCCTGCTTCGGCTTCCTGTGGTGGAACACCTCGCCTGCGAAGATCTTCATGGGCGACACCGGTTCGCTGGCCCTCGGCGGGGCGCTGGCCGGACTCGCCATCTGCTCCCGCACGGAGCTGCTGCTCGCGCTGCTCGGCGGCCTGTTCGTGCTCATCACCATGTCGGTGGTCATCCAGGTCGGCTCCTTCCGGCTCACCGGCAAGCGCGTCTTCCGCATGGCCCCGCTCCAGCACCACTTCGAACTCAAGGGGTGGTCGGAGGTCCTGGTGGTGGTCCGGTTCTGGATCATTCAGGGCATGTGCGTGATTGTGGGACTGGGCCTGTTCTACGCAGGGTGGGCCGCCGAGAAGTGATCCCCGCACGGGCGGGGCGCCGGACACCGGTGCCCCGCGCCGCGCGGGACACCGTCAAGTGACCTTCTACGTGAGTTGGGCAGCCGAGAAGTGACCAGTACGCCGGAGTGGACCGGCCAGCACATCACCGTCGCCGGACTCGGCGTGAGCGGCATCAGTGCCGCCCGTGCCCTGGCCGGCCTCGGCGCCACCGTGTCCGTGGTCGACGGCGGCGACGGGGAGGCACTTCGCGCGAAGGCGGCGGAGCTCGCCGAGCTGGGTGTCGCGGTACGTCTCGGAGACGCGGAGACCCTCCCGGAGGGCACCGACCTCGTCGTCACCTCACCGGGCTGGAAGCCTTCGTCGCCCCTCTTCCGGGCGGCCGCCGAAGCGGGCGTGGACGTCGTCGGCGACGTCGAGATCGCCTGGCGGCTGCGCGGCCCGGACGCGGCGCCCTGGCTCGCGGTCACCGGCACCAACGGCAAGACCACGACGACGCAGATGCTCGCGTCGATCCTGCGCGCCGCGGGGCTGCGCACCACGGCCGTCGGCAACATCGGCACCCCGATCATCGACGTGGTCCTCGGCGACGAGACGTACGACGTCCTCGCGGTGGAGCTGTCCAGCTACCAGCTGCACTGGGCGCCCTCGCTGCGTGCCCACTCGGCGACCGTGCTGAACCTGGCCCCGGACCACCTCGACTGGCACGGCTCCATGGAGGCGTACGCCGCCGACAAGGGCCGTATCTACGAGGGCAATCGCGTCGCCTGCGTCTACAACGTGGCGGACAAGGCCACCGAGGACCTGGTGCGCGAGGCCGACGTCGAGGAGGGCTGCCGCGCGGTCGGTTTCACCCTCGGCACGCCGGGACCGTCCCAACTCGGCGTCGTGGAAGGCATCCTCGTCGACCGGGCCTTCGTCGAGAACCGGCACAAGCAGGCGCAGGAACTGGCGGAAGTATCGGATGTAAATCCGCCCGCACCGCACAACATCGCCAACGCGCTTGCCGCGGCGGCCCTGGCGCGTGCCTTCGGCGTACCGGCCGCCGCCGTGCGCGACGGGCTGCGTGCCTTCCGGCCCGACGCCCACCGCATCGAGCACGTCGCGGACGTCGAAGGCGTCGCTTACGTCGACGACTCCAAGGCGACCAACACCCATGCCGCGGAAGCCTCCTTGGCGGCGTACGAGTCGATCGTGTGGATCGCCGGAGGGCTCGCGAAAGGAGCCACCTTCGACGAGCTGGTGGCCGCGTCGGCGAAGCGGCTGCGCGGTGCCGTGCTGTTCGGTGCGGACCGCGACCTCATCCGTGAAGCACTGGCGCGACACGCCCCCGGGGTGCCGGTCGTGGACCTCGACCGGACCGACACTGGGGCGATGGCGGCGGCGGTCCGGGAGGCTGCGGAGCTGGCCCGCTCCGGGGACACGGTGCTGCTGGCCCCGGCCTGCGCCTCCATGGACATGTTCGCCAACTACAACGAACGTGGAGACCGCTTCGCGGACGCCGTCCGTGGGCTGGGTTCCGCTGACGCCTGAGCCGGGAGGTGCCCGGCACCCCTGGGAGGGACGCGTGAGGTCGTTGTGGCCGGAGTCCCGTCGGCGTGCTCTCGTCGGCGGAACGGGGCTGTGCCCGCCCGTCCCCGCCCCCGTGGCCGAAGGGCCGCGCGCGACGCCCCCGGGGGCTTCCGCGGCCGGCCGGTGTCCGTGCGGAGGCGCCGATGCCGCCGCGTAGCCTGCTCGTCCGTGCCCGGCGGGCCTGGGACCGGCCGCTGACCGCGTACTACCTGATCATCGGCAGCAGCCTGCTCGTCACCGTGCTCGGGCTGGTGATGGTGTATTCGGCGTCCATGATCAAGGCGTTGCAGCTGTCCTTGCCCGCCTCGTACTTCTTCCGGAAGCAGTTCGTCGCCGCCGTGATCGGGTCGGTGCTGCTGTTCGTGGCCTCGCGGATGCCGGTGAAGCTGCACCGGGCGCTCGCGTACCCGATCCTCGCCGGCTCGGTCTTCCTGATGGCGCTCGTGCAGGTACCGGGGATAGGGAGGGCCGTCAACGGGAACCAGAACTGGATCTCGCTGGGCGGGCCGTTCCAGCTCCAGCCCAGCGAGTTCGGCAAGCTGGCCCTCGTGCTGTGGGGCGCGGACCTGCTGGCCAGGAAGCAGGACAAGCGGCTGCTGACCCAGTGGAAGCACATGCTCGTGCCACTCGTGCCGGTCGCCCTCCTGCTGCTCGGGCTGATCATGCTCGGCGGCGACATGGGGACGGCGATCATCCTCACGGCGATCCTTTTCGGACTGCTGTGGCTGGCCGGGGCGCCCACCCGGCTCTTCGCGGGCGTGCTGTCCGTGGCCGCTGTGATCTGTGTCATTCTCATCAAGACCAGTCCGAACCGTATGGCCCGGCTTGCGTGCATCGGGGCGACCGACCCGGGCCCCGGAGACCAGTGCTGGCAGGCGGTGCACGGGATCTATGCGCTCGCCTCGGGCGGATTCTTCGGTTCCGGCCTCGGTGCGAGTGTGGAAAAATGGGGTCAACTGCCCGAAGCGCACACCGACTTCATCTTCGCCGTCACCGGGGAGGAACTCGGCCTTGCGGGGACGCTGTCGGTGCTCGCGCTCTTCGCGGCTCTAGGCTATGCGGGTATCCGCGTGGCCGGACGCACGGAGGACCCCTTCGTGAGGTACGCCGCGGGAGGTGTGACCACCTGGATCACGGCCCAGGCCGTGGTCAACATCGGTGCGGTGCTCGGCCTGCTGCCGATCGCCGGAGTCCCGCTCCCGCTGTTCTCCTACGGGGGCTCCGCCCTGCTGCCGACCATGTTCGCCATCGGACTGCTGATCGCCTTCGCGCGTGACGAGCCCGCGGCGCGGGCGGCACTCGCGCTGCGGCGGGGGGCGTCTCCCAGGCCCTTGAGGCGCTGGAGGACGGTTTTTGGTAGAAAGCGGGCTGCGGTGCGAGGCTCCCAGGAGCTCCGCAGATGGAACACGATGCGACGGCGCGCCACGGCGCGTTCGTCCGGAGAGCGGTGAATTTCGGTGCATGTCGTACTCGCCGGTGGGGGGACCGCCGGCCACATCGAGCCCGCGCTTGCCCTCGCGGACGCCCTGCGCAGGCAGGACCCGACCGTGGGGATCACGGCCCTCGGCACGGAGCGTGGTCTCGAGACGCGGCTCGTGCCCGAGCGCGGCTACGAACTCGCGCTGATCCCCGCCGTGCCGTTGCCCCGCAAGCCCACCCCCGAGCTGATCACCGTGCCGGGACGGCTGCGCGGCACCATCAAGGCCGCCGAGCAGGTCCTCGAGCGCACCAAGGCCGACGTCGTCGTCGGCTTCGGCGGCTACGTGGCGCTGCCCGGCTACCTCGCCGCCAAGCGGCTCGGGGTGCCGATCGTGATCCACGAGGCGAACGCCCGCCCGGGCCTCGCCAACAAGATCGGTTCCCGGTACGCCGCCCAGGTCGCCGTCTCGACCCCGGACAGCAAGCTGCGGGGCGCCCGCTACATCGGCATCCCGCTGCGCCGCTCCATCGCGACGCTCGACCGGGCCGCCGCCCGCCCCGAGGCCCGGGCCCTGTTCGGCCTCGACCCGAACCTGCCCACCCTGCTGGTCTCCGGCGGCTCCCAGGGCGCCCGCCGCCTGAACGAGGTCGTCCAGCAGGCCGCTCCGGTGCTCCAGCGGGCCGGGATCCAGATCCTGCACGCGGTCGGCCCGAAGAACGAACTGCCGCACGTCGACAACATGCCCGGTATGCCGCCCTATGTCCCGGTACCGTACGTGGACCGGATGGACCTCGCGTACGCCGCGGCCGACATGATGCTCTGCCGCGCGGGCGCGATGACCGTCGCCGAACTCTCCGCCGTCGGACTGCCCGCCGCATACGTTCCGCTGCCGATCGGCAACGGTGAGCAGCGGCTCAACGCCCAGCCGCTGGTCAAGGCGGGCGGCGGTCTGCTGGTGGACGACGCGGAGCTCACGCCGGAGTGGGTGCAGGGCAACGTACTGCCGGTCCTCGCGGACCCGCACCGGCTGTACGAGATGTCCCGCGCCGCCTCCGAGTTCGGCCGCAGGGATGCCGACGACCTGCTCGTCGGCATGGTGTACGAGGCCGTCGCGTCGCGCCGCTAGGGGCATACGCACAGATGTGAGAGAAGGCAGGGAGCGTGGCCGGACCCACGACCGCCGAGCGCGGTGAACGGCAGAGGCCGAAATCCGGCCCGCCCCGGCCGCGCCCCCGCCGACGGCTGCGGCTGCCCGGCCCGCGCGTCCTGATCCTGCTGGCCGCGGCCGGCCTCGCGCTCGGCACCGGGGTCGTCTGGCTGCTCTACGGCTCGCCGTGGCTGCGTACCGAGCACGTCACGGTCTCCGGCACCCGGGTGCTGACGCCGGCCGCGGTCCGCGCGGCAGCGGAGGCGCCGCTGGGTTCGCCGCTCATTTCCGTCGACACCGACGCCATTGAAGGACGTCTTCGTCATAAATTGCCCAGAATTGCTTCGGTCGATGTCGCTCGTTCCTGGCCGCACGGAATCAGCCTGAAAGTGCTGGAACGCAAGCCCGCCCTGATTGTTGAAAAGGGTGGAAAATATGTAGAAGTGGACTCTTCCGGCGTACGCTTCGCGACCGTCGCGCATGCACCGAAGGGTGTTCCCGCGCTGGAATTGATGCCGCGTCAGTCCGCCAGCCTGCGCCGTTTCGGACCGGACCGCCTGGTGCGCGAGGCCGTGCACGTGGCCGCGGACCTTCCGCAGGCCGTGGCGCGGGACACCCGGACCATCAGGGTCCGCTCGTACGACTCCGTCTCGCTGGAGTTGACCGGTGACCGGATCGTGGACTGGGGGAGCAGCGAGAAGGGTGGCGCGAAGGCCACGACACTCACCGCTCTCATGAAAGCGGCTCCCAAGGCCCGGCACTTCGACGTGAGCGTCCCCACCGCCCCTGCGGTGTCGGGGAGTTGACGCACATCTGTGCAGGCCAGCACCCTGGTTGGGCATCGCTACGGGTGATCACATAGGGTGAAAAGAAAAACGGGAGGTTCGGCGTGTTCGTTGAACGCGCGCCACTTGTCGACTTAGTGTCCTGTTCGGAAGAGTCCAGGAAACAGACATACTGGTAACCCTAAACTTCACCGTTAGGGTTCGGGTCGGCATTCGGACCGGCCCATTCGGCATCAGTCGTCGCAGCGCGAGCACGGCGAGGCGGCGACACGTAACTCGAGGCGAGAGGCCTTCGACGTGGCAGCACCGCAGAACTACCTCGCAGTCATCAAAGTCATCGGTGTCGGCGGCGGTGGTGTCAATGCCATCAACCGGATGATCGAGGTCGGTCTCAAGGGCGTCGAGTTCATCGCCATCAACACCGACGCGCAAGCCCTGTTGATGAGCGACGCCGACGTCAAGCTCGACGTCGGCCGGGAACTCACCCGCGGACTCGGGGCCGGTGCCAACCCGGCCGTCGGCCGCAAGGCCGCCGAGGACCACCGCGAGGAGATCGAGGAGGTCCTCAAGGGGGCCGACATGGTCTTCGTCACCGCCGGCGAGGGTGGCGGCACCGGCACGGGCGGCGCGCCCGTCGTGGCCAACATCGCACGCTCGCTCGGCGCCCTCACCATCGGTGTGGTCACCCGCCCCTTCACCTTCGAGGGCCGGCGCCGCGCCAACCAGGCGGAGGACGGCATCGCCGAGCTCCGCGAAGAGGTCGACACCCTCATCGTCATCCCGAACGACCGGCTGCTGTCCATCTCGGACCGCCAGGTCAGCGTCCTCGACGCCTTCAAGTCCGCGGACCAGGTGCTGCTGTCGGGTGTCCAGGGCATCACCGACCTCATCACCACGCCCGGCCTGATCAACCTCGATTTCGCCGACGTCAAGTCCGTCATGTCCGAGGCCGGTTCCGCGCTCATGGGCATCGGCTCGGCCCGCGGCGACGACCGCGCGGTGGCCGCCGCCGAGATGGCGATCTCCTCGCCGCTCCTGGAGGCGTCCATCGACGGCGCCCGGGGCGTCCTGCTCTCCATCTCCGGCGGTTCCGACCTCGGTCTGTTCGAGATCAACGAGGCCGCCCAGCTGGTCAGCGAGGCCGCGCACCCCGAGGCCAACATCATCTTCGGTGCGGTCATCGACGACGCCCTCGGCGACGAGGTCCGGGTCACCGTCATCGCGGCGGGCTTCGACGGCGGACAGCCGCCCAGCAAGCGCGAGAACATCCTCGGCGCCGGGGCCGGCAAGCGGGACGAGCCCGGACAGGCGCGTTCGTCCGACAGCCGCCCGTCCTTCGGCTCGCTCGGCAGCGTGACCCCTCGTGAGGAGGCCGCCCCGGAGCCCGAGGCCGACCCCATCCCGGCGAACGAGCTCCCGGCCTCCCCGGTCAACCCGCCCGTGCCGCCGTCCCGGAGCTACGCGGACAGCGCGGCCGAAGAGCTGGACGTGCCGGACTTCCTGAAGTGATAGGACAGCGCACCACCGTGAGCGGCGCGCACTTCGCCTTCACCGACAGGTGGGGCGGGGTGAGCGCCGCTCCGTACGAGAAGCTCAACCTCGGCGGAGCGGTCGGCGACGACCCCGACGCCGTACGCGCCAACCGTGAGCTGGCCGCACGGTCCCTCGGGCTCGACCCGGCTCACGTCGTCTGGATGAACCAGGTGCACGGCCGGGACGTCGCCGTGGTCGACGCCCCCTGGGGGGACCGGCCGGTACCGGAGGTCGACGCGGTCGCCACCGGACGCCGCGGCCTCGCCCTCGCGGTGCTCACCGCCGACTGCACCCCGGTCCTGCTGGCCGACCCGGTCGCCGGAGTGGTCGGCGCCGCGCATGCGGGCCGTCCGGGCATGGTGGCCGGGGTCGTCCCCGCCGCCGTCGAGGCGATGGTGCGACTCGGCGCCGAACCCGCCCGGATCGTGGCCCGCACCGGCCCGGCCGTGTGCGGCCGCTGCTACGAAGTCCCCGAGACGATGCGCGCCGACGTGGCCGCCGTCGAACCCACGGCGCACGCCGAGACGAGTTGGGGCACTCCCGCGGTCGACGTGACTGCCGGCGTGCACGCCCAGCTCGAACGGCTCGGGGTGCGCGACCGGGAGCAGTCGCCGGTGTGCACACGGGAATCGGACAATCACTTCTCGTACCGCCGCGACCGCACCACCGGTCGGCTCGCGAGCTATGTCTGGCTGGACTGATGGGGCATGACGGACCGTAAGCAGCAGATCGCCGGAAATCTGGCGAAGGTGGAAGAACGGATCGCCGCGGCGTGCGAGGCGGCCGGGCGCAAGCGCGAGGACGTGACCCTCATCGTGGTCACCAAGACGTACCCCGCGAGCGATGTGCGGATCCTGTCGGAGCTCGGTGTGCGCCATGTCGCCGAGAACCGTGACCAGGAGGCCGCGCCCAAGGCGGCGGAATGTGAGGATCTGCCGCTGATTTGGCACTTCGTCGGCCAGTTGCAGACCAACAAGGTCCGTTCCGTGGCTGGTTATGCCGATGTGGTGCAGTCCGTCGACCGGTCCCGGCTGGTCGATGCGCTCTCCGGCGAAGCGGTGCGCACCGGGCGCGAGCTCGGGTGTCTGATCCAGGTCGCGCTCGACGCGGGGGAGAGCGAACGGGGCGCGCGCGGCGGTGTGGCGCCGGGCGGAATCGAGGGTTTGGCCCGGCTTGTGGCAGACTCGCCCGGATTGCGGCTGGACGGACTGATGACCGTGGCGCCGCTCACCGGGCCGTACGCGGGCCGCGAACAGGCGGCGTTCGAGCGGCTGATGGAATTCTCAACCGCCCTGCGCGCGGACCATCCTGCTGCGAACATGGTGTCAGCAGGGATGAGTCAGGACCTCGAGCAGGCCGTGGCGGCAGGAGCGACACACGTGCGCGTCGGCACTGCGGTACTCGGAGTCCGACCCAGGCTCCGGTAACGTCGCCAGGAAGTCGGACCACAGCAGAAAATATGGTCATTGCCGCCGAAGAGCGGGCGGACCTCGTGGATCGCGAGGACGAGGTCGGCGTCAGCCGATTGTCAGGGGATCCACCACAGAGCGGAGGACTCAGAGCATGGCCGGCGCGATGCGCAAGATGGCGGTCTACCTCGGCCTCGTGGAGGACGATGGGTACGACGGCCGGGGGTTCGACCCCGACGACGACTTCGAGCCCGAACTCGACCCGGAGCCCGAGCGCGACCGCCGACGGCATGAGCCGTCACATGTGTCGCATCAGTCACAAAGGGAAGAATCGGTGCGAGTGGTGCAGCCGCCGGCTCAGCGGGACCCCGTCCCGCTGTCCGCGGAGACCGGCCGCCCCGCCCGTATTGCCCCCGTGTCATCCATCACACCCGACCGTCAGAGCCTGGAGAAGAACGCACCGGTGATCATGCCCAAGGTCGTGTCCGAGCGGGAGCCGTATCGGATCACCACGCTCCACCCGCGGACGTACAACGAAGCCCGTACCATCGGGGAACACTTCCGCGAGGGCACTCCGGTGATCATGAATCTGACTGAGATGGACGACACAGATGCGAAGCGACTTGTCGACTTTGCGGCCGGTTTGGTGTTTGGTCTTCACGGCAGTATCGAGCGGGTGACGCAGAAGGTGTTCCTGTTGTCGCCTGCTAACGTCGATGTCACGGCGGAGGACAAGGCCCGCATCGCAGAGGGCGGGTTCTTCAACCAGAGCTGAGACGCTGTTGCAGTTCGGACACCAGTCGCGAAGTACAGGGGAGAGGGAAGCACGGTCATGAGCGTGGTCGGAGAGGTGCTCTACATCGCTCTGATGTGTTTCCTCATTCTGCTGATCTTCCGGCTCGTCATGGACTACGTGTTCCAGTTCGCCCGCTCATGGCAACCCGGCAAGGCGATGGTGGTCGTTCTGGAGGCCACCTACACTGTCACCGATCCACCGCTCAAGCTTCTGCGGCGGTTCATCCCGCCGCTGCGTCTCGGGGGCGTGGCGCTCGACCTGTCCTTCTTCGTACTGATGATCATCGTCTACATCCTGATCTCGATCGTGCAGAACTGGCTGTGAGCGATGTGAAAGATACGGTCTTGCCGAATGCCGACGACTACGTTGAGGTGAAGAGATGCCGTTGACCCCCGAGGACGTGCGGAACAAGCAGTTCACGACCGTCCGCCTCCGAGAAGGCTATGACGAGGACGAGGTCGATGCCTTCCTCGACGAGGTCGAAGCCGAACTGACGCGTCTGCTCCGTGAGAACGAGGACCTGCGCGCCAAACTGGCCGCGGCCACGCGCGCGGCTGCGCAGAACCAGCAGAACATGCGCAAGCCCCCGGAGGGCCAGGACCAGCCGCCGCAGGGCATGCGCGGTCCGGGTGCCCCCGTTCCCGCCGGGATATCGGGCCCGCCGCAGCAGCAGATGGGTGGCCCCATGGGTGGTCCGCCCCAGCTGCCGAGCGGTGCGCCGCAGCTGCCCGCTGGTCCCGGTGGGCAGGGTGGTCCGCAGGGTCCCGGCCCGATGGGGCAGGGCCCCATGGGTCAGGGTCCGATGGGCCAGGGCCCGATGCAGGGACAGATGGGCGGCCCGATGGGCGGTCCCATGGGTGGTCACGGCCCGCAGATGGGTCAGCCCGGTCAGGGCCCCGGCGGCGACAGCGCCGCGCGTGTCCTGTCGCTGGCCCAGCAGACCGCCGACCAGGCGATCGCCGAGGCACGCTCCGAGGCCAACAAGATCGTCGGCGAGGCCCGCAGCCGTGCCGAGGGTCTGGAGCGGGACGCCCGCGCCAAGGCCGACGCGCTGGAGCGGGACGCGCAGGAGAAGCACCGCGTCGCGATGGGCTCCCTGGAGTCCGCCCGCGCCACGCTGGAGCGCAAGGTCGAGGACCTGCGCGGCTTCGAGCGCGAGTACCGCACGCGGCTGAAGTCCTACCTCGAGTCCCAGCTGCGTCAGCTGGAGACCCAGGCGGACGACTCGCTGGCTCCGCCGCGGACCCCGGCGGCCGCGTCGCTGCCGCCGTCCCCGGCGCCGTCCATGGCTCCCGCGGGCGCGGGTGCGCCGTCCTACGGCGGCAACCAGACGATGGGTGGCAACCCGTCGCCGGCTGCTCCGTCCTACGGCGGCCAGCAGCAGATGTCTCCCGCGATGACCCAGCCGATGGCTCCGGTGCGGCCGCAGGGGCCCCAGCCCATGCAGCAGGCTCCGTCGCCGATGCGCGGCTTCCTCATCGACGAGGACGACAACTGACGGCCCCCGCGTCGTCCTAGGCGTCGGCAACGCCACCAGGGCCGGGCCCCCCGAGTTTCGGGGGGCCCGGCCCTTTTGCGTACGTCCGTCGTCCGGGCCGTCCGGACGCCCCGGCGGCGCGCACACTCCCCGTGGCGCTCCTCCCCCGTCCCGGCGCCCGTGGGTACGGCCCTCCGCACCGCCGGCCGCCCGGCGCCGTAGTCGTGCGGGGGCGTGCACGTGTCCCGTAGGACGAAACGCCGAAGGCCCCGGCCCACCAAGATCTTCCGGTGGGTCGGGGCCTTCGGGCGCGGAGGCTACGCCTTGCGGAGGCGGAACGTCAGGGACAGGGACTCGTCGGTGAACGGCCGGCCGAACGAGTCGTCGGCGTCACCCCGGGCGAAGTCGGTCGCGAGGACCTCGTCCGCGATCAGCCCGGAGTGCTCGGCCAGCGCTTCCACCACGGCGGCGTCCGACGAGGTCCAGCGCAGCGCGATCCGGTCGGCCACGTCCAGGCCGCTGTTCTTGCGGGCCTCCTGGATGAGGCGGATCGCGTCACGGGCGAGACCGGCCCGGCGGAGCTCCTCCGTGATCTCCAGGTCGAGGGCGACCGTCGCACCGGAGTCCGAGGCGACGGACCAGCCCTCGCGCGGCGTCTCCGTGATGATCACCTCGTCCGGGGCGAGGGTGACGGTCTCGCCGTCGACCTCGACCGACGCGGTGCCCTCGCGCAGGGCCAGTGACAGCGCCGCCGCGTCCGCGGCCGCGACGGCCTTGGCGACCGCCTGGACGCCCTTGCCGAACCGCTTGCCCAGCGCCCGGAAGTTGGCCTTGGCGGTGGTGTCGACCAGGGAGCCGCCGACCTCGGACAGCGACGCCACCGAGGAGACGTTCAGCTCCTCCGTGATCTGGGCGTGCAGCTCGGGCGAGAGCGACTCGAAGCCCGCCGCGGCGACGAGCGCCCGCGACAGCGGCTGGCGGGTCTTCACCCCGGACTCGGCACGCGTCGCACGCCCCAGCTCCACCAGGCGGCGCACCAGCACCATCTGCTTCGACAACTCCGGGTCCACGGCGGACAGGTCCGCCTCGGGCCAGGTCGCCAGGTGCACCGACTCCGGGGCCCCCGGAGTCACCGGCACCACCAGGTCCTGCCACACCCGCTCGGTGATGAACGGAGTGATCGGCGACATGAGGCGGGTGACCGTCTCGACGACCTCGTGCAGCGTGCGCAGCGCCGCCTTGTCGCCCTGCCAGAAGCGGCGCCGGGACCGGCGCACGTACCAGTTCGACAGATCGTCGACGAAGGCCGACAGGAGCTTGCCCGCACGCTGGGTGTCGTAGGCCTCCAGGGACTCGGTGACCTGGTCCACCAGGGCGTTGAGCTCGCTCAGCAGCCACCGGTCGAGGACCGTGCGCTCGGCGGGGGCCGGGTCGGCCTCCGAGGGCGCCCAGCCCGACGTACGTGCGTACAGGGCCTGGAAGGCGACCGTGTTCCAGTACGTGAGGAGCGTCTTGCGGACGACCTCCTGGATGGTGCCGTGGCCGACGCGGCGGGCTGCCCAGGGGGAGCCGCCGGCCGCCATGAACCAGCGCACCGCGTCCGCGCCGTGCTGGTCCATGAGTGGGATGGGCTGAAGGGTGTTGCCCAGGTGCTTGGACATCTTGCGGCCGTCCTCGGCCAGGATGTGACCGAGGCAGACCACGTTCTCGTAGCTGGACTTGTCGAAGACCAGCGTGCCGACCGCCATCAGCGTGTAGAACCAGCCACGGGTCTGGTCGATGGCCTCCGAGATGAACTGCGCCGGGTAGCGGCTCTCGAAGACGTCCTTGTTCCGGTGCGGGTAGCCCCACTGCGCGAACGGCATCGAGCCCGAGTCGTACCAGGCGTCGATGACCTCGGGGACGCGCGTCGCCGTGCTCGTGCAGCCGTCCTGCGGGCACGGGAAGGTGACGGCGTCGATGAACGGGCGGTGCGGGTCGAGCTCCGACTGGTCCGTGCCCGTCAGCGTGGTCAGCTCGGCGCGCGAACCGACGCAGGTGAGGTGGCCCTCCTCGCAGCGCCAGATCGGCAGCGGGGTGCCCCAGTAGCGGTTGCGGGACAGCGCCCAGTCGATGTTGTTGGTGAGCCAGTCCCCGAAGCGGCCGTGCTTGACGGTCTCGGGGAACCAGTTCGTGTTCTCGTTCTCCTCGAGGAGACGGTCCTTGACCGCGGTGGTGCGGATGTACCAGGACGGCTGCGCGTAGTAGAGCAGCGCGGTGTGGCAGCGCCAGCAGTGCGGATAGCTGTGCTCGTACGGGATGTGCTTGAACAGCAGTCCGCGGCCGTCCAGGTCCTTCGTCAGCGCCTCGTCGGCCTTCTTGAAGAAGACGCCGCCCACCAGCGGGACGTCCTCCTCGAAGGTGCCGTCCGGGCGGACCGGGTTCACCACCGGCAGGCCGTACGCGCGGCAGACCTTGAGGTCGTCCTCACCGAAGGCGGGGGACTGGTGGACCAGACCGGTGCCGTCCTCGGTGGTCACGTACTCGGCGTTCACCACGTAGTGCGCCGGCTCCTCGAACGCCACCAGTTCGAAGGGGCGCTGGTACGTCCAGCGCTCCATCTCGGCACCGGTGAAGCTGCGGCCGGTCGTCTCCCAGCCCTCGCCGAGCGACTTCTCGACGAGCGGCTCGGCGACGACGAGCTTCTCCTCGCCGTTCGTCGCGACGACGTAGGTCACATCGGGGTGCGCGGCGACGGCCGTGTTGGACACCAGGGTCCAGGGGGTCGTCGTCCACACGAGCAGGGCGGCCTCGCCCGCGAGCGGACCGGAGGTGAGCGGGAAACGCACGTAGACGGACGGGTCGACGACCGTCTCGTAGCCCTGCGCCAGCTCGTGGTCGG
Organism: Streptomyces sp. NPDC002004; assembly: GCF_053593975.1. Lineage (NCBI taxonomy): Bacteria > Bacillati > Actinomycetota > Actinomycetes > Kitasatosporales > Streptomycetaceae > Streptomyces > Streptomyces sp. NPDC002004. The sequence goes on from NZ_JBSFDP010000036.1 coordinate 59,424, forward strand.
ACAGGCCGGTGCCGCAGCGCGGGCACCAGGGGGCGACGCGGTGGTCCTGGACCAGCAGGCCCTTGTTGAAGATCTCCTTGAGCGACCACCACACGGACTCGATGTAGTCCGGGTCCATGGTGCGGTAGGCGCCGTCCAGGTCCGTCCAGTAACCCATGCGGGTCGTGAGCTCGGCGAAGGCGTCCGTGTGCCGGGTCACGGACTCGCGGCACTTGGCGTTGAACTCGGCGATGCCGTACGCCTCGATGTCCTTCTTCCCGTTGAAGCCGAGCTCCTTCTCGACCGCCAGCTCCACCGGCAGGCCGTGGCAGTCCCAGCCGGCCTTGCGGGCCACGTGGTAGCCGCGCATGGTCCTGAAGCGCGGGAAGACGTCCTTGAAGACGCGCGCCTCGATGTGGTGGGCGCCGGGCATGCCGTTCGCGGTGGGCGGGCCTTCGTAGAACACCCACTCCGGGCGGCCCTCGGACTGCTCCAGGCTCTTGGCAAAGATCTTCTGCTCGCGCCAGAAGCCGAGCACCTCGTGCTCGAGGGCGGGCAGGTCGACCTGGGCGGGCACCTGGCGGTACTGCGGCGGGGTCATCGACGAGCTCCTCCAACGGACTGATGGCTTCCGTCGGAGGGACGAGAGCCGGCTGCCGGTTCGGCGCGCTCCCGCGGTACCACCCTCCTTGGCTCTCCGGCGGGTGTCCTCGCCGGGGAGCCCCCTCATTGGGGTCGCGATACCGGCTCTACTCGCCTCGGCCCGGGCTTCGGCTTTCTTCCGGTGGCTCCGGGGTGATCTTCACGTCGCGCTCGCCCCCGGGCTCGCACCGTCCCCGGATCGCTCATGGCTGCGTACGCCGCTACTCGTCCCCATCCACGCCTTTTCGCTCCGCCCAGTGTACGGGGCCTCGCAGCGCGCGGCCGACCGGTTTTCCGGGTGCCCGGCCCGAGGGCCTGCGGTGACCCGAATGGCGCCCGGGCGTCCGGGGCGGATTACGGAGCGGAGAGGTGGGCACAACGCAGGCAGGCCAGTCGCGAGACCCCCGTGGGGCGGGCATATCGGGCGGCGTGCCCCGTTGCCGCGGGCCTGGAGTCGATTTATCGTCCCAGCACGATTCGCGAGCAAGATCACAATATGTGAAGGGGCCGCGACCATGGTGGCGAAGAAGACCGCCGCACCGAAGTCGGCGTCCGGCGGAACCAAGGGTGCGGTCGCGGCGAGAACCGCTTCCAAGCCGGCAGCGCACGGCGAGGGGGCGCCGAGGAAGACGGTCAGGGCCGGGTCGGCGGGGGCATCGGCCGCCGAATCGGTCACGGCGACGAGGGTCGCGACCGGGACGATCTCGGGAAGGGCGTCCGGGACCAAGGAGGACGCGGTCATGGACGTGGACGCGGTGGACGCGGTGGACGCGGTCGACAAGGTCGACAGGAAGGACGCGGCCGGGAAGACGACGTCCAGGAAGTCGGCCGCCAAGTCGACCGCCGGGAAGACGGCCGTCAAGAAGACGGCCGCGAAGAAGGCGGTGACCGGGAAGGCACAGTCCAAGGAGGCACCCACGGCGAAGGCGGCGTCCCGGGAGGAGCCCGTCGGAAGCGGCACGGCCCCGAAGAACACCGCCGAGGCGTCGGGACACGACGCATCCGGGAAGGCGGCCGGGACCGTGAAGTCGGCCGCCAGGAAGGCCACCGCCAAGACCGCCAAGAACGCCGCGGCAGGGAAGACCCAGCCCGAGAAGGACGCATCCCGGAAGGCTCCGGCCACGAGGACCACGGCGGCGAAGGGCCCCGCGAAGAAGTCCGCGGCCGGGACCGGCGAGGGCAGGCGCGGCGCGGGCAGTACCAGTGCAGGGAAGATCCCCGCGGTCGACGAGGCGGCAGCCTCCGGGGCCGGGAAGACGACGACGGGAGCCACGGCTGTGGTTGCTAAGAAGACCCCGGGCGCGGTCACCGCTGCCTCCGATCCCGGTGCGGTGCCCAAGGCGCGTGCCGGGGCGGCCGAGCTCGCGGTCCGCCCGGGGGAGGACCCCTGGACCCCGGAGGAGGTCGCGGAGGCCCGCGCCGAGCTCTCCGACGAGGCGCAGCGCCTGCGCGAGGAGCTCAGCTCCTCCGAGCAGTCGCTCGCCGGCCTGATGCGGGACTCCGGTGACGGGGCCGGCGACGACCAGGCCGACACCGGCACCAAGAACATCACGCGCGAACACGAGCTGGCCCTCGCGGCCAACGCGCGCGAGATGCTGATCCAGACCGAGCGCGCCCTGGAGCGTCTCGAGGCGGGTACGTACGGGCTCTGCGAGAACTGCGGCAACCCCATCGGCAAGGCCCGGATGCAGGCGTTCCCCCGGGCCACCCTGTGCGTGGAGTGCAAGCAGAAGCAGGAACGCCGTCCCTGAGCGGACGACCCCGGCCGGCGGCACGTGCACTCGCGCGCGCGTGCCGTACTCTCGTCCTCAGTCAGGCACCTAGGTTGAGGGACTCACGTGGCAGAGGCGGAGCGCATCATCGGTACGCCGGAAAACCCGGAGCCGGACGGGAGCGAGCCGGAAGGCGCCCGGCCGGAGGGGGCAGCGGCTGCGGGGACCGCACAGTCCGCCGGGGCCGACGGGGCCGAGCCGGCGCCGGCCAGGGGCAAGCGCAAGATCGCCGTCCTGTTCTCGGTGGCGGCCCTGGCGTACGCCCTGGACCTGGTCAGCAAGATGATCGTGGTCGCCAAGCTGGAGCACCGTGAGCCCATCGACCTGATCGGCGACTGGCTGCGGCTCGAAGCCATCCGCAACCCGGGCGCCGCCTTCGGGGTCGGCGAGGCCTTCACCGTGATCTTCACGGTGATCGCCGCCGCCGTGATCGTGGTGATCGCGCGGCTCGCCCGCAAGCTGTACAGCCTGCCCTGGGCGATCGCGCTCGGCCTCCTGCTGGGCGGCGCGCTCGGCAACCTCACCGACCGGCTGTTCCGTTCGCCCGGGGTCTTCGAGGGCGCCGTCGTCGACTTCATCGCCCCCAAGGGCTTCGCGGTCTTCAACCTCGCCGACTCGGCGATCGTCTGCGGCGGCATCCTGATCGTGCTGCTCTCCTTCCGCGGCCTCGACCCGGACGGCACGGTCCACAAGGACTGAGGACCGGCGCGGGGCTTCCCGGGCGCTGTGCACGGCCCGCGCGCGGGACGTCATGGGGGGCACCGCCGGTGGACCTCCCGCCCCCGCCGTGCCGCGCTCGCGCGGGGCCGCAGGAGAACGCCCGGAAATCCCTCGCCCAGGGCGCGCGTACGGGGCTGTCCCACCCGTCCGGCATACTCGACGGGTGAGCACGATTCCCGAGATCCGTACCCTGCCCGTGCCCGACGGCCTGGAGGGCGAGCGCGTCGACGCCGCCATCTCGCGCATGTTCGGCTTCTCCCGTACGAAGGCGGCGGAGCTGGCCGCGGCAGGCAAGGTGCTGGTCGACGGCACGGTGGTCGGCAAGTCCGAGCGGGTGCACGGCGGTGCCTGGCTCGAGGTCGAGATGCCCCAGGCGCCCGCGCCCGTGCAGGTGGTCGCCGAGCCCGTCGACGGCATGGAGATCGTGCACGACGACGACGATGTGGTCGTGATCGTCAAGCCGGTCGGTGTCGCCGCCCACCCGAGCCCCGGCTGGACCGGGCCGACCGTGATCGGCGGCCTCGCCGCCGCGGGATACCGGATCTCGACGTCCGGGGCCGCCGAGCGCCAGGGCATCGTGCACCGCCTCGACGTCGGTACGTCGGGCCTGATGGTGGTCGCCAAGTCGGAGTACGCGTACACCTCGCTGAAGCAGCAGTTCCGGGACCGCACGGTGGACAAGCGGTACCACACCCTCGTCCAGGGCCACCCGGACCCCACGAGCGGCACGATCGACGCGCCCATCGGGCGCCACCCGCACCACGACTACAAGTGGGCGGTGACCGCCGAGGGCAAGCCCTCGATCACGCACTACGACCTGATCGAGGCGTTCCGGGCGGCCTCGCTGCTCGACGTCAAGCTGGAGACCGGCCGCACGCACCAGATCCGTGTGCACATGGCCGCCCACCGCCACCCCTGCGTCGGCGACCTGACGTACGGCGCGGACCCGACCATCGCCAAGCGTCTGGGCATCGGCCGGCAGTGGCTGCACGCGGTGCGGCTCGGCTTCGAGCACCCGGGTGACGGCAGCTGGGCGGAGTTCGCCAGCGACTATCCGGCGGACCTCCAGGAGGCCCTCGACCGCGTGCGGGCGGAGAGCTCGTGAGCGGTGCGCAGGACCGGGGCTTCGCTGTCCGGGTCGCCGACGACGGAGCCGACCGCGAGGCCTGCTTCGCGGTGCGCAAGGAGGTCTTCGTCGGCGAGCAGGGCGTCCCGGAGGACATCGAGTACGACGCGTACGACGCCGTCGCGGTGCATCTTCTCGCCGTCCGCCGCGACGGCCTGCCGCTGGGTACGGGCCGTCTGCTGCACGGCGCCGCCGCGGCGGGGAAGACGGGCGGCGATCCGTCCGTCGGGTCGCTCGGCCGGCTCGCCGTCTCGCGGGAGGCGCGCGGACTCGGCGTCGGCGCCGCGCTCGTGCGCGGCATCGAGGACGCGGCCCGCACGCTCGGCCTGCGGGCTGTGGACCTGCACGCGCAGACGCAGGCCCTCGGCTTCTACGAGCGGCTGGGCTACGAGGTGTACGGGCCGGAGTTCCCGGACGCGGGCATACCGCACCGGGCGATGCGACGCGCCCTGTGAGCCACGCCGTGGACGCGCCGCCCATGGCACGCGTCCACGGGTGAGGCACGGTTCGCGTCGGCGCCGGGCGCGCTCGCTTCCGTGGAGGAGGCGCGGGTCGCGTCCGCGGACGAGCCACGGCAGGGACGCGGGTGCGGACTTCTCTGCCCGGGACGAGAGCGCGGACTGCTCTGCCTCATGGGCGGATCACGTCCGCTCGTGAGGGGACGCCGTCGATGTGTCCCCGGGCATGCCGCAATCGGTCACGTGCGGGCGGTGACGGGTGGGTGAGGTCCGCGGTGGGGAGTCTTGTCCGTTAGGAACCTTTCCAGTCCTGCTTGACGGGTTTGGCGTCGCCCCCTACGGTCGCCGCAACCCCGCCGCACCCGTACCCCCCATCGACGGAGCCAGTGATGCGTAGCTCGACGTCCGGGAAGCACCGGAGGAATCGACCTGTCATGCCCATGGTTGCCGCGGTGTTCGCGGCCACCGGACTCGGACTCGCCGGCACCTGGCACGCCTCGGCGGGCGAGACACCCCATCACCGCGGGACCACCGTCGAGGTCGGCGTCCCCGGGACCCGCTGTCCCGCAGCGCCGGGCCGGGAACCCTCCGTCGTGGTGCCCACGCGGTCCGGGCCGCGGACCCCCGCAGGCATACCGGAAGCGTCCGGCCCCGGCACCGCGGGCCCCGGCACGACCGCGACGACGCAGCGGCCGCCCTCCTGCCGCTAGGGGATGTCCTGCCGATCACGCCGGGCTCGCGGGGTGATCGGCGGACGCCTGCCGGGGCCGGGCGGGCCTGCCCCAGTCCGTCGTGCGGGCACGGGCACCGATACGCGTGGCACGCTGGACCCCTTGATCGTCCTGATCGCCCAGACCCGGCCGGAGCGCGCACGTGGATCAGCTGGCCCTGTTGTTCGTCCTGCTGCTCGGGGCCCTGGTGAGCGTCCCGCTCGGGGACCGGCTCGCACTGCCCGCGCCGGTGCTGATGACGCTGCTCGGCATCGCCCTCGCACTGCCCGGCTTCGTGCCGAACGTCGCCGTCCCGCCGGACTTCATCCTGCCCGCCCTCCTGCCGCCGCTGATCTACGCAGCCGCGCGGCGCACCTCCTGGCGGCAGTTCGTGGCCAACAGGCGGCCGATCTTCCTCCTCGCCGTCGCGCTCGTCCTCGTCACCACCGCGGCCGTCGGGTTCGTCGCCCACAGCATCGTGCCGGGGCTCCCGATCGCCGCGGCAGTGGCGCTGGGCGCGCTCGCCGCCCCGCCCGACCCGGTCGCTGCGACGGCCGTCGCGAGCCGGCTCGGACTGCCGCGCCGGCTCGTGTCGATCCTGGAGGGCGAGGGCCTGTTCAACGACGTCACCGCGATCGTCGTCTACCACGTGGCCGTCACCGCCGTCGTCAGCGGCATGTTCTCGTTCCGCGGGGCCGTCCTCGACCTGGTGCTCTCCGCCGTCGTCGCGGTCGCCGTCGGTCTCGGGCTCGGCTGGGTGGCGAACCGCATCATGCGCCTGCTCGGGGACGCCACGCTCCAGGTCGGACTGACCCTCCTGCTGCCCTACGGCAGTTACGTCCTGGCCGAGGTGCTGCACGGCTCCGGTGTGCTCGCCGTGCTCACCACCGGGCTGTTCGTCGCCGAGTTCATGCGGGACGCCGACGAGGTCCTGTTCCGGCTCGCCGGGCGCAGCTTCTGGGACGTCGTCGAAACCCTCGTCACCGGCGTCGCCTTCGGACTCATCGGACTCGAACTCCATGTCGCGATCAGGTCGGCGGGCGGACACTGGCACGAGATGCTCGGCTGGGCCGGTGCGGTCGTCGCCGTGGTCGTCCTCGTGCGCCTGCTGTGGCTGCTGCCCGCGGCCTGGCTCACCAAGCGGCTCCATGCGCGGCGCGACTACGACGAGGAGGTCCCCACCGGCTGGCGGGAGACCGTGGTCATGTGGTGGGCAGGTATGCGGGGCGTGGCTTCGGTGGCGCTGGCGCTCGCCCTTCCGCTGAAGACGGCCGGCGGCGCGCCCTTCCCGGGCCGGGACGAGATCATCTTCATCGCGTTCGGCGTCATCATGGTCACCCTCGTCGTCCAGGGGCTGACCCTGCCCTGGCTGGTCCGGAGGCTGGACGTGCGGGCCGACGTCGAGGCCGAGAAGGCCTACGAGAAGGAACTCGCCGTACGGGCCGCGAAGGCCGCGCGACGACGGCTGAAGGAGATCGAGGAGGTCGAGGATCTGCCGGAGGGTATCGCCGAGCAACTGCTGCGCCGCGCCTTCGACATCGGCGTGCGCCTGAGCCCCGAGGTGGCCGACGAGGAACGCCGCGAGGCGCAGACGCAGCGCCTGGAACGGCTCGAGCGGATGCGGCGCATCCAGAACGAGATGATGTCCGCTGCCCGCCACGAGGTCCTCGCCGCCCGCAACGAGCCCGGCGCCGACCCGGAGATCACCGACCGGGTGCTGCACCGGCTGGACGTGCGTAGCCTGCGATAGGTCCTGTCGGCGAACTCCCCTTCCCCCCGCGACGTCCGGCACGCGCCGCCACCGCCTCGACGGGGCGGGAGGCAACCCCGGCCGCGTTGCCGGGACCGTCCCCCATGGATCCGCCGAGGGGCACGGGCCCCGTCCGCCGGCATGCTTCGAGCGAGCGGGAAGGCGGCGGCACCGCGCCCGGATTCCCGCTTCGGCGGCCCGGTGCGGCTAGGCTCGCTCCGTGGTACGCAACGTGGTGATCAGTGGCGGCGGCACCGGCATCGGCCGCGCGGCCGCGCGGGCCTTCGCGGCCGTCGGCGACCAGGTTCTGCTGCTCGGGCGGCGGGCGGAGACCCTCGAGAAGGCGGGAGTGCCCGGCGCTCTGACGTACGCCGCCGACCTCGGCGAGGTCGCGGGTGCGCGCGGTGCGGCCGAGTTCGTGCGCCGCGAGATGGGCGCGGTGGACGTGCTGATCCACAGTGCGGGCGGCAGCGGCAGGCTGGAGCCGACGCCGCAGGGCGACAGCGACCCGCTCACCGCGGTCGCGCACAACTGGAGCGTCAATTTCCGGATCAATACGCTGACGGCGGTGCTGCTCACCGAGGCCCTGCGCGAGCGGCTCGCGTCCCCCGGCGGCCGCGTCCTCTTCATCAGCTCCGTCGCGGCCTACCGCGGCTCCGGAAGCGGCGCCTACGCGGGCGCCAAGGCGGCCCTCCACCCGTACGCCGTCGACCTGGCCCGTGACCTCGGCCCTCGTGGCATCACCGTGAACGTCGTGGCGCCCGGCTTCGTCGAGGGCACCGAGTTCTTCGGCTCCGGGATGCCCGAGGAGGAGCACGCCGCGCGCTCCGCGCAGGCCCTCACCGGCCGCGCGGGCACCCCCGAGGACGTCGCCGAGACCCTGTACTGGCTGGCCTCCCAGGCAGCCGGGCACATCACCGCGCAGGTCATCCAGGTCAGTGGCGGGGCGGTACCCGGACGCTGAGCCGGGACGGGCGCCGGGCACCGGCGCAGGCAGTGGGCCCGCACCTGGCACCATGGGCCCCATGAACATCATGCTCTTTCACTCGACGTACGGGCTGCGGCCCGCGGTGCGCGCGGCCGCCGAGGGGATGCGCGCGGCCGGACACGAGGTGTGGACCCCCGACCTGTTCGAGGGGCGCACCTTCGAGACCGTCGAGGAGGGCATGGCCCACAAGGACGAGATCGGCAAGGACGAACTGCTCAGGCGCGCGGTCCTGGCGGCGGCTCCGTACTCCGAGCGCGGTCTGGTGTACGCGGGCTTCTCGCTCGGCGCCTCCATCGCGCAGAACCTGGCGCTCGGCGACGAGAAGGCACGCGGTCTGCTCCTGCTGCACGGCACCTCCGACCTCGCGGTCAACGCGTCCGTGGACGAGCTCCCGGTGCAGCTGCACGTCGCCGAGCCGGACCCGTTCGAGACCGACGACTGGCTGAGCGCCTGGTATCTGCAGATGCGCAGGGCGGGCGCCGACGTCGAGATCTACCGTTACGCCGGGGCCGGCCACCTCTACACCGACTTCGAGCTGCCGGACTTCGACGAGGAGGCCGCCGAGGCCACCTGGAGGGTGGCGCTCGGCTTCCTCGACTCGCTGTGAGGCCGGGCCCCGCGGGTCACCCCGTGGCGCGGTACGCCGCCCAGCTGTCCTTCATCCGCTGCACCTGACCCGCCGTGAACTGGTACATGCACGCGTCGTAGGTGTAGTCCATGAAGTTGTGGATCGGGTCGGCCCCGGGCTTGTTGGTGCAGGAGTCCCGCCCCGTCGGGCACTGGTACGCGGCGCTCTTCTCGGCCGGGGTGTCGGAGACGTAGTCGCCCTGGCCGCCGCAGCCGCCCTGGAAGGTGTGGTACAGCCCGAGCCAGTGGCCGATCTCGTGGGTGGCGGTGTCGCCCTCGTCGTAGTTCGTGGCCGACCCGCCGGGCAGTGAGGTGTCGAGGACGACCACACCGTCGTCGGACGGGTTCGAGCGGTACGAGGACGGGAAGGTGGCCCAGCCGAGAAGGTCCTGGCCGAGGCTGGCGGTGTAGAGGTTGAGCGCGTTCGCGCCGCCCTTGCGCAGCGCCGACTTCATCTGCTTCTCGGCGGCGGAGCCGGGCGCGATGCCGTTGTACCAGGCTGGGTTGTCGGTGTAGTCGGTGCCGGCGAGCGTGAACCGGAAGCCGGAGTCTGTGTTCCCGGTGCCCTGGCCGGAGTACGCCGCGTTGAGGACGGTGATCTGCCGGTCGATGTCGCTCGACGAGAGGTTGCCGGCCGCGCCGTCGTGGACGACGTGGACGTACACGGGGACGGTCGTCGTGGCGGCCGCGGAGACGCCGCGGCCTGACGCACGCAGGTGCTGCAGCCTGCGTGTCAGGTCCGTCTGCATCGCCTGGGCCCTGGCCTCGGTCACCTCGTTGGGCTCGTGGGCGTGGCGGGAGTGCACCGGCTTGGCGGCGCGTGCGGCGGCGTTCGCGCCGTCGGCGCACTTCTCGGGCGCCGAGGGGGACTTGGCGGCGGCCGTCGCGCCTGCCGCCGAGAGCGAGAGCGGGGCGACGGCCAGGGTTCCGGCCACGACGGCGGTACCGAGGATGCGTCTGAGGGAACGCGGGGACAGGGAACCTGCGCGCATGGAGCCTCCTCGCGGACGGGCGGGAGGACCGTCCTCGCCGCCAGGCGCGGGACATTACGTGCTCATGTCACGTCAAGGGAAGACATCGAGCGTTGTTTTTCGGCCACGACGGGCAAAGTTGACGAGACAACGACGTACATGGCGCGGCGGGGGGGGGGGGGGGGGGGGCCCCCCGCCCCCCCCCCCCCCCGCGGGGGGGGGGCGGCGGGGCGCGCCCCCCCCCGCGCCCCCCCCCGCCCCCAAC